>DASUII010000001.1:0-5731 GCA_036279835.1 Pseudonocardiaceae bacterium
CGCTCGGACAGCGTGGCCAGTACGGACTGCAGCTGATCCTGCAGCAAGGTGAATGAGACTGCATCGACGGCGACGACGGCCTCGGAGTCCTCGATGAAGTCGCCGAGCTGCGAGTCGCCTTCATCGCCGATGGTCTGGTCCAACGAGATGGGCTCGCGGGCATACTGCTGTATCTCCAGCACCTTTTCCGCGGAGATGTCCATCTCCTTGGCCAGCTCTTCCGGAGTGGGTTCGCGACCGAGGTCCTGGAGCAGCTCGCGCTGGATGCGGCCCAGCTTGTTGATCACCTCGACCATGTGCACCGGGATCCGGATGGTCCGGGCCTGGTCGGCCATCGCTCGGGTGATCGCTTGGCGGATCCACCAGGTGGCGTAGGTGGAGAACTTGTAGCCCTTGGTGTAGTCGAACTTCTCCACCGCGCGAATCAGACCCAGGTTGCCCTCCTGGATCAGGTCCAGGAATGCCATCCCACGGCCGGTGTAGCGCTTGGCCAGCGACACGACCAAGCGAAGGTTGGCCTCCAGCAGGTGGTTCTTGGCGCGCTCGCCGTCTCGGACGATCCAGCGCAGATCCCGGCGCAGCTGCGGCGAAAGCTTTTCGGTGAGGTCCTCGGCCCTGCGCACCCGCTCTGCGGCGTAGAGCCCGGCCTCGATGCGCTTCGCGAGCTCCACCTCCTCCTCGGCGTTGAGTAGAGCGACCTTGCCGATTTGCTTGAGGTACGCGCGTACTGAATCGGCCGAGGCGGTGAGTTCGGCGTCCTTGCGAGCTTGGCGCAGCGCCTCTGATTCCTCCTCATCCCAGACAAAGTCCTCCGAACCGGGACCACTGGGCGCCTCCGGTTCCTCGGCCTCCACGGTGATCTCTTCGACCTCGACCTCGACGTCGGCGAGATCCTCGGCAGCGGGGCCACTCTCGATGTCGGCCCCGGGCTCGACTCCCGGGGGGACGCCTGGGGAGCCGCTGTCGGGGGCCTCCGCTGCGCTGGCCGCGGGTTTGGTACCCGTCTTGGCGGTGCTGGTGGCTTTCGCGCGGGTGCGTGCGACGCCGTTGCGGGCGGCGGGTTTCTTATCTGTCCCGGAACGCGAGGCAGTGGAGCTCAACGCTGTCGAGTTCATCGCTGCGGCATTCGGCGCAGCGGCGTTCGAGGCTGCGGAGTTCGAGGCTGCGGCGCGATGGGATGCGGGTTCTGCGGCTGCCACGGACGGCCTTTCGGAAAAGTCGGTGTTCGGGCGCGGTGCGGGAATCGGGCCCCCGTCGGCGAGCCCGCCGCTGGAGCCAGTGTCGGCAATCACGGCGGCTTGCCGGATTCCGACGGTGCGATCCAGGGTGCTCGGGGACGGTGCCGCGTTCCAGTGTACGACTCTGCATTGTAATGACGCCCATCGCGCACCGGGGCGCGCGCCGACGTGATTATCGCACACGTCCCTCCGCGGCGGCTGCGGCCGCACCGACGATGCCGGCATCGTTGCGCAACGCGGCCGCTACCACGGGGGTCCGGCACTCCAGCAGCGACAACCATTTGTCGGCCTTCTTGCTTACCCCGCCGCCCGCGATGATGAGGTCCGGCCACATCAGATCTTCCAGTACCTGCAGGTAGCGTGACACTCGGACGGCCCAGTCCGCCCATGACAGTTCTTCGTCGTCCCGGGCTGCGGCGGCGGCTCGGATCTCGGCATCGGCGCCATCGACCTCCAGGTGGCCCAGCTCGGTGTTGGGAACCAGCTCACCATCGACGAACAGCGCGCTGCCGATGCCGGTTCCGAACGTGAGCAGCACGACCACTCCGTCCTGGTCGCGGCCGGCACCGAACCGCATCTCGGCCAGCCCTGCGGCGTCAGCATCGTTAAGCACGACGACTGGCACTCGGCAGTACTCGGAGAACAGCTTGTCCGCGGCTAAGCCCTTCCAAGCGGGGTCTAAATGCGCTGCAGTAAGCGCGATGCCGCGCTTGAGCACACTGGGCAGCGTGACTCCCATCGGGCCGTGCCAGCCGAACTCGCTGGTGATGGCGGCGACCAGCTCCGCCACCGCGGTCGGCGTAGCAGGCGCAGGAGTGGGAACGCGGACCCGCTGGTCCGCCAGCGACCCGCTGCGCAGATCCACCGTGCATCCTTTGATGCCGGACCCGCCGATGTCCACCCCGAACCCGGGTGTCCTGGCCATCCGCGTCCTCTCCTGATCGCCCGCCGCAAGGGCCGCCGGTCGGATCTGACCCTAGCCCGAACCTCCCTGCCGAGGTGTGGTCGGATGGCTCGGTGTCGAGCGTTCGAACCGACGATGTCGAGCAGTTGCGGTCCACCGCCGTGGCGGTTACCCAACAGGTCGGCGACCTGGTGTTGCGGATGCGGCTCGCTGGAGCCGATCAGGTGCAGACCAAGACCAGCGATACCGACGTGGTCACCGCCGCAGATAAGGCGGCCGAGCGGTTGGCCCGGCGGCTGCTCGCGCAGTGGCGGCCCGGTGAGCCGGTGCTGGGCGAGGAGGAGGGCGGCGAGGCGTCGACGACGGGCGGCCTGTGCTGGGTCGTCGACCCCATCGACGGCACGGTGAACTACCTCTACGGGCTGCCCTGGTATTCGGTCTCGGTAGCGGTTCAGCGTGACGGGCAGTCGCTGGCCGCGGCGGTGAGACAGCCCGCTGCTGGTCGGCTGTGGAGCGCAGCGCGAGGCGGCGGGGCGCACTGCGATGGGGTCGCACTGCGGGTCAGTGGGGCTACCCAGCTGGAGCTGTCGCTGATCGGCACCGGCTTTTCCTACCGGTCGGAGCGGCGGGCTCGGCAGGCCGCCATGGTAGCCGGCATGCTGCCGAAGATCCGGGATCTACGCCGAGCGGGATCGGCTGCCTTGGATCTGTGCTCCGTCGCGTCCGGATGGTTGGACGGTTTCGCCGAGCACGGCCTGCACCGGTGGGACTGGGCGGCCGGTGCGCTGATCGCGACCGAGGCGGGCGCAGTGGTCCGGTTGCCGCCGCGCGGATCAGACTTCCTCTTGGCGGCGACGCCGGGGATCGTTGACTCGCTGGCGGAGCTGATGGCGCAGTGCGGCGCTGACGCAGTCTGAGGCCGTCAGCACGTCACCTGACGTGCCCGGCGCAGGAGGCTGGGATCGACCACGGGAACCGCTGGCTGAATGCTGGCCGCGTCGGGCGGTCCGGCCTGAGCGGCCAGGCCGCCATGGGGCGGCACAACTTGCATGAGCCGGCCGAGGCCGGCCGAGTCCAGTAGGGCGGTGCGGGCCGCGTCGTTGGGTCGAAGGGCGAATCTGGTACCCAGAGCCAGGTCGACGTCCGAGTCGGGCCGGACATCACGGACGAGCTCGGCGCAGGGCACCGCCAGGCTCAACGTCCGCGCCGCGGCCTGTCCAGCGGCGCCGAAGCGGATCTCGCCGTAGCAGCGTAGATCCAGGTCGGGATACAGCGGATCGTTGGCGGGACTGGTGGAGGCGAACCCGAGGTGAGCTAGCGCGCTGTCGACGATGGTCGCCTCGCCGAGCCTGCCATTGGCGTTGAGAACTCTCACTCGGGTGAATTGGGGCGGCGCAGGTGACACTGCATCCAGGCCGTCGGTCGGCAGCTTTTGACCAGTTGCTGCGGGCCTCGGGCAGCCGTTGTCCGTCTGATGCAGCACGTTGAGCCAGATCAACCCGGCCGCGCTGCCGAGAACGACCACGAGCAGAAGTGCCCGAATCGGCCTGCGAGTGCGGTAGCCCTGCTTCCGCCCGCTCGACGAGCCCACCGCAGCCACGGCCCCGCCCTCCCTGGCCCTTGACCTGGCCAGCCCCTGCATTTGAGGGTAGATGTGAGGCGGGATCAGCGCAGCCCATTACGGCGTGTCCGAGTCCGGTTCGCCCAGTTGGCGGCGAGGCGAGCGGCGACACCAACGCGAAACTGACAGGACACGCCGGAGAAATGCGCGCATTGCACCGGTTGGCGAGCTAGTCTCTCGCCGCTCTGGCGCCGCAGAGGGGCTCACGGTAGGGCGCGCGCCAGCGCTGTGACCGAAGCGTCGGGGTGTGACCGACGTCTCGGGCACAAATTGGCGTGCTTGTGCGTTTGTGCTGCGGTGCGACCCGTACGACTCAGGGGTGGGAATAATGGCTACCGACTACGACGCTCCGCGGCGGAGCGAGGCGGATGAGCTTGTCGAGGACTCGCTAGACGAGCTTAAGGCGAGACGGAACGAGGCTCAGTCGGGTGCGGTTGACGTCGACGAGTCGGAGTCCGCGGAGAACTTCGAGTTGCCCGGCGCCGACCTGTCCGGCGAGGAGCTGATCGTTCGAGTGCTGCCCAAGCAGGCTGATGAGTTCACCTGCTCGAGCTGCTTCCTCGTCCATCACCGCAGCAGGCTGGCTGAACAGCGCAACGGCCGGATGGTGTGCCGGGATTGCGCGGCTTGAGCAGTTTGTCCTGTGCAGTGCCTGCTACCGGCTAGACGAGCGTGGCCCAGGGTTGCCATGGGGCACCTCGTCAGTGTGGGTCCGAAGCAACGCAGCGAGCTGCTCAGCGTGGCGGACGCTGAAGACCCAGTACGGGGTGGGATCGGCTGGATCGGTGAGCGTAACTCGCAACACCGGGCCGACCCACCCGGTGTGCAGCACGAACGCTGCCGGGTCTAGGTCCGGACCCAGCACGCGCCGTTTGGCGTCCGGGGGAATCACCTGGACCTGTCCTAGCTGGCGGACCGGGACGTGCGCCGGGCCTACCCGCAGCTCATCGCCCTGCAGCGCAACCCGGTGCCGACCCATCCGCAACAGCACGACGCAGGTCAGCGGCACTGTCAACAGGTATGGCAGCCAGGCGCGTACCCCCGGGTATCCCATATGGACCTCAGCCGCCAGCAGCGTCGCCACGCCGAAAGCCAGCGGCCACCACCACAGCGGTACGGCGAGACGCTCATCGAAGACCGCGGCGTCGGACGAGTGCTGGCCGGGGGCTTCACGATCGGACACCAGGCTGAGGGTAGTCTCGCGCGCCGTGTCCCCGCCTCCGCTCGAAGTCCTGCTGACCCGGCTGGATCCTGAGGTGCCGGTGCCCGAATACGCACACATCGGCGACGCCGGAGCCGATCTGGTCACCACCCGCGACGTGGTCCTGCCCCCTGGTGAGCGAACCGTGGTGGGCACCGGCATTGCGATCGCCCTGCCCAGTGGTTATGCGGCGTTCGTTCACCCTCGTTCCGGGTTGGCGGCGCAGGCGGGATTGGCGGTAATCAACTCGCCGGGCACCATCGACGCCGGCTATCGGGGGGAGCTGCGGGTCTGCCTGGTCAACCATGACCTGCGCGAGCCTGCGGTGCTGCGCAGGATGGACCGGATCGCGCAACTGGTCGTGCAGCGAGTGGAGCGCGCCGCGTTTCGTGAGGTGACCGCGCTACCGCAGTCCCTGCGGGGAACGAACGGTTACGGCTCAACGGGGACCTGCCAGCTAGGCGGGACCACACAGCAGGGAGAGTGCTAGCAGTGTTCGGACGTCGCAGCAGACCCCAAGACCCGACACCGCCACCGGATGGTGTTGAGGCGCCCGACCAAGTTCCGCACAGTGCTACTGAAAGCATCGTGGAGGGGGGGTTGGGGTTTGGACCCTACGACGCGGACGAGGCGCCCGATGACGGGTGGATCAGGCTCGATCTCGGCTCACTGCGGTTGCCGATGCCAGACGGCGCGCAACTTCAAGTCGAGGTGGACAGGTCTGGTCCGGTGCGTGCGGTGCACTTGATCACCGGCATCGGTCAGTT
>DASUII010000002.1:0-21191 GCA_036279835.1 Pseudonocardiaceae bacterium
CCGCAGGTAATACACCAGGAGAGTTCGTGCTTCGACGTCGTCGACGTAGGAGACGCCGTCAACCATGACAGTGATGCGTGTCACGGGCCAACTCCTCGTCCGGTCGGGGCCGCCGACCGCATGTGATGGGCGATCCCGGCAGTCAAGTCGCCGGGAAACCGCCACGTCGATGTGACGGCTCTCACCCATCCCACCGCGCATGCCACACCGCCGCAACGGCAGCAGCAGGCGAGAAAACCGCAGCTCACGCCACCGGTGACCGGTTCGCCACCGGGGCCCGCAACTGCGCATCGTCAGCGGGAAAATTTCCGCGAATGCGGCCGGTCAACCCACATCCGTAGTCAGGCGCCACCCGAACGGGTGGACCGCGCTGGCCACTGAGTGCACCGAGTTTTCCGAACCCAACCGGGGAGTTATGCACGCGAGGCCGGAGAAATCTGCTGTCGATCTTGGGATGGGGTGCACCGGGATGCGGACGTTCGTCAGCGTCGCCAAGCAGCTAGCGAATGACGAAGGCGAGAAAAACTGCGGCGACTGCCGCCCTAGCCCGCTGCCTGCGGCGACTGAGCCCTGGGACGGCCAGTCCAACAATCGATGTTAGCAACGGAGTGGGTTGCGCAGTGGAGTGCGGGTGGGGTCTATGATCGTGGGTGGGATGAATTCGACGTGGCCAGGGTGGATGAGGATTTCCCAGCCGGTCCGATGCACGTGCCGATGATGAGTTTCGCACAGGAGAACGCAGTTTTCAACACTGGTTTCGCCCTCATCGATCCAGTGTCGGCAATGGTGCGCCTGACATATTCCCGGTGGCCGATCGCAGCCCGGAAACGCACATCCTCGATCTCGCGCGACAAGCGCTCTGCGGATGGACAGCGGAACGGTTCGCATCGCCCGTCCGACGTCGAGGGGCTCGGATTTCCCGCCGAGAACAATGGGGATTACTTTGGCGTCGCACGCCCACCGCCGGGCCTCCGATGCGCTGATATGTGTCCCGTAGTCCAGCCTCGCGGTGCCCAGACCGGTGCGCAGGGCGTCCCAGTCGATGGTGACGGTGAGGTGTGGGGGTTCCCCGGCGGTGCTTGGGCAGTCTTTCGCCGCGCGGGCCAGCCCACAGATTTCCAGCAAAGCGTCAGCGTTGCGCTGTGCAGTGGTGCGCTCGTCGGGGATGGCGTCGGCGGCGGGATGGGGCGCCGCGAGTTGTTCGATCAGTGATCGGAAGGCGGCACGGTGCTCAGGTTCGAGGTATCCCTCCAGGCCCAGGCGCCCGTCGCGGCGGTCCCACAACCGCAATTCGCCCGCGGCCGGGGCCGGCTGTGGCTCGTCGCGGAGCTCCGGCCATCTAGATCAAGGTGCGCGAGGATATGCAGACCGATCCGGTGCAGTGACGTGGAGTTAAACGACCGGGCATGACGAGCCAACTCGACCTCTGCGGCGTCGCGATCGGCGGGCCTGACCGTGGCGGGGATCGCGTTCATCGTTTCGGTGATCACCCGCACCTGCGCCGGACCGATCTCCCCCGCGGCCAACGCCGCAGCGGTATTCGGCAGCAACGGGGCGAGGACCTCACCGGTCAGCGCACGGCGCGACGCGAGTTGGGTAGCGTTCGCGACTCGGGCGCCGGCCTCAGTCGGTGAGAGCTGCAACATCCCGGTCAACAGCTGTTTGGTGTTCCGAAACCCGGCGGTGACCGCAACGTTGCGGGACTCCAACTCCGCGACCGCATCGAGCATCACCGAATACATCATCCGCGACACCGATTCGATATCGCGGACGTTCTCCTGTAATCCCGCGTCGTCGCAGTCGACGATGGAGTGACGCCACTGGGCGAGGCAGGCGACTATGGCCTGCCTCGGGTTCAGCTGCGTCTCTATCACGTCACCATTGTCGCACCCACCCCTGACAGTCTCGCGGGTTCACCAGATCTGTCGGAGGTGGATTTCAACGATGCGACAACCGGTCGAAAAAATGCGACGACCCCGTGAGACGGTCACATCCTCAAAAGTGCCGAGCCAGGTCGGGCGGCGCTGCTCGCCGTCTGGCACGACTCGCAAGAAACTCGTACGGGCGACATCCCGCACACCGCCAGGCCCTACATCGACCAGTGCTGCCCCGAAGTGATCACCGCCGACCAGACCGCCTCGCTGCCTGACGCCGCCCGCAAGACGGTGCAGGACGTAGTCGCCGAGTACGAGACACAGCAGACTCCCGAAGCGCACTGCGCGAAAGACGCCGACAAGCTCGAATGTCTGATCCAAGCGGTCGAATACAAGGATGCGGGCTACACCAGAGTGCAGGGTTGGATCGACTCCTCACGCAACAACTTGCGCACCGACCAGCACGCCGAATCGCCGACGCCCTGTGCACATCTCCCCTCGCTTGGCGGGGTCGCTGAGCACCCGCCGTCGCGACTCCGCAGCGCGACGGGTGGCTCAGTCGGTCGGGCAGCAGATCGCCGCTCGCAACCTCGGGGTGATCCGCTTCTCCAGGCCGAACGGTTCGTAGTGGCGGTACAGGATGCCGTCGAATGCCGCGGCGATGTCCTCGGTGTCCCAGCCCGCACAACGCAGAACCGGCTCCTTGATTGCTGGCTGGCGCACGATGTGCAATTGATCCCCGGTGCACCGGATGAGCTGGCCGGTGATCCCAGCGGCGAGATCTGACAGCAGGTAGGTGACCAGCGGCGCCACCCGGTCAGGGGTGCGCTCGCGGGTACAGCGCGACTGAGCGGCCGGGGAACGCTCCACCAGCCGGGTCCAGGCTAGCGGGCAGACGCCGTTGACCCGAATCCCCACCTCTTCCAGATCCAGCGCCCAGGCGTAGGTCAGCGACGCGACAGCGCCCTTGGATGCGGAGTAGGCACCTGCGCGACGCTGACCGAACGACGAGCCCGACGAGATGTTGACGATGGATCCGGTGCCTTGTGCGCGCATGACCTTCGCGGCTGCGAGGCCGCAATAAAGCGTGCCCAGGACGTTGACTTCGATGACGTCGCGGGCGCAGTGAACGTCTTCCTCCCACGGTAGTACCTCGTGGGGACCGAGCGCGGCGTTGTTCACCAGTCCGTCGACTCTGCCGAACTGCTCCAGGCACTGCGCGACGATCTCGCTGGCCTGACCTGGATCGCGAACCGACGCCGCGTTGGCCACCGCCCGGCCGCCCAGCTCAACGATCCGGTCTGCGACCTTCTCGGCCTGTTCGCCATCGACGTCGTTGACCACGACGCAGGCCCCAGACCGCGCGGCGTGGCGCGCATAAGCCTCGCCTAGACCGCGTCCCGCTCCGGTGATAACGATCGCTTTGCCGTCGAGAACGCCCATCGGTGCCTGCCCTTCGGGGTGACCGGACCTGATGGACCGGCGGTTGCCATCAGTCTGCGGTGGCAACGGCACCGGGGCAGGCCAAGGCTCCATGAAGGGTTGCCGCCGTTCGCCGAGCGGGGGAGGGCCGATCGGCCCAACGGGTCCGGTGAGCTATTCAACCGTAAGAATCAGCGGGCCGTCCTCGGTGATGGCGATCGAGTGTTCCCAGTGCGCGGCGCGGCAGCCGTCCACGGTCACCACGGTCCAGCCGTCGCCGAGTTCCTCGGTCTTATCACTGCCCGCGGTGAGCATCGGCTCGATCGCCAACGTCATGCCGGGCACCAACCGGGGGCCGCGGCCGGGGCGACCCACGTTGGGCAGGAACGGATCCATGTGCATGGCGGTACCGATCCCGTGGCCGCCGTAGTCGGCGATGATGCCGTACGACGTGCCGTGCGCAGCGCTGGCGGCCAGTGCCGTGGACTCCACTGCGTGAGAGATGTCGGTCAGCCTGCCACCGGGTCGCGCCGCCGCGATTCCGGCTTCCAGCGCCGCCCGGCAGGCCATCGATAGTTTTTTATCGGCCCGCACAATGGTCCCCACATGCACCGTCACCGCGGCATCGCCGTGCCAGCCCTCGAGGATCGCACCGCAGTCCAGGGACAGCAGGTCGCCGTCGGCGAGCACCTGCTCGCTGCTGGGGATGCCGTGCACCACCTGTTCATTGACCGAACTGCAGATCGACCCGGGGAACCCGTGATAGCCCTTGAACGACGGTATCGCCCCAGCGTCCCGGATCGACTGCTCCGCCAGCTCATCCAGCTCACCGGTACTCACCCCGGCGCGGGCATGACATTCGAGCAAGCGCAGCGTCCGGGCCACCACCGCTCCGGCGGCGCGCATCGCCTCGATTTCGCCTGGAGACTTCAGCTCGATGCTGGCCTTGCCCCGTAACCGTCGTACCACAGCACGCACCCCGCCCCCGGTCATCGCACGCTCGTCACGCCCGCGTACGCAACGCGTGCAGCGCCCGGGCCGTGACCTCGGGCACCGAACCGAGTGCCGGCACGGTGACCAACCGCTCGGCGTAGAAGCTCAGTAGCGGCGCGGTCTCCTGGCGATAAAGCTGCTGGCGGTGCCGGATCACGTCCTCGGTGTCGTCGCCGCGCCCGCGGGCCAGCAGCCGCGCCACCACCTGGTCCTCGGGTACGTCGAACTCCAGCACCGTGTCGATCTCGCAGTCCCGCTCGCGCAGCAGATTCTCCAGCACCTCGGCCTGGCCGACGGTACGGGGAAATCCGTCGAGCAGAAATCCTGCCCGGCACACATCATCGGTAAGCCGTTGCGCGACCATCGCGTTGGTGACCTCGTCGGGCACCAACGCACCGGCATCCAGGTACTGCTTGACCTTCTGACCTAGCTCGGATCGGCGGTCGACATGCGCCCGGAACAGATCTCCAGTGGAGATGTGCGCCACACCGAGCTCCGCGCTCAGCAGGGCGGCCTGAGTGCCCTTGCCCGCGCCTGGAGGACCGACGATGAGGATCCGCACTAGCGCAGGAACCCTTCATAGTTGCGCTGCATCAGCTGGCTTTCGATCTGCTTCACGGTATCCAGGCCCACCCCGACCATGATCAGTACCGCAGTACCGCCGAAGGGGAAGTTCTGGTTCTGCCCGTTACCGGTCAGGTCGAGGAACAAGTTGGGCAGTACAGCCACAATGCCCAAATACAGCGAGCCAGGCAAGGTGATACGGCTGAGTACAAAGCTCAGGTACTCGGAGGTGGGGCGGCCGGGCCGGATGCCCGGGATGAAACCGCCGAACTTCTTCATCTCCTCAGCACGTTCTTCGGGATTGAAGGTGATCGCCACGTAGAAGTAAGTGAAGAAAATGATCATCAGGAAGTACAGCCCGATGTGTATCCAGCTGGACTGGTCGGACAGGTAGCGGGTGATGAACGTCTGGAACCAGCTCGGTTTACTGGTGGGCGAGCTGGTCAGCCGCGCGACGAGATCAGGCAGGTAGAGCAGCGACGACGCGAAGATGACCGGGATGACGCCGGCTTGGTTCACCTTCAGCGGCAGGTAGGTGGAGGTGCCGCCGTACATCCGGCGGCCGATCATCCGCTTGGCGTACTGCACCGGGATCCGTCGCTGGCCCTGCTCGACGAACACGACACTGGCGATGATCGCTAGACCGAACAAGCACACCAGCAGGAATACCAGCAGGCCCTGCGAGTCCAAGATGTTCTTGCCCTCTGCGGGGATCCGCGCGGCGATCGAGGTGAAGATCAGCAGCGACATACCGTTGCCGATGCCCCGTTCGGTAATCAGCTCGCCCAACCACATGATTACTCCGGTACCCGCGGTCATCACCACGACGATGACCACCAGGTTGAATACTGACTGATCGGGTATCGGCGGCAGCGGGCAGCCGGAGAACAGCTGACCGCGTACGGCCAGCGCCACGATGCCGGTGGACTGCAGGATAGCCAGTGCGATCGTCAGGTACCGGGTGTACTGCGTGAGCTTGTTCTGCCCGGACTGACCCTCCTTCTTCAGCACTTCGAAGCGCGGAATCACCACCGTGAGCAGCTGAATGATGATGCTCGCGGTGATGTAGGGCATGATCCCCAACGCGAACACCGACAGCCGCAACAATGCTCCGCCGCTGAAAAGATTGATCAGCGAGTAGACGTTCTGATTGTCGCCGTGCTGCACCCGGTCCAGGCACTGATTGATATTGACGTAGGAGACTCCGGGCGACGGCAATGTGGCACCGGCCCGGTAGATCACCACCATGCTGAGCACGAACAGGATCTTGCGGCGCAGATCCGGTGTCGCAAGGGCCGAGCGGAAGGCGCCGAGCACTCCTACCTCCTGGGCACGGCCGTAATGAGGCCGTCGATCATGGACCGGCGGTCGCATGGCCGGAGGCGGCGACCGTGCGGTGCAGGCGGACCTGACAGCGGATGCCAACTGGCTCGCCCACGCATTGGGCCCGACTCTAACAGCCGGGCCGGACTGTCCTGACGAGAGCCCGCAGGGGCGGGCTGGCGTCTACAGCTCGATGCTGCTACCGCCCGCCGCGGCGATTTTCTCCCGCGCGGAACCAGAGAAACGCTGGGCACTGACCTGCAACGGCACTCCTGCGATGTCGCCGTCGCCGAGCACCTTGACCGGCAGACCCTTGCGCACCGCACCGACGGCTACCAGCTGGTCGGGCCCCACGGTGCCACCGGCGGGGAACAGTCGAGCCAGGTCGCCGACGTTGACCACCTGATACTCGGTACGGAACCGGTTGCGGAAACCCTTGAGTTTGGGCAGCCGCATGTGGATCGGCATCTGGCCGCCCTCGAAAGTGGCTGGCACGTTCTTGCGAGCCTTGGTTCCTTTGGTACCGCGACCCGCCGTTTTACCTTTTGAACCGCCACCACGGCCGACTCGCATCTTGGCAGTCTTCGCCCCTGGAGCCGGGCGCAGGTGATGAATCTTAATACTCACTTCGCAGCCACCTCGTTCGAGACTTCCTCCACCGCTACCAGGTGACGCACGGTGGCAATCATGCCGCGGACCTGTGAGTTATCCTCTTTGACCACGGACTGCCGGATCTTGCGCAGTCCCAGCGAGCGCAGCGTCTCACGGTGATTGCGCAAGCTACCGATGTTGCTGCGAACCTGGGTGATCTTCAGATCAGCCACCTCACGCCCCCATTCCGGCGGCCCGTGCGCGCAACATGCCAGCCGGCGCCACGTCTTCCAGCGGCAGACCGCGGCGGGCAGCCACTTCCTCAGGGCGCTGCAACCCCTTCAGCGCAGCCACCGTGGCGTGCACAACGTTGATCGCGTTATCACTGCCCAAAGACTTCGACAGGATGTCGTGCACACCGGCGCACTCCAACACCGCGCGAACCGGACCGCCTGCGATGACGCCTGTACCTGGAGACGCCGGACGGAGCAGCACAACACCGGCCGCTGCCTCGCCGGTGATCGGGTGCGGGATGGTGCTGGCAATCCGGGGAACCCGGAAGAAGTTCTTCTTGGCTTCCTCCACACCCTTCTGAATCGCCGCCGGCACCTCCTTGGCTTTTCCGTAACCGACGCCGACCATCCCGTCGCCGTCACCGACCACGACCAACGCGGTGAAGCTGAAGCGTCGGCCGCCCTTGACCACCTTGGCTACCCGGTTGATCGCGACCACCCGCTCGAGATGCGGGCTCTTCTCCGGCTGGGCCGCCCCGCCGCGGCCACCGTCGCGGCGGTCCCGACGATCGCTACGCTCGCCTCCGGGTCCGCCTCCGCCTTCCCGCCGCACGCGTCCAGGCATCAGGCGTTCCTTCCGTTAGTCAGGTGCCGTTGTTGTCTTGGGTGCCGATCGAACATCGTGGTGTCGAACATCAGAACTCCAGGCCGGCTTCGCGGGCGGCGTCGGCCAGCACCGCGATCCGACCGTGGTAGTCATAGCCGCCGCGGTCGAAGACCACCCGCTGCACGCCGACCGCCTTGGCCCGGGCCGCGATCAGCTCGCCGACCTTGACCGCCCTGGCCTTCTTGTCCCCGTCGATGGCGCGGACATCCGGCTCGATGCTCGACGCCGCAGCCAAGGTATGTCCGGCCAGGTCGTCCACCAGCTGCACGGCGATGTGCCGAGACGAGCGGTTGACTACCAGGCGTGGCCGCTCCGGGGAACCGCTGACCTTCTTGCGCAGCCGGAAATGCCGCCGCGCCCTCGCCAGCCGGCGTCGGGTCGAGACGTCGGTGCCGACGCTCGGCCGCTTCGTAGTACTGGCAGTTGCTGCCTCAGCCATGATCACTTACCCGTCTTCCCGACCTTGCGTCGGATCTTCTCGCCCGCGTAGCGGACGCCTTTGCCCTTGTAAGGGTCAGGACGCCGCAACCTACGGATGGTCGCAGCGATCTCGCCGACCGCCTGCTTGTGAATCCCGGCCACGGAGAATCGCGTTGGGCTCTCCACCGTGAAGCTGATGCCATCGGGCGCCTTGATCGGCACCGGGTGGCTATAGCCTAACGAGAACTCCAGATCCGAGCCTTTGGCCACCACGCGGTAGCCGACACCATGGATCTCCATGCGCTTCTCGTATCCCTGGCTGACCCCGAGAACCATGTTGTTCACCAG
Source organism: Pseudonocardiaceae bacterium (assembly GCA_036279835.1). Lineage (GTDB taxonomy): Bacteria > Actinomycetota > Actinomycetes > Mycobacteriales > Pseudonocardiaceae. The sequence goes on from DASUII010000002.1 coordinate 8,436, forward strand.
GGTCCGAGACAACCCGTGCAGTGACTTGCTACGCCGTTCATCATTCGGCCGCTGGACCAGCAGGGTACCGTCCTGCTCCCACGCTACGGTGATCGGCTCGGGCACGGTGTGCGACAGGACACCCTTGGGGCCCTGCACTGTCACGGTGCGCCCGTCGATGACCACATCGACGCCGGTCGGAACGATGATCGGCTGCTTCCCGATGCGAGACATCTCCGCTGCTCCCCTCTCACCAGACGAAGGCGAGGACTTCCCCGCCCACGCGCTTCTTAGCGGCCTGCCGGTCGGTGAGCAGCCCTGTGGATGTGGAGATGATCGCCACACCAAGGCCGCCGAGCACCTTGGGCAGCGAGGTCGACTTGGCGTATACCCGCAGGCCAGGCTTCGACACCCGGCGCAGGCCAGCAATGCTGCGCTCCCGGTTTGGACCGAACTTCAGTTCCACTACCAAAGACTTTCCTACAGGTGCGTCCTCAGCGTGGAAGCCCGAGATGTAACCCTCCCGTTGGAGGATCTCGGCAATGTTGACCTTGATCTTGGAGTGCGGCATCACGACCCGGTCGTGATAGGCCGAGTTCGCGTTCCGCAGCCGGGTCAACATGTCTGCGATCGGATCGGTCATCGTCATGGCGAGCTCGTGATCCCTTCCCGCCGCGGTTCCCGTCCGGGCCTACGGCGACTATTAGCTGCGTCCGGCGAGTGGCGACCACTCACCTGGTGGGGCGCGAAGCGCTCTACCATGAGGACTTGCTCACGCCGGGGAGCTCGCCCCGGTGGGCCATCTGGCGCAGGCAGATCCGACATAGCCCGAACTTTCGGTAGACCGCCTTGGGTCGCCCGCAGCGCTGGCAACGGGTGTAACCCCGCACCGCGAACTTGGGCTTGCGCGCGGCTTTAATGACCAGCGCCTTCTTCGCCATCAGCTCTCCTTGAAGGGGAAGCCCAGACGACGCAGCAGCGCCCGGCCTTCTTCGTCGGTGGTCGCGGAAGTGACCACAGTGATATCCATGCCGCGCGGGCGGTCGATGTTGTCCGGGTTTATCTCGCGGAACATCGACTGTTCGTTGAGCCCGAAGGTGTAGTTACCGTGACCGTCGAACTGGGTCGGCGACAGACCACGGAAATCGCGGATACGGGGCAGCGCGATCGACAGCAGCCGGTCCAGAAACTCCCACATCCGGACGCCGCGCAGAGTCACCTTGGCGCCGATGGGCATCCCCTCGCGCAACTTGAACTGCGCGACGGACTTGCGAGCCCGCTTCACCTGCGGCTTCTGACCAGTGATCGTAGCGAGATCCCGCACGGCGCCGTCCATCAGCTTGGCGTCCCGGGCGGCCTCCCCAACGCCCATGTTCACTACGACCTTGACCATCCCGGGTACCTGCATCGCATTGGCGTAGTTGAACTGCTCGCGCAACGCGCCGACGATCTCCTCGCGGTACCGGGCCTTGAGCCTCGGCATCGCCGCCACACGATCACTGTCTACTGTGGTCATCTCAGACGTCCTTGCCGGTGCGCCGCGATACGCGCACGCGCTTGCCCTCGTCATCAGTGCGGTAACCCACCCGGGCCGGCTTGCCGCTGGAGTCGACGACCATGACGTTCGACACGTTGATGGAGGCCTCCTGCGTGACAATTCCGCCACTTTGCGCACCGCGCTGGGTGCGACTGATCCGGGTGTGCTTCTTGATTCGGTTGACGCCTTCTACCAGCACCCGTCCAGCATCCGGGTAGGCCTGGATCACCTTGCCCTTGGCGCCTTTGTCCTTGCCGGCAATAACGACAACCGTGTCGCCTTTGCGGATTCTCATGGTCAGAGCACCTCCGGGGCCAGCGAGATGATTTTCATGAACCGCTTGTCCCGGAGCTCCCGACCGACCGGACCGAAGATCCGGGTGCCGCGCGGCTCACCGTCGGGCTTGATCAGTACAGCGGCGTTCTCGTCGAACCGGATGTAGGAACCGTCCGGTCGCCGCTTCTCCTTGACGGTGCGCACGATGACTGCCTTCACCACATCGCCGCGCTTGACGTTGGCTCCGGGAATGGCTTCCTTGACGGTCGCCACGATGATGTCCCCGATGCCGGCGTAGCGCCGCGAGCTACCGCCGAGCACCCGAATGCACAGAATCTCCTTGGCACCCGTGTTGTCGGCAACCCGCAGTCGCGATTCCTGCTGGATCACGTCAGCTCCTTCTCGTGGTCCTTCTCGCAGCCCACCTGGTTCACTTGGCCTTCTCGAGGATCTGGACCAGCCGCCAGCGCTTGGTCGCCGACAGCGGACGGGTCTCCATCAGCTGCACCCGGTCACCGACCCCCGCGACGTTGGCCTCGTCGTGCGCTTTGACCTTTGTGGTGGAGCGCAGCACCTTGCCGTACAGCGGATGCTTCTTGCGGTCCTCCAACGCCACTACGACCGTCTTATCCATCTTGTCCGAGACGACGTAACCCTCCCGGACCTTTCTTTTATTCCGCTGCTCATCGTTCATGCCGCACCCTCACTTCCGGCAACGGCGTCCGGAGACACCGACAGACCCAGCTCACGCTCGTGCATCACGGTATAGATGCGGGCAATGTCACGCCGGACCGTGCGCAGTCGCCGGTTGTTGTCCATCTGTCCGGTGGCCATCTGGAAACGCAGGTTGAACAGCTCTTCTTTGGACTCGCGAAGCCGCAATACCAGTTCGTCGTCGGTGAGCTCGCGCAGCTCGCTCGCGGCGGTGGTGGTTGCCATCAGAAGTCCACCCCCTCGCGGGTCACGATCCGGCACTTCATCGGCAGCTTGTGCATCGCGCGGCGCAACGCCTCGCGGGCGACCGACTCATTCGGGTAGGCCATCTCGAACATGATCCGACCTGGCTTGACATTGGCTACCCAGAACTCGGGTGAGCCCTTGCCGGATCCCATCCGGGTTTCCGCCGGTTTCTTGGTCAGTGGCCGGTCCGGGAAGATAGTGATCCAGACTTTGCCGCCGCGGCGGATATGCCGGTTGATCGCGATACGGGCGGACTCGATCTGCCGGTTGGTCACGTAGGCCGGTTCCAGAGCCTGGATACCGAAGTCCCCGAAGGTGACCTGGGTACCGCCGGTGGCCATACCCGACCGACCTGGTGAGTGCTGCTTGCGATGCTTGATCTTGCGTGGAACTAGCACGTCTCAGCCCTCCCCGGGCCCTGCGGTGGCCGCATCGTCAGTACCAGCCGGACGTTGTGGACTAATCGGGTCCGGCGCTGAGCTCGTGATCGGCTCGCTCGACGTGCTCTCAGTGGACTGCGTGGACTGCGCACCAGCAAGCTCCGCCGCCGCGGCGCGACCCGCCTCAGTGGAGGTACCGGTCGTCCCGGTAGCCCCGGAGCGACGCCGGGCAGGACGTTCCCGCCGCGGCGCGCGGGCGGCGGCGTCTGCCGCTCTGGCAGCGCTTTCTACGTCACGCTCACGTCGCCCACCGACCACATCGCCCTTGTATATCCAGACCTTCACGCCGATCCGACCGAACGTGGTACGCGCCTCGAACAGCCCGTAGTCGATGTCGGCCCGCAGCGTGTGCAGCGGAACACGGCCCTCGCGGTAGAACTCCGAGCGGGACATCTCAGCGCCGCCCAGCCGGCCGGAGCACTGCACCCGGATGCCTTTCACCTGCGGTGAACGCATCGCCGATTGGATCGCCTTACGCATCGCACGGCGGAACGCGACCCGGTTGGACAGCTGCTCGGCGACTCCCTGAGCGACGAGCTGAGCCTCGGCCTCGGGATTCTTGACCTCAAGGATGTTGAGCTGCACCTGCTTGCCCGACAGCTTCTCCAGCTCGCCCCGGATCCGGTCGGCCTCCGCACCGCGGCGACCGATCACGATGCCCGGGCGAGCGGTGTGGATGTCCACCCGGACCCGGTCGCGGGTGCGCTCGATCTCGACCTTCGCGATGCCCGCCCGCTCCATGCCCTTGGCCAACAGCCTGCGGATCGCGACGTCCTCTTTGACGTACTCGGCGTACTGCTTGTCCGCGTACCAGCGGGACTTCCAGTCGGTCGAGATGCCGAGCCGAAAGCCGTGCGGGTTGATCTTCTGACCCACTAGCGGGCACTCCTTGTCTGGGTGGCCTTCTTGCCGGTACCGGCCTGTCCGCCACGGGACCGGCCGCCGACCCGGCGCTGCGCTGTCTGAAGTCGGGGCACAGACTCGACCTCCACCGTGATGTGGCTGGTGCGCTTACGAATCCGGTAGGCCCGACCCTGCGCACGAGGTCGGAAACGCTTGAGCGTCGGCCCCTCATCGACGAACGCCCGGCACACCACCAGGGTGTCGGGATCGAGCTGGAGATTGTTCTGCGCGTTGGCCATCGCGCTGGCCAGCACCTTCGACACCAGCTCGGAGGCCGCCTGCGGCGCGAACTGGAGCACTGCGAGCGCCTCCTGCGCGCTGCGGCCCTGGATGAGCTCGACCACCCGGCGCGCCTTCATGGGCGTCACGCGGACATACCGAGCCCGCGCCACCGCGCGGGATGGCTCCTGCGCGGCCGTCGCACCGGCCTCGTTACGGGCGTCCATGCGCTGCTACCTCTTCGTCTTTTCGTCGCTTCGGGCTGCTTGGTCATCCGGCCTGTCGGGCCCGCTCACCGGCTCAGCGCCGCCGCGCTCGTCGGTCGTCTTTGATATGACCCCGGAACGTGCGGGTGGGCGCGAACTCACCGAGCTTGTGGCCGACCATCGCCTCGCTGATGAAGATCGGGACGTGTTTGCGCCCGTCATGTACCGCGATGGTATGGCCGATCATGTCGGGAATGATCGTGGAACGGCGCGACCAGGTTCTGATCACCTGCTTGCTGCCGGCCTCGTTAGCCGCGTCCACCTTCTTGAGCAGGTGGTCGTCGATGAACGGGCCCTTCTTCAGGCTACGTGGCATGCTTGCACCCCTCCTGCTCAGCGCTTCTTGCCGGTACGGCGGCGGCGGACGATCAACGTGTCGCTGGCCTTGTGGCGCCGGGTGCGGCCTTCGGGCTTACCGGCTGGGTTCACCGGGTGGCGGCCACCAGAGGTCTTGCCCTCACCACCACCGTGCGGGTGATCAACCGGATTCATCACGACACCGCGAACCGTCGGGCGCTTGCCCTTCCAGCGCATCCGGCCGGCCTTGCCCCAGTTAATGTTCGCCTGCTCGGAGTTGCCGACCTCACCTACCGTGGCGCGGCATCGAACGTCGACGTTACGGATCTCTCCTGAGGGCATCCGCAGCTGGCCAAAGGGACCGTCCTTGGCCACCAGCTGGACTCGCGCGCCAGCCGAGCGGGCGATCTTCGCCCCGCCGCCGGGCCGGAGCTCGATCGCGTGTACCACCGTGCCGACCGGGATATTGCGCAACGGCAGGCTGTTGCCCGGCTTGATATCAGCCTTCGGACCGTTCTCCACGGTATCGCCCTGGCGCAGTTTCTCCGGCGCGATGATGTAGCGCTTCTCACCGTCGGCGTAGTGCAGCAGGGCGATCCGGGCGGTGCGGTTCGGGTCGTACTCGATGTGCGCGACCTTGGCCGGCACGCCATCCTTGTCCGCCCGCCGAAAATCGATCAGGCGGTACGCACGCTTGTGCCCGCCACCCTGGTGCCGGGTCGTGATCCGACCGTAGGAGTTCCGACCGCCCTTGCTGTGCAGCGGCCGGACCAATGACTTCTCCGGATGGTCCCGGGTGATCTCGGCGAAGTCGGCGACGCTGGAACCACGACGGCCCGCGGTCGTCGGCTTGTATTTGCGGATGCCCATGTCTAGGAGTCCTCACTTACCGTCAATTCACACCGCCGGCCCGCCGAAGATCTCGATCGGCTTGCTCTCCGGTGACAGCGTCACGATCGCCCGCTTGGTGTCCTTGCGCTTGCCGTACCCGAACTTGGTCCGCTTGCGCTTGCCCGCGCGGTTGAGGGTGTTCACGCTGAGCACCTTCACCCCGAAAACCTTCTCGACCGCGATCTTGATCTCGGTCTTGTTCGCGTGCGGAGCGACCAGAAAGGTGTACTTGTGCTGATCCAGCAGGCCGTAGCTCTTCTCCGAGATGACCGGTCTGCGGATCACGTCACGGGGATCGGGGATCATCGCGCTGCCTCCTGCACGGTGTTAGTTGCAACCGAGCTGCCGGCAACCGTGGTGCGCCCGCTGCGCCCGGCCAGGAAGGCCTGCAGGGCGTCCGAAGTGAACACCACCTCGTCGTTGCTCAGCACGTCGTAAGTGTTGAGCTGGTCGAAGGTCAGCACGTGCACCGAGGGCAGGTTGCGCAGGCTGCGGCGGCTCACCTCGTCGGCGCGGGTGATCACCACCAGCAGTTTCGTGCTTTGCCCGGCCAGCGCCTCGAGGACGGTGCGAGCGGTCTTAGTCGACGGCGCGTTACCCGTGACAAGGGCGGAGATCACGTGCACCCGCCCGTCGCGGGCCCGGTCCGACAGCGCACCGCGAAGCGCGGCCGCTTTCATCTTCTTCGGGGTCCGCTGGCTGTAGTCGCGCGGCTGTGGACCGTGCACGATGCCGCCACCGGTGAACTGCGGTGCGCGGATCGAACCCTGGCGGGCACGTCCGGTGCCCTTCTGCCGGTAGGGCTTGGTGCCACCACCGCTGACCTCGCCCCGGGTCTTGGTGCTGTGCGTGCCCTGCCGCGCCGCCGCCAGCTGGGCGACCACCACCTGATGCATCAACGGGATGTTCGCCGGCGCATCGAAGATCTCGGCGGGCAGCTCAGCGGTACCCGCGGTGGCACCGTCGGGGGTTCGCACATCGACCGTTCTCGCTTCTGCGGTCGTTTTTGGGCTCACTGCTGCACACCGCCCTTCGCTGCCGTCTTGACCAGGACCAAACCGCCCTTGGGACCCGGCACCGCGCCCTTGATCAACAGCAGCCCCGACTCTGCTTCGACGCGGTGCACGGTGAGGTTCTGGGTGGTCACCCGGACATGCCCCATCCGGCCAGCCATCCGGGTTCCCTTGAACACCCGGCTCGGGGTGGCACAGCCGCCGATCGAACCCGGCGAGCGGTGCTTGCGCTGGGTGCCGTGGCTGGCTCCAAGGCCCTTGAAGCCGTGCCGCTTCATCACCCCGGCGGTGCCCTTGCCCTTGCTGGTGCCGACGACGTCAACCACGGCCCCAGCGGCGAACACCTCGGCGGTGACTTCCTGGCCGATCTGATACTCCGCCGCGTCGACGGTACGCAGCTCCACCAGGTGCCGGCGCGGTGTGACACTCGCCGCGGCGTACTGCCCGGCCACCGGCTTGGTGACCTTGCGCGGGTCGATGGCGCCGTAGGCCAGCTGCACCGCGGGATAGCCGTCCTTTTCGAGGGTACGGATCCCGATCACTACGCATGGTCCGGCGGCCACCACGGTGACCGGCACGATCCTGTTGTTGTCGTCGAAGACCTGAGTCATCCCGAGCTTGGTGCCCAGTATCCCCGTCACGGTCCTACCGACCTGCTCCGAATCAGTCGCTGTCATTGCCCGGCCTTACTGGATGTTGACGTCGACGCTGGCCGGCAGGTCGATGCGCATCAGCGCGTCCACCGTCTTGGGCGTCGGGTCGAGAATGTCGATCAGCCGCTTGTGCGTGCGCATCTCGAAGTGCTCCCGTGAATCTTTGTACTTGTGCGGGGAGCGGATGACGCAGTACACGTTCTTCTCGGTCGGCAGCGGCACCGGTCCGACCACTCGCGCGCCGGTGCGCGTCACAGTTTCGACGATTTTGCGCGCGGAAGCGTCGATTGCCTCGTGGTCGTAGGCTTTGAGCCGGATGCGGATCTTCTGTCCCGCCATGGTGGCTTGCCGTCCTGTCAGTCTCGTGCCGCGGATCTCGTCGTACTGGCCAGGCCTGGACTGGCATTGCAACCCAGTCTCAGTCCTACCCCGCACCGGTCCCCGAGGTCGGGTGTGTCGCGCTCGGCGCCCAAATCTGTGCCGCAGATCAGTGCCCCTGATGGTTGCTAGCCGTGCTATCCGCGGAAGGTGCGCACATCGCAGCGAACCTGGATCCGCTGAGCCGGCTGGTCGTACCGAGCAACCGGTTCATGATAGGCGATAGGTGATCGCCGACCAAATCCGGGGAGGACCCGCCGACACCCGGTCGGCGGGTCCTCACTGCCTCACGTCAGAATCTTCGTTACCCGGCCGGCGCCGACTGTGCGGCCACCCTCGCGGATCGCGAACTTCAGGTTCTCGTCCATCGCGACGGGCTGGATGAGCTGCACCACCATCTCGGTGTTGTCGCCCGGCATGACCATCTCGGTGCCCTCAGGAAGCGTCACCACACCGGTCACGTCGGTAGTACGGAAGTAGAACTGTGGCCGGTAGTTGTTGAAGAACGGCGTGTGCCGGCCGCCCTCGTCCTTGGACAGGATGTAGACCTGAGCCTCGAACTGCGTGTGCGGGGTGTTGGTGCCCGGCTTGATGACGACCTGGCCGCGCTCGACATCCTCGCGCTTGATACCGCGAAGCAGCAGGCCCACGTTGTCGCCGGCCCGGCCCTCGTCGAGCAGCTTGCGGAACATCTCGACGCCGGTGACGGTGGTCTTCGCCGACTTCTCCTTGATGCCGATGATCTCCACCTCCTCGCTCACCTTGACGATGCCGCGCTCGACCCGGCCGGTGACCACAGTGCCGCGACCGGTGATGGTGAAGACGTCCTCGATCGGCATGAGGAATGGCTTCTGGATCTCGCGCACCGGTTCCGGGATGTTGTCATCCACGGCATCCATCAGTTCCAAGACCTTCGAACTCCACTCGGCGTCGCCCTCAAGCGCCTTGAGCGCCGACACCCGGACGATCGGCAGATCGTCGCCAGGGTATTCCTGGCTGGACAGCAGCTCGCGGACCTCGAGCTCGACGAGCTCCATGATCTCCTCGTCGTCGACCATGTCAGCCTTGTTCAGCGCGACGACGATGTAGGGGACGCCGACCTGCCGGGCCAGCAGCACGTGCTCGCGGGTCTGCGGCATCGGGCCGTCGGTGGCGGCCACCACCAGGATGGCACCATCCATCTGGGCCGCACCTGTGATCATGTTCTTGATGTAGTCCGCGTGCCCGGGGCAGTCGACGTGGGCGTAGTGCCGCTTCTCGGTCTGGTACTCGACGTGCGCGATCGAGATGGTGATGCCCCGCTGCCTCTCCTCGGGAGCCTTATCGATGCTGTCGAACGCCGACACATCGTTCACGTCCGGGAACTTGTCGTGCAAGACCTTGGTGATCGCCGCAGTCAGCGTGGTCTTGCCGTGGTCGATATGACCGATGGTTCCGATGTTGACGTGCGGCTTGGTCCGCTGGAACTTCGCCTTCGCCACTGGTCTCGTCCTCCTGGACTCGTTCTCTTGGATCCGCTTGATCTGCGGGACCGTCACCGGTCGGAGATGTAGCGGCATGCTGTTAGGTGGTGATGCTCATCGCTGCGATGCTCACTCGCCGGTCGCCTTCGCGATGATCTCCTTGGACACGCTGGCCGGGACTTCCGCGTAGGAGTCGAACTGCATGGTGTAATTCGCCCGGCCCTGAGTCCGCGACCGCAGGTCGCCGACGTATCCGAACATCTCCGACAGCGGTACCAGCGCTTTGATGATGCGGGAACCGCTGCGCTCGTCCATATGCTGGATATGGCCCCGCCGGGAGTTGAGGTCACCGATGACGTCGCCCATGTAGTCCTCGGGAGTAGTCACCTCGACCGCCATCATCGGCTCCAGGATCACCGGGCCGGCCCGGCGTGCGGCCTCCTTGAAGGCCATCGATCCGGCAATCTTGAAGGCCATCTCGGAGGAGTCCACCTCATGGTATGCGCCGTCGAGCAGGGTGACCTTCAGGCCGACCAGTGGGTAGCCGGCGAGCACGCCGTACTGCATCGCGTCCTGCGCTCCGGCATCCACCGACGGGATGTACTCCCTGGGGATCCGCCCACCGCTGACCTTGTTGTCGAACTCGTAAAGCGCGCCATCGGTGCTCTGTAGCGGCTCCAGCTTGATGATCACCCGAGCGAACTGGCCGGAGCCACCAGTCTGCTTGCGGTGGGTGTACTCCAGCTTGTCCACCGTCTTGCGGATCGTCTCCCGGTAAGCCACCTGCGGCTTGCCGATGTTCGCCTCGACCTTGTAGTCGCTGCGCATCCGGTTGACCAGCACTTCGAGGTGCAGCTCACCCATCCCGGCGATGATCGTCTGACCGGTTTCGTCATCCTGCTTGACCTGGAAGGTGGGATCCTCCTCGGCCAGCTTCTGGATAGCGATACCCAGCTTCTCCTGGTCACTCTTGGTCTTAGGCTCGATGGCGACCTGGATGACCGGTTCCGGGAAGGTCATCGACTCCAGGATGACCGGCGCCTGTGGGTCGCACAGGGTGTCCCCGGTGGTCGTCTCCTTCAGGCCGATCACCGCGTAGATGTGACCTGCGCGGGCGTCGTCGACCGGGTTCTCCTTGTTGGAGTGCATCTGGAAAAGCTTGCCGATGCGCTCCTTGCGCTCCTTGGTCGAGTTGATCACCTGCGAGCCCGCGGCGATCCGACCGGAGTAGACCCGGATGTAGGTCAGTTTCCCGAAGAACGGATGCGCGGCGATCTTGAAGGCCAGCGCCGAGAACGGTTCCTCAGTCGAGGGCTTGCGGACCACAGATGTGCCGTCGGGTAGCAAACCCACCACCGGCGGCACGTCCAGCGGCGAAGGCAGATAGTCGATCACCGCGTCCAGCATCGGCTGCACGCCTTTGTTCTTAAACGCCGAGCCGCACAGCACCGGATAGACCTTGCTGTGCACCGTGAGCTTGCGGATGCCCGCCTTGATCTGTGCCGCGCTGATCTCCTGACTGGCGAGGTAGAGCTCCATAAGCTCGTCGTCAGCCTCGGCGACGGCCTCGACCAGCTTCTCCCGGTACTCCCGCGCCGTCTCGAGCAGGTTCGCCGGGATCGCCTCGACGGTGTAGTCCTCGCCCTTCTGGACTTCACCACGCCAGGTCAGCGCCCGCATCCCGACCAGATCGACGACACCCTCGAACTCGGACTCGGAGCCGATCGGCAGCTGGATGACCAGCGGCGTAGCGCCCAGCCGCTCGCGGATGGTCCGCACGGTGAAGTAGAAGTCCGCGCCCAGCTTGTCCATCTTGTTGACGAAACAGATGCGGGGGACGTCGTACTTGTCGGCTTGCCGCCACACCGTCTCGGACTGGGGCTCGACGCCCTCTTTACCGTCGAAGACCGCGACGGCGCCGTCGAGCACCCGAAGTGAGCGCTCCACCTCGACGGTGAAATCGACGTGGCCCGGCGTGTCGATGATGTTGATCTGGTGATCGGCCCAGAAGGTGGTGGTCGCGGCGGAGGTGATGGTGATGCCCCGCTTCTGCTCCTCCTCCATCCAGTCCATCGTTGCGGCGCCGTCGTGCACCTCACCGATCTTGTAGTTGATCCCGGTATAGAACAGGACCCGCTCGGTAGTGGTGGTTTTGCCGGCGTCGATATGCGCCATGATCCCGATGTTGCGGACCCTGGCGAGGTCAGTCAGCACTTCACGTGCCACGAGAATTCATCCCTAGCTTGTCTTGGCTGTGCCTGTCTTAACCGTGGTTCGTTACCAGCGGTAGTGCGCGAAGGCCTTGTTCGATTCGGCCATCTTGTGGGTGTCCTCGCGGCGCTTCACACTCGCCCCGAGGCCGTTGCTGGCATCGAGAAGTTCATTCATCAGCCGATCCACCATGGTCTTCTCCCGCCGCTGCCGAGAGAACGTGATCAACCAGCGAAGCGCGAGCGTGGTGGAACGCACCGGCCGCACTTCGATGGGAACCTGGTAGGTAGCGCCACCGACCCGGCGGCTCTTCACCTCGATCGCAGGCTTGACGTTGTCCAGCGCGCGCTTGAGCGTCACCACCGGGTCGGTGCCGGTCTTGTCCCGGCAGCCCTCCAGTGCTTGGTACACGATCTTCTCGGCCACTGAGCGCTTGCCTCGGACGAGGACCTTGTTGACGAGCTGAGTGACGATCGGCGCTCCGTAGACCGGGTCGGAGTGCAATGGTCGTTTCGGGGCGGGACCCTTGCGAGGCATCAGCCCTTCTCCTTCTTCGCGCCGTAGCGACTGCGGGCCTGCTTGCGGCCCTTCACACCTTGAGTATCCAGCGACCCGCGAATGATTTTGTAGCGGACACCGGGAAGATCCTTCACCCGACCACCGCGGACCAGGACGATCGAGTGTTCCTGGAGGTTGTGACCCTCACCCGGAATGTAAGCCGTCACCTCGACCTGGCTGGTCAGGCGCACGCGGGCGACCTTGCGCAGCGCCGAGTTCGGCTTTTTCGGGGTCGTCGTGTAGACGCGAGTGCACACCCCGCGCCGCTGCGGGCTTCCCTTCAGCGCTGCAGTCTTGGTCTTCGCGAGCTTGTCCTCGCGGCCCTTGCGGACCAGCTGCTGGATGGTAGGCATGGACCAGCTTTCGTTGTCTTCCGGCTTGCTCTCTGTCATGTGGTGCTGCGGCGGTGCTGTGTTACTGGGTCATCTGATGCTGCGTTACCGGACCGGTCAGGACATGCTCCGCAGCCGGTAACTCCGTATCCCGAGGTCGGGCGTGTCGCCGTGAGCCCAGCCGCTCGGTCGGGTACAAACCCGACGGGAGCTGGGCGGCACTGGCGCCAGATCCGGAGGCGGAAGTCTTTCGACCCATACCACCAGCGGTGCACCACCAACAGGCATACAGAGCGGCCCGACCGGAGTCGGGACCGACAGCAAGGATACCTGGGCGGCTTACCGAGGGTCAAAACGGGGTCAAGAAACTACCTCGCAGT
>DASUII010000003.1:0-11608 GCA_036279835.1 Pseudonocardiaceae bacterium
CCTCCGCCAGCTAGCCAACCGGCTCGTCGGCATCCTGCACGGCTGCCTCAAAACCCGCACCCGCTACGACGAAGCGACCGCATGGCCGCACCGTGCCGACAAGGCCGCAGCTTGACATTCAAGCTCCTGGGATGTCTGTCATCGCACGATGGCTGCCTGTCACCGCTGCAAGGTCCACAGCAGCCCGGTGAGCCGGTACGGTATCCGCCATGTCCGGGACCGCCGAAGTGCGGAGGTCTGAGCCTCCTTCGCTGCAGGGCAGCGCTCGGGTCCTGATGCTGAGCACGATGGTCATGGCTGCGGCGGCCGCGGCCGTGCTCGCCCTGGGCACCCAGGATGCTCAGCTGCTGAGGCTGGGCGTCGTTGCGGCGCTGTGGGCGGCCCTGCTCGCCGCCTTCACCACAGCGCGAGCCCGGCGCGACGTCAGCTCCCGAGCCGAGCACGTCGATCGGCTACGCGCGGCCTACCAGCTCGAACTCCAACGTGAGGTGGTTGCCCGGCGAGAGCACGCGCTGACCGTCGAGCGCGCGCTTCGCGAGCAGGCGCAGCTATCGCAGCAGCGTGAGATCGGGCAGTTACGGGCCGAGCTGGCGGCCGTCGGCGGAAATCTGGCGCAGCTGCTGGGTGGGAACTCGATGCTGGAGCGGGTCACTATGCGTGCCGACTCCACCCGCATGGTCCCGCTGCCTGCCCAACCTCGACAGTTCGACGACAGCAGCGCTGCGCCGGTAGCGAAAAGGCCCGCCCCGACAGTGCCTCCGGCAATCACGGCGCCGCCTGGTCCACAGTTCCGTTTCGGTCCCGGCCGCCCGGAAATATCGGCCTCCGAGGTCCAGGGCAGGCACGGACCAGGCCGGGGACAGCCGTCAAAGGCGCTGCCGACGGCGCAGGCTCAACGGACGGTGCAGGATCTGCTGGCCGCCCACGGGGCAGCTTCGACCCCCCGCCGCAGGCGCACCCACGGATAATCCAGTTCAGTGATCACGATTTCGGAAGAATCAACCGCGCTCAGCGCGGCTCACGCTTCCGAAATCGCGATCACTGGATTATCCCGGGTCAGCGCACCCAGCCGCTGTGGGAGCATCCGCGAAGTCGGGGGGCGTGCGGCGTCATGACGCCGTTCGGACTGGCTAGCCGAAACTCACCGGGGCCTCCCGCACACCGCCGGCAAGTCATGCTGCCTGCGCTGGGTCTGATGGCGCTGGCCGCCGGTTTTCTCCTCGCCCTCGGCTTCATCAGCAGCACTGTTGGCGGCAGCGCCGTGCTGGTCGGTGCCATGGCGGCGGTCCTGCCAGCGTTGCCGGTGGTGGCTGTGTTCTTGTGGGTGGACCGCTGGGAGCCCGAGCCGCCGCGGTTGTTGCTCGCCGCGTTCCTGTGGGGTGCGGGGATCTCGGTGCTCGGCGCGGCAACGGTCAACGACTCGGCGACAGAGTTCGGGGACCAGGTGCTCGGCACCGGGGGTGGCGATCTCGTCGGTGCGGTGATTTCCGCCCCGGTCATCGAGGAGGCCCTCAAGGGCACGTTCCTGGTCGGGCTGCTGTGGTTGCGCCGCCGCGAGTTCGACGGCGTGGTGGACGGGATCGTCTACGCGGGGCTGGTCGCCACCGGCTTCGCGTTCACCGAGAACGTGCTCTACTTCGGGCGCGCGTTCGCCGTCGGCGGGCTGGTCGGTGACGGCAACGGAGTGGCCATCGTGTTCTTGATGCGCGGCGTGCTCGCTCCGTTCGCGCACCCGGTGTTCACCGCGATGACCGGGATCGCCGTGGGACTGGCGGTTCGCCGACGCCACCAGGCCCGGCGGATGCTGCTGCCGTTCCTCGGGTACATAGCAGCTGTCGGGCTGCATTCGCTGTGGAACGCCTCTGCTGGTTTCGGCTTCCTCCCCACTTTCTATGGCATGATCATGATGCCGCTATTCGGCGGGTTGATCGCACTGGTGCTCTGGCAGCGCCGCCGGGAGCAACGGGTGATCGCCGCGGCGTTGCCGGGATTCGCCAGCGCGGGATGGATCGCCCCCAGCGAGGTCCCGCTGCTGGCCAGTCAGGCCGGTCGGCGGGGGTGGTCTGCCGCGGTGGGCCGCCAGGCGGGCCAGACCGCAGCAGACGCGGTGCGTGACTACCAGCATGCGGTCACCGAACTCGCTTTCTCGCAAGACAGGTTGCGTCCGGGCGAGGTCGGCGCCGACACCGGGCGGTGGCATCACGAGGCGTTGGACGCGCTGCTGGCCGCGCGGCGCCGGGCCCAGCGGGCCCCAAACAACCCCCGAGCCTACCCGTTGAGTGAAGCTGCTCACGCCGACCGGCGCGAATAGCTCCAGCGGGGTTAATCTGCGCCTGTCCGGTACCTGCGGCCAGCGCGGGACTGGAACCTCTGGAGGACGGGCAATGGCGACGATGCCACGGTCGGGTTCAGCCGCGTCCCGTGGTGTGGCCGCCCGCCCGGCCAGGCTGGCCGTAGGGGTGGTCTCCGCGGGCCGGGTGGGGTCGGTGCTGGGCGCCGCGATATCCGGTGCTGGACACGTGGTGGTCGGGGTGAGCGCGGTATCCCGAGCTTCCTTGCGGCGCGCGGCGAACCTGTTACCTGATGTGCCGGTGCTGGCGCCCGATGACGTCGTGCGACGGTCGGACCTGGTGCTGCTCGCCGTCCCGGACGAGGTGCTGCCGGGACTGGTGTCCGGGCTCGCCACCACCGGGGCGTTTCGGGCCGGTCAGATCGTGGTGCACACCAGTGGCGCTCGGGGGGTGGACGTGCTGGCGCCGGCGACCGCGGTCGGCGTGCTGCCGCTCGCGCTGCATCCCGCGATGACCTTCACCGGGCGCGCGGAGGATGTCGCGCGGCTGGCGGCGGCCTGTGTCGGCGTCACGGTGGCCGACGAGACCGGCTGGAGCGTCGGGGAGGCGCTGGTATTGGAGATGGGCGCTGAGCCGGTGCGCGTGCCACCGCAGGCCCGGCCGCTGTATCACGCGGCGCTGGCGCATGGGGCCAATCATCTGGCCACTCTGGTGCGCGACGCGGTGGACGCGCTGGAGCGTGCCGGCGTGGTGCCCGCTGAACGGCTGCTGGGCCCGCTGCTGGAGGCGGCGCTGGACAACACGCTGCGCCACGGCGATCGTGCGTTGACCGGCCCGGTGACCCGCGGCGACCTCGACACGGTACGGCTGCACCTGCGAGTGCTCGCGGACTCTGCGCCGGAGCTGCTCGAGTCCTACCGAGTGCAGGCGATGCGGACAGCTGACCGAGCCGAGGAGGCCGGGCTGCTGGCTCCGGCGGTCGCCACCCAGATCCGGGAAACCCTTCAGGTACGGCGATGACCAGCCGGCTGCGCGGTGAACTGACCGTCCACCAAGACCCCGCCGCGCTGTCTGCGGCGACCCGCCGGCTGCGCTCAGCCGGGCACCCGGTCGTGCTGGTCCCGACGATGGGAGCGCTGCATGCCGGCCACCGGGCGCTAATCCGAGCCGCCCAGGCCACTGCGGGCGCGCGCACAGTGGTGTCGATCTATCTCAATCCGTCGCAGTTCGGCTCCCGCCACGACCTGGACCGCTACCCCCGCAGCTTCGACGCTGATCTGGCGCTGTGCTGCGAGGAAGGTGTGGAGCTGGTCTTCGCACCCAGCGTGGCGGCGATGTCCCCGCCCGGATCCGACACCACCGTGACACCCGGTCCGCTGGGTGCGCAGCTGGAGGGAGCCAGCCGAGCAGGACACTTCGCCGCCGTGCTCACAGTGGTAGCCAAGTTGTTCGGGATCGTCGGTCCGGATCGGGCTTTGTTCGGCGAGAAGGACTACCAGCAACTGGTGCTCGTGCAGCGGATGGTGGCCGACCTGCGGATGGATGTACAGGTCCTCGGGATCCCCACAGTGCGGGAAGCCGACGGTCTCGCGCTGTCGTCGCGAAACGTCCACCTCAACGCCGAGGCTCGCAGTGCCGCGGTCGCGTTGTCGGCGGCACTGCACGCCGGCGCTCAGGCCGGTGGACAGGGCCCTGAGGCGGTGCTCACAGCGGCCGGTGAGGTGTTGGCCAGGCAACCCGCCGTCGAGCTGGACTACCTGGCATTGCGCGATCCCCAGCTCGGCCCGGCGCCGCGGCAAGGATCGGCCCGGTTGTTGTTGGCGGCCACCGTCGGGACCATCCGGTTGATCGACAACGTCGGCCTGCAGCTGGGTGCCGATTCCAACGGACGAGGAGCCCCGTGATGTTCCGGACGATGCTGAAGTCCAAGATCCACCGGGCCACCGTCACCCATGCGGATCTGCACTACGTGGGGTCGGTCACGGTCGATGAGAACCTGATGGACGCGGCCGACCTGCTCGCCGGCGAGCGGGTGGCCATTGTGGACGTCACCAACGGCGCCCGGCTGGAGACCTATGTCATTCCCGGCGCGCGGGGCAGCGGGGTGGTCGGGATCAACGGCGCCGCCGCGCACCTGGTGGCGCCTGGTGACCTGGTGATCCTCATCGCCTACGCCACGATGGACGAGAACGAGTCCCGGCACTACCTGCCCCGGGTGGTGTTCGTCGACGCCGATAACCGGATCGCACATCAGGGCCACGATCCGGCGCATGCCCCGGCCGCAGACCTGATTGCCGGCTCGGCCGGCGTCTGACGGGCGCGAGCGAGTGCTGCTCACCGTAGACATCGGTAACACCAACATCGTCCTAGGCTTGTTCGCTGCCCAACAGGGTGCGGACGCCGCGCTGCTGCATGACTGGCGGATGCGCACCGACGCCAGAATGACCGCCGATGAGATGGCGCTGACCGTCCGCGGGCTACTCGGCGAATACTCGCGGAAGATCACTGGTATTGCGGCGCTGTCCACCGTGCCCGCGCTGCTACGCGAGCTGAAAGTGATGGTCGACCGGTACTGGCCGCAGCTGCCGCGGGTGATCGTCGAGCCCGGGGTACGCACCGGCGTGCCGTTGCTCTACGACAACCCACGTGAGCTGGGTGCTGATCGGATCGTCAACACGCTGGCCGCCTTTACCCTCTACGGCGGGCCCGCGATCGTGGTGGATTTCGGCACCTCCACCAACTTCGACGTGGTCAGCGCGCGCGGCGAATTTCTCGGTGGTGCGCTGGCGCCGGGCATCGAGATCTCCATCGATGCGCTCGCTTCCCGCGCGGCTCAACTGCTGAAGGTTCAGCTGGTCCGGCCCCGGTCGGTGATCGGCAAAAGCACCGTGGAGGCCTTGCAGTCCGGGTTGCTGTTCGGCTTCGCAGGGCAGGTGGACGGGCTGGTCCAGCGGATCGCTGCGGAGCTGGCCCCAGGAGCCGAGGCCGACGTGGTGGTGGTCGCCACCGGCGGGCTGGCTCCGCTGCTGATCGCCGAGTCCCAGACCATCACCCACCACGCCCCGCACCTCACCCTGCGGGGATTGCGCATGGTCTTCCAACGCAACATCACCTAATCCGTCCACCCTCGCTCTCGCACCGCCGTGTTCGGCTAATTCCACGGCGATGGTGTCTCGGACGGTTGCTGTGGCTTCGCGCAGGGCGTTCCCGAGCAGGGCGATGCGGTTCTTGCCGACGCCATCTCCACGGGCAGCTCGATGAGGTAGGTCGCGCGGCGGGTGCGGGAAGGCAGCGCGGACGGACCAGCGCGGCGTGCCCATTCGCCGATGAACGACCCTCATGATCACGAGTTGGGAAGAATCAACCGCGGTAGGCGCGGCCCATTCTTCCCAACTCGTGATCACTGGCGGGGCAGGTGCCGTGGCGTCTGGGTCAGCGGCCGATCCGACCGGCCTGCCGGGTCGACACCGCTGCCGGGTCAGCACCGCTGGCAGGTCAGCCACGCTGGCGCGAAGCGTTCACCAGCCGGGCGCGAAGCGCCCTTTCGCGGCGGATCACTAAGTTGTCCGGCGTGACTACGGAGCTATCCCACGCAGACGACGACTTGCCGGACCAGATGCGGGTGCGCAGGCACAAGCGGGAACGGATGCTGGCTTCCGGGCCGCACCCATACCCTGTCGCAGTTCCACGTACCCGAACCCTGAAGGAAATCCGCGACACCTACGTCGGGCTGCCGCCGGACGCGGTCACCGGTGAACACGTCGCGGTAACCGGTCGGGTTATTTTCCTGCGCACCGCTGGCAAACTCTGCTTTGCAACGTTGCGTGAGGGCGACGGAACCGAGTTGCAGGCGATGCTCAGCCTGGCCAATGTGGGCGCCGACGGACTGGCTGCGTGGAAGGCAGATGTCGACCTCGGGGACCACGTGTCCGTGACCGGCGAGGTCGTCACGTCGCGTCGCGGGGAGCTGTCAGTGCAAGCCAGCCAATGGCAGATGGCCGCCAAGGCATTACGGCCTCTTCCGACCGCGCACAAGGAACTGGCCGAGGAAACCCGGGTCCGCCAGCGTTATCTCGATCTCATCGTTCGCGATGCGGCCCGGCGGACTGCCCGGGTGCGTGCCGACGCGGTTCGATCGGTCCGTGCGATGCTGCATTCTCTCGACTTCGTCGAAGTTGAGACACCCATGCTGCAGATCGTGCATGGTGGTGCCGCGGCACGGCCGTTTGTGACGCACTCCAACGCTCTCGATACCGACCTGTACCTTCGGATCGCCCCAGAGCTTTACCTGAAGCGTTGCGTGGTGGGCGGGATGGAGCGGGTCTTCGAGCTCAACCGAGTGTTCCGCAACGAGGGCGCGGACTCTACGCACTCGCCGGAGTTCACCATGCTTGAGGTGTACCAGGCCTACACCGACTACGAGGGCATGGCGCAGCTGACCCGCACGCTGTATCAGACAGTGGCCCGCGACGTGTTCGGATCCACCACACTTCGGCTCGCCGACGGCAGTGACTACGACATCGGTGGGCAATGGTCTCAGGTCAGCCTGTTCGGCGCTGTCTCGAAGGCGCTTGGCGAGGAGATCACTCCGGCGACAGGGCGTGCGGAGTTGCTCGGCCACGCCGAGCGAGTGGGCCTTACATGCAATCCCGCCTGGCTACCCGGAAAGCTGGTTGAGGAGTTGTTCGAGCAACTCGTGGTACCAGAGCTGCACGCGCCGACCTTCGTCAAGGACTTTCCGGTGGACACCGCCCCGCTGACCCGGGAACACCGCAGCGCTGCGGGTCTGGCCGAAAAATGGGATCTCTACATCCGTTCTGTCGAGTCGGCCACTGCCTACTCAGAGTTGGTCGATCCGGTCGTGCAACGGGAGCGTTTCGAGGCTCAGGCCGCGCTCACGGCGGCGGGTGATGACGAGGCGATGCCGCTGGACGAGGAGTTCCTGACAGCCATGGAGTACGGAATGCCGCCAAGTGGCGGCATGGGAATGGGGATCGACCGGCTGCTCATGGCGCTCACTGGTTCGGGTATCCGCGAGACCATCCTGTTTCCGCTGGTACGACCACAATAGCGGACGCCGATGACGGGTAATTTCGCAATCTGCACGGAAATGGGCTAACCTACTCGTTGTCGTTGTGGAGTCGTCGTGCGATGGCTCCGTCCACCACGTCCCTGAGGGAGGACGACGCGCATGGCGCAGAAGGTCACCGTAACCTTGGTCGATGACCTCGACGGAGGTACCGCCGAAGAGACCGTTGAGTTTGGTATCGACGGCGTGTCTTACGAGATTGATCTGTCGGCCGGTAACGCGGGGAAGTTGCGTGACTCACTGGCGGACTATGTCGGCAGCGCCCGCAAGTCGGGTGCGGCAGGCGGGCGTCGCAAGGTCGCGGGTACGGCTCGTCGGGCCAGTACCGGTGGTCGTGCGTCGGTGGACCGCGAGCAGAACGCTGCGATCCGCGAGTGGGCCCGCAAGAACGGTTACAATGTCTCAGATCGGGGCCGTATCCCGGCTGAGGTGTTAGAGGCTTACCACAAGGGAAACTGAGCCCGCAGAACAACACACCGGTGCTGCTTGAGTAGTGGCACCGGTGTGTTGTAAGGGGTCAGTGGTGCCCCTGCAGGCTTAGTCCTTATGGTCCGCGCGACCGGGAATTAGTGCGTCAGCCATGGGAGCTTGCGGGTGCTTGAGTACCCGGACTCCGTAGACGAAGGTGAGCGCGCCGCCGAGGTAGCCGCCGGCGAAGAGTAACACCCAGGAGATGATACCGACGGTCAGAGCTAACGTGATGACCTTGCCGGTGGAGTATCCAGCCAACTGCAGCTTGAACGTCCACGCGAACATGCCGGTGGCGCTGGCCATGAGAGTCAGGTGCCACCAGCCGAGCGTGCGCGCGGGGGCGTCCGCCGGAATACCGAACAAGTCCACCAGGCCGGTGATGATCGTTGGTATGGCTGCGATGAGGCCGACTCCGATTGCGATCACGGACGCGGAGGCCATCGCGGCTTGCTGGAACCCGGCCGCGCCGGCCACGAGCATCGCCACGCCAGCGGTATAGGCGCCGATACCGATGTCGGTCAGCGGCGCATGCGCAGGCTTGCCCGCGAAACCCTTCACCAGACTCACCATCGGGCGGCTCCCTCCGTACGTGAATACCTCCCGGGCAGTGTTACCCGCATCACAGTCAACGTTGCCCGGAAGGCAGCGGTTCATCAATCTGCGCAACTGACCCCGATCGGGGTCGTGAGTGCGTAACAGTGTTAGAACACTGTTACGCACTCACGAGCGCACGAGCAGCGCGCCAGGGTCGACGCGTAGCCGCATTCCGTGCGCTTCGCCTACCGGATCGCCGTCGAGTTGCGCCTGCTGGGCACTGTCCGAGCTGATGATGACGTCGCGGCCCTGCCAGTGCTGCACTATTCGATGGCCCTCGCGGCGGCGGGCCAGCACCCGGGCAGTCACCGCCAGCCAGCCGATGATTCCTCGCGGCCCTATGGTCACCACATCCAGCAGCCCGTCATCGACCCTGGCCGCGGGCATCAATACCAAGCCGCCGAGAAGCCTTCCGCAGTTGCCGACTATCACCGCGCGGACTCGCTGGGGCAACTCGATCCGCCCGTCGACCGCGAGGGTGATGTCGGCTCGCAGGCCTTTCAGCGCCCGCGCTCCCGAGACGACATAGGCCAAGGAGCCCAGCCGGGCCTTCAATTCGTGCGGTGCGCCGGACATTATTGCCGCGTCGAAGCCCATCCCGGCCATCACCAGAAACACGTGCTCCTCGGCGTGGTCGTCGATGAGCACCCACCCGACGTCGATCGCGCGGGTTTTCCCGGACAATGCGGTCCGAGTGGCTTGAACCGGGTCCCGCCGCGCGATGGCGAGGTTGCGGGCCAGTAGGTTGGCGGTGCCGGTTGGCAGTAAACCCATCGGGGTGCCCGATCCGGCGAGGACGTGCGCCACGTGCCGAATCGTGCCGTCACCGCCGCAGGCGACCACTACATCAGCGCCGGCAGCCAGCGCCGCTGTGGTCTGACCCTTACCAGGGTCGTCAATGGTGGTCTGCAGCCACAGCGGCGGCTGCCATCCCAACTCCAGGCACACAGCAGTGATCTGAATCCGCAGCTGCAGCGGGTCCTTGACGCGGACCGGATTGACCACCACCGCCGGCAAGCGGCGCTTCGGAAGCGGGTCCGCCGGCTCGGGTATCACAAACCATGAAGATACGGGGTGCGACTGAGTCAAGCCCGATCAAGCGTGCCGAAGATACAAGCCCGGTCATAATCCCTGATTCGCGGGCAGCTGGCGCATGGACGCTCGACTCCGGGCAGGGCATAGAGAAAGCAGCATGAGCCGCGCAGCCGGGTCCAGTGGGTGCGGCCGCGGTCATCGGTCAACTCGCGGATCGTCGACGCCGAGGTGAGCGGTTTCTCGCCATCGCCGAGCACCAGCCGCGCATCGGCGGCGCCGGCCTGTGGTGACCCGAACGAGCGCCCCGCCAGCAGCAGGGCGCTGTCCAGCACGTCGGTCACCGCCGCCCACTGGGTACGAGACCCGAACCGCACCATCGGGCCGTACACCGTGAGGAAATGGGTGGCGTGCGCGATCACCTGACGGCGCAGTATCGCCCCCAGCACAGCCTCGTCCGGCACCGGCACGGCATCGGGATGCCCCGCGTCGGGGTCATCGGGCAGGCACCAGAATCGCCCCGGCTGCAGCGCCACCTCTCGCACCGCCGCCGGGTCGAGCCGGAAGCTGAGGTGCCGCGGCGATAGCGAGGGCACCCGCCTGGCGGAGTGGAACAGCACCGCGCCGAGGTAGCTCGGGATGACCAGATACCACTGCAGCACGTAGCCGCCGGTGGTTTTCTCCGGAACCTGGATCTGCTCCGGGGCATGCGACTGCTGCTCGGCTAGCTGCTCGGCTAGCTGTTGGGCGACCTGCCCCCGCCACCGTGGGAAGAAGTGCGGATCCGCCAGGGCGTGGTCACACCTGATCCACTGGGCGCTCTGGGTATTGGCCAAGTCCGACATCCGGTCGAATGTCCGGAAAGACAACAACGTCACCGCACGGTCCGCTGTGGCTATCGACGCGGCCAGTGGATGCGCGTAGCGCGGGTGCACCGCAGCTGGCGACTCGCCCACTGGAACCACGGCTTGCGGCACAGCCTCTCCTCTACGTTCGTGGGTCTGGCGACTGCCTTCTCGGTCGCGCTGGATCAGCCTCGGCGCCGCCCGTGTCTATGTGGAGGGTTGCCTTACCTAATGCCGGGCAAACCTAGCAGCCTGAATCCCCGCGGGCACCCTCCGCTATCCGAGACCACCCGAGCGGGTCTCGTTCACCCCTAATGGGGAGCGTTCACCGAGAGCGGACAAGGCGGCCCGCGGCGGAATCCTGGCCGGTAGTGACACGTTGCAGTAAGAGTTTGGGCAGCAGTTCGAGAGCGAGGATGACCGTCCGACAGCTACAGTGACGGCAGGGACTGTCTGACCCAGTACCGGCCGCGCCGCGATGGTGCGGCAGTCAGGAGTGCACCATGTTTGAAAGGTTCACCGACCGCGCGCGGCGTGTGGTTGTGCTGGCCCAAGAAGAGGCCAGGATGCTCAACCACAACTACATTGGCACCGAGCACATCCTGCTGGGTCTGATTCACGAGGGCGAGGGCGTAGCAGCCAAGGCCCTCGAATCGCTGGGAATCGCCCTGGAAGGGGTGCGCCAGCAGGTCGAGGAGATCATCGGCCAGGGCCAGCAGGCGCCGTCGGGTCATATTCCATTCACCCCCCGAGCCAAGAAGGTGCTGGAGCTGTCATTGCGCGAGGCGCTGCAGCTCGGCCACAACTACATCGGTACCGAGCACATCCTGCTCGGGCTCATCCGCGAAGGCGAGGGCGTGGCCGCGCAGGTGCTGGTCAAGCTGGGTGCCGACCTCAACCGAGTACGTCAGCAGGTGCTGCAGCTGCTGTCGGGCTACCAGGGCAAGGAGCCCGCG
The DNA here is from genome assembly GCA_036279835.1 of Pseudonocardiaceae bacterium. GTDB lineage: Bacteria > Actinomycetota > Actinomycetes > Mycobacteriales > Pseudonocardiaceae. The sequence continues at coordinate 11,279 of DASUII010000003.1, forward strand.
GAGTCCGGCTCAGGGCGTGGCGAGGGCACCCCGTCGTCGTCGCTGGTGCTCGACCAGTTCGGTCGCAACCTCACCGCCAGCGCCCGTGAGGGCAAGCTGGACCCGGTAATCGGGCGCGGCAAGGAGATCGAGCGGGTCATGCAGGTGCTGTCCCGGCGCACCAAGAACAACCCGGTGCTCATCGGTGAGGCCGGCGTCGGCAAGACCGCCGTCGTCGAAGGGCTCGCGCAGAACATCGTCAAGGGCGAGGTGCCCGAGACACTCAAGGACAAGCAGCTCTACACCCTGGACCTGGGTTCGTTGGTGGCGGGCTCCCGGTATCGCGGTGAT
>DASUII010000004.1:0-3634 GCA_036279835.1 Pseudonocardiaceae bacterium
CTCGGCGTGCTCGACGATGTCACTGTCACCCAGACCAGTTCGGTGTGGGAACTGCGTCGGGCTAATCCCGAACTCGGGGCCCGGCAGCTCTATACCGCCGCGCTGCGGATCGGCCGGGACCACATCTCCTCAGCGGTCAACACCTTGGCCCTGGCCTACACCGGAGCTGTGCTACCCGTGCTGCTGCTCTTTTCGCTGTCCGGGCAGAGTTTCGGCGCCCTGGTCACCACCCAGGACGTCGCCCAGGAGGTGGTACGCACGCTGGTCGGCAGCATCGGGCTCGTCGCCGCTGTCCCTATCACCACGGCGATCGCCGCACTGGTTGCCCGTCACGATCAGATCGAGCCCGCCACTCAGCGGGATTGATCATCGGAACTGAGCGATGGCAGTGCAATTCCGCGCGGCCAGCACTCACTCTTGACGATCTTGACGGAGCCTCTGAGCGGTTCACAAACCTCGGGATCGGCCACGCGTGGCGAGGCCATGCAGGAACGGGTTGCTCGCACGTTCCCGGCCGATGGTGGTCTGTAGACCATGACCCGGCAGCACTACGGTTTCGTCGTCCAGCACGAGGATCTTGTCCCTGAGCGAGGCGAGCATCTGCTGGTGGTCACCGCCGGGTAGATCGGTTCGTCCGATCGAACCGGCGAACAGCGTGTCGCCGGAGACCAGCAGCGCTGGCCCCGCACCGGAGCCCTCACCAGCCGCCGAGCGGAAGGTCACCGAGCCCCGGGTGTGGCCCGGGGTGTGGTCGACGGTCAGGGTCAGCCCGGCCAGCTCCAGGGACGCCCCGTCAGCCAGCAAGCGCACCTCACGGGGTTCGCGCAGCGCAACCCGGCCACCGAAGAACTGGCGCGCTTCGGTGGACAGCGCCCGGAGCGGGTCGGTCAGCAGCACCCGGTCCTCGGGATGGATCCACGCCGGGATGTCGTTGCCGTCGCATACCGGCGTCACCGCGAAGATGTGATCGAAATGCCCATGTGTGAGCAGTACCGCCACCGGGTCGAGCCGGTGCTGGCGCAGCAGGTCGTCTAGTGGCTGCTCGCAACCCTCCCCCGGGTCGACCACCACGCACGGACCACCAGCCTCGTGAGCGAGCACGAAGCAGTTCGCCTGGAACGATCCGGTGGGAAAACCTGTGACCAGCACAGGTCTAGCCTAGGTCGCGCACGTCAGGGAGGCTGACGGCGGGCACAACCACCGCCCACATAGACTGCGCCGCGATCGTCGCCGAGCCACAGGAGTCCGGGTGCCCACGAACGAGCAGCGTCGCGATGCCGCGAAGCGCAAACTGGATCGCCAGCTTGCCCGCCGAGCAGAACGAGCCAAGGCCCGCCGCAGATATGCCGTGGCGGGTGGCGCGGCCGCGGTGGTGCTGGTCATCGGCATCGTGGTGCTGATCGTGACGTTGGGCCACCGGCACCAGGTAGTCGAGGCCACCGCGGCGCCGTCCGCCGCAGCAAAACCGGCCAAAGCGAGCGCTCCGGCCACACCCAGCGCCGACAACAAGCTCACCCCACTACCTGTTCGGCCGACGCCGCTGGCTGCCTCGGTAGACTGTCAGTACCCGACCACCCAGCAGACCCCTGCCAGGCCGGTGAAGCCCCCGCTGGCCGGCCCCACCTCCGCCAGGGGCTTCGTGCCGGTGACCATGCAGACTTCGGCCGGCGCGATCGGCTTGACTCTCGACCGGGCGTTGGCCCCGTGCACCGTGAACAGCTTCGTCAGCCTTGCCCAGCAGGGTTTTTACGCCAACAGCCCGTGCCACCGGCTGGTCACCAACCCCGGATTGCAAGTTCTGCAATGCGGTGATCCGACTGGCTCCGGTGCTGGCGGACCGGGATACACCATCCCGGATGAGGTGTTTCCCCAGCTGACCTACGGGCGCGGGCTGGTGGCGATGGCCAACACCGGCCAACCCGACAGCGGTGGCAGCCAGTTCTTCCTGATCTACGGCCAGACTCAGCTCCCCCCGCAGTACACCGTCTTCGCCTCGATCTCGCCCACCGGTCTCGAGGTCCTCGACCAGATAGCCAAGGCAGGCGACGACAGGTCGCTGGAGCCCTCTCCTGGTGGCGGCAAGCCCAACCAAGCAGTCACGATCACGTCCGTCGACGTCAAGGCGACCTGACGGGCTCACCGGGGACCAAGTCAGTTGGACGACGTGACCCGGTAGACGTCGTAGACGCCCTCGATGTTGCGCACCGACTGCAGCACGTGGCCCAGGTGCTTCGGATCACCCATCTCGAAGGAGAACCGGCTCACCGCCACCCGGTCTCGAGTGGTGGTGACCGAGGCGGACAGAATGTTCACCCGACCGTCGGCGAGCACCTTGGTCACGTCGGACAGCAGGCGGTGTCGATCCAGCGCCTCCACCTGGATCCCGACCAGGAACACCGACGCTGACGAAGGCGCCCATTCGACGTCGACCAGCCGCTCGGGCTGCGCCCGCAGCGACTCGGCGTTGGTGCAGTCGGTACGGTGCACGCTGACCCCGCCCCCACGGGTGACGAACCCGAGGATCTCGTCGCCCGGCACCGGGGTGCAGCACCGGGCGAGCTTGGCGTAAACGTCTATGGCGCCACTGACCCGCACGCCGGAGTCGGTGGTCGCTCGACGGCGCTGGACGGTCGAGGGAGTGGCCCGATCGGCCAGTACCTCCTCGGCACCCTCCTCACCGCCCAGCATCGCGACCAGGCGTTGCACCACGTGGCGCGGCGAGGCGTGGTGCTCGCCGACAGCGGCGTAGAGGGCGCTGACGTCGGGATAACGCAGCTCTCGGGACGCGGCCACCATCGACTCGGCGGAGACCAGCCGCTGCACCGGCAGCCCGACCCGGCGCAGTTCCTTGGCGATGGCGTTCTTGCCAGTCTCGATGGCTTCCTCGCGACGCTCCTTGGCGTACCACTGCCTGATCTTGGCTCGGGCTCGGGGCGAGGCGACGAAGGAAAGCCAGTCCCGACTCGGACCGCCACCCTCGGCCTTCGAGGTGAAGATCTAGACGACCTCGCCGTTCTCCAGCTTCCGCTCCAGGGCGACGAGCTGGCCGTTGAGCCGCGCGCCGATGCACCGGTTACCGACCTCGGTGTGGACCGCGTAGGCGAAGTCGACCGGGGTGGAGCCGGTGGGCAGCGTGATGACCTCGCCCTTGGGCGTGAAGACGAAGATCTCCCGGGTGGCTAGGTCATAGCGCAGCGACTCGAGGAATTCACTGGGGTCGGCCGCCTCCCGCTGCCAGTCCAGCAGCTGGCGCATCCAGGCCATCTCGTCGATATCGACAGCTCCGTTATGGACACCGTTGTGGGTGCCGTTGTGGGTGCCGTTGGTCTCCTTGTATCGCCAGTGCGCGGCGATGCCGTACTCCGCGGTGCGGTGCATGTCGCGGGTTCGGATCTGCACCTCCAACGGTTTACCGTCCGGTCCGATCACCGTCGTGTGCAATGACTGGTAGACCCCGAAGCGGGGTTGCGCGACATAGTCCTTGAATCGGCCGGGCATCGGCTGCCATACCGAGTGCACGACCCCGATCGCGGCGTAGCAGTCCCGCACGTCCTCGACCATGATCCGTACCCCGACCAGGTCGTGGATGTCATCGAAATCACGGCCGCGCACGATCATCTTCTGATAGATCGAG
>DASUII010000005.1:0-10212 GCA_036279835.1 Pseudonocardiaceae bacterium
GTGTTCTCCACCAGCACTCGCCCCTGTCCAATCCGATGGGCGCGGACTTCAACTACGCAGAAGAGTTCAAGATCCTCGACCTCGATGCGCTGAAACAGGACATCTTCGAGGTGATGACGACGTCGCAGGACTGGTGGCCGGCCGACTACGGCCACTACGGGCCGCTCTTCATCCGCATGGCGTGGCACGCCGCCGGTACCTACCGCATCGCCGACGGCCGGGGCGGTGGCGGCAGCGGCGCTCAGCGCTTCGCCCCCCTCAACAGCTGGCCCGACAACGCCAGCCTCGACAAGGCGCGCCGGTTGCTCTGGCCGGTCAAGCAGAAGTACGGCCGGAAAATCTCCTGGGGCGATCTGATCATCTTCGCCGGCCAATGTGCCCTGGAATCGATGGGGTTCAAGACGTTCGGCTTCGGCTTCGGGCGACAGGACATCTGGGAGCCTGAGGAGATCTTCTGGGGCCCTGAGGACACCTGGCTCGGAGATGAGCGTTACAGCGGCGACAGGGAGCTCACCGGTCCGTTCGGCGCCGTGCAGATGGGCCTGATCTACGTGAACCCGGAGGGGCCCAACGGCAACCCGGATCCGCTGGCTGCCGCTAAGGACATCCGAGAGACCTTCCGCCGTATGGCTATGAACGACGAGGAGACCCTGGCGCTCATCGTCGGCGGCCACACCTTCGGCAAGTGCCATGGCGCAGTCAGTCCGGACTGCATCGGTCCGGAACCCGAGGCTTGCCCCGTCGAGCAGCAAGGCTTGGGCTGGAAGAACATGTGCGGCAGCGGCAAGGGCCCCGACACGCTCACCAGCGGGCTGGAGGGGGCATGGACCAACGAGCCGACGACGTGGGACAACGGGTTCCTGGACAACCTGTTCGCCTACGACTGGGAGCTGACGACGAGCCCCGCCGGTGCGAAGCAGTGGACTCCTAAGAATCCCGAGGCCCAGGGCACCGTGCCGGACGCGCACGATCCGTCGAAGCGCCACGCCCCGATGATGCTGACGACGGACCTTGCGCTGAAGCTGGATCCGATCTACGGACCGATCGCGAAGCGCTTCCACGAGAACCCGGACCAGCTCGCAGACGCGTTCGCCAAGGCATGGTACAAGCTGGTGCACCGCGACATGGGGCCCATCACGCGCTACCTGGGCCCGTGGGTTCCGGAGCCGCAGCTGTGGCAGGACCCCGTCCCCGCCGTGGATCATGATCTGATCGGCGAGGAGGACATCGCTGCCCTCAAGGGCAAGATCCTCGCCTCGGGACTGTCCATCTCCCAGCTGGTCTGCACCGCGTGGGCGTCGGCGTCCACCCACCGCGGCACCGACAAGCGTGGCGGGGCCAACGGGGCACGGATTCGCCTTGCGCCGCAACGGGACTGGGAGGTCAACGACCCGACCGAACTGGCCAAGGTGCTGCAGAGCCTCGAGCAGATCCAGCGGGACTTCAACGTCTCGCAGTCCGGCGGGAAGAAGGTCTCGCTCGCCGACCTGATCGTCCTGGGCGGGTGCGCGGCCGTCGAGCAAGCGGCGCGCAGCGCCGGGCACGACATCACGGTCCCGTTCTCGCCGGGGCGCACGGACGCCTCGCAGGAGCAAACCGACGCCGAGTCGTTTGCCGTGCTCGAACCGACCGCAGATGGGTTCCGCAACTACCTCCGAGCCGGAGATAAGTTGCCGGCGGAGACCCTGCTGGTGGAGCGGACCAACCTGTTGACGCTGACCGCTCCCGAGATGACGGTCCTCATCGGCGGCATGCGGGCCCTGAACGCCAACTTCGGGCAATCCCAACATGGCGTCTTCACCGACCGGCCCGAGACGTTGACCAACGACTTCTTCGTGAACCTGCTCGACATGGGCACGGAGTGGAAGGCATCCGCCTCGTCCGAGAACGTGTTCGAGGGTCGGGATCGCGCCACGGGCGAGGTCAAGTGGACCGCCACCGCCGTCGACCTCGTCTTCGGTTCGAGCTCCCAGCTCCGAACCATCTCGGAGGTCTACGCGTGCGACGACGCGAAGGAGAAGTTCATGCGTGACTTCGTGGCCGCGTGGGACAAGGTGATGAACCTCGATCGGTTCGAACTCGCCTGATCCCGATGCCCAGGACGAACCCCCTGCGGGCAGACACCGACGGCGATGGGAGGTGATCGGGCTGGCAGTGCGCTGGTAATGAAGGTGACTCACCGTGAGGGGGCAGGTCGCCGATGGACTGTCGGTGTCGGTGGTTACGGTCACCCACGCACGCAGTCGCCCGGCCCTGTATTGCCCCGTGGAGGAGTCAGCCCATGCAGCTTGTGGTGGTGGAGGGCATCAACCATGCCAGCGTCGCGCCCGCCGTGGGTGCCCAGACGTACGCGAGGGGTGTGGAGTACGCCCGGAGCCGCGCGGTTCTGCATATGGAGTGGGACGGCGAGGCGAGCGTGCTGGAGGCGGTGGTGCGGGGCAGCGGCGGCTCCTGCTACGAGACGGCGGTGTACTTCCAGTCGCGAGCCGGCGCGGAACTGGCGTTCGCGTTCGGCGAGTGCTCCTGCCCGGTCGGCATCAACTGCAAGCACGTCGTCGCGGTGGCGGTCGCCGCAACCGGTGCGACGAGCACCACCACGAGGACCGCCGCGGGGACGGGCCGCGGGCTACCGGCGCCAGCATGGGACCAGACGCTGAGTTCGTTGCTCGCGCCCGCGCGGCCGTCCCCGCATCAGCCCGCCGATGCCGTTGCACTGGCTATCGAGCTTTCCCTATTCATCCCACCGGCACGCCCGGAGCGGCGCACCGCAGCGCCGGCAAGTCCGCAGCTGTTGGCCCGGCTGGTGCGCTCGGGCCGCACCGGGTGGGTGGGCAACGGGATGACGTGGAGCAGGCTCGAATCGCCCTACAACTTCGGTGACTGCTGCACGTCGCACGTGCAGTTGCTGCGGGAGCTCTACGCGCTGCACAAGTCGCGCACCCGCACAACGGGCTACTACGCCAGCGACGACAAGATGATCGATCTGGCCTCGTTCGGCAGCCGTCGACTGTGGTCGGTCCTGGATGAGGCCGCCGACATCGGACTGCAGATCGTGCACGCGCGAAAGCGGCTCGGGCCGGTCGAGCCGTACGGCCACGCTGAACTCTGCCTGGACGTCACCGCGGGGGCGGCCCCTGGCTCGCTGGTCATCGCGCCGGTGCTGCGTCTCGCGGGAGCGGATGAACCAGATGCGATGCCGGTCCTGTTCCTCGGCGCCGAGGGTCATGGCGTCGTACACGTGTCGCGCAGGCAGGTGCAGGGCACTCCGAACGCCGCCGAGTGGCAGTTCCGGCTGGCGAAGCTCGCCACCCCGGCCCCGGCCCCGCTGCAGCGAATGACGCTGGAGGGGCAACGACTGCCGGTCCCCGACGGGCAGCAAGCCCGATTCCGCGACGAGTTCTACGCCCGGCTGCGCCACCTCGCGCCGGTCGTGTCGTCTGACGGTGCCTTCACACCGCCGACGATCTCCGTGCCCACCCTGGTGCTGCGGGCTTCCTACGGCGACCAGCACGACCTGGACATCGAGTGGGAGTGGGCCTACCGGGTGGGCGACTCGCAGGTCCGGGCGCCATTGGCATCCTCCGGGACCGACGACGCGTTCCGGGACCCGGCGCAAGAGAGGGCCCTGCTCGACGCGCTCGACGTTTCACTCGACGGGTTCGGGTTGCGCGGTGACGGTCCGGAGCCTGCTCTGCTGCCGCACGCGCGATTGAGCGGCCTGGACACGATGCGATTCACCACCGAGGTACTGCCGCTGCTGGCCGATGCACCCGGGGTGGCCGTCGAGGTCAGCGGGGAGCGTGCGGACTACCGGGAGGCGAGCGACTCGCTGCACATCGGCGTGTCCACCATTGACGTGGCGGGCGACACCGACTGGTTCGATCTCGGTGTCCGGATCACCGTCGAGGGCCGGCAGATCCCGTTCGCCGACGTGTTCGTAGCGCTGGCCGCGGGTGAGTCGCACCTGCTGCTGTCCGACGGGGCGTACTTCTCCCTGCACAAGCCCGAGCTGCAGGCGTTGCATGAGCTCATCGAGGAAGCGAGTCTGCTGCAGGACGCTCCTGGCGGTGGGTTGCGGATCAGCCGGTTCCAGGCGGGGCTGTGGGAGGAGCTGGCGGCGCTGGGTGTGGTCGACCGTCAGGCGCGGGCCTGGCAGCAGCAGGTCGCGGGCCTGCTGTCCCTCGACGGGCTCGCGGACACCGCGCTGCCGACCACTCTGTCCGCGCGGCTACGCCCCTACCAGCGTGACGGCTTCGACTGGCTGTGCTTCCTCTGGCGCCACCAGCTCGGCGGTGTTCTCGCCGACGACATGGGGCTGGGCAAGACCGTGCAGGCGCTGGCATTGATCTGCCATGCCAAGCAGGCCGACCCCGCGATGAAACCGTTCCTGATCGTCGCGCCGACCAGCGTAGTGGCGAACTGGGCTGCTGAGGCGGGGCGCTTCGCGCCCGACCTCGCGGTGGTGACGATCGTCGACACCCTGCGGCGTCGAGGCCAGGACCTGGCTGAGGTGGTCGCCGGCGCGGATGTCGTGGTCACCTCGTACACGCTGTTCCGGCTCGATGTCGAGGCCTACGCGGCGGCGGACTGGTCCGGGCTGTTCCTGGATGAGGCCCAGTTCACGAAGAACCACCAGTCGAAGGTCCACCAGTGCGCGCGGCGGCTGCCGGCACCGTTCAAGCTGGCGATCACCGGTACCCCCATGGAGAACAACCTCATGGAGCTGTGGTCGTTGCTGTCGATCACCGCGCCGGGGCTGTTCCCCAGCCCGACCCGCTTCCGTGAGATGTACGCCCGGCCGATCGAGAAACAAGCCGATGCCGAGCTGCTGGCCCGGCTGCGGCGACGGATCAAACCGCTGGTCAAGCGCCGGACGAAGGAACAGGTAGCCCCTGAGCTGCCAGCGAAGCAGGAGCAGGTGCTGACGGTGGAGCTCGACCCGCGGCACCGCCGCATCTACCAGCGGCACCTGCAGCGGGAGCGGCAGAAGGTGCTCGGTCTGATCCACGACGTCGACCGCAACCGGTTCACGATCCTGCGCTCGATCACCCTGCTGCGCCAGCTCAGCCTGCATCCTGGACTCGTCGAGCCGGAGCACCGGAGCCTGCCGTGTGGCAAGATCGACGTGCTGATGGACCAGCTCGGCGAGGTGATCGACGGTGGGCACCGGGCACTGGTCTTCAGCCAGTTCACCGGTTTCCTGGCCCACGTCCGTGAGCGGTTCGACGCCGCCGGCGTGGCCTACAGCTACCTCGACGGCACCAGCCGCAACCGGCCCACGATCGTGCAGGGCTTCAAGGACGGCGTAGCACCTGTCTTCCTCATCAGCCTCAAGGCCGGCGGATTCGGGTTGAACCTGACGGAGGCGGACTACTGTTTCCTGCTCGACCCATGGTGGAATCCGGCAACCGAGGCGCAGGCGGTGGACCGTACGCACCGCATCGGGCAGACCCGCAACGTCATGGTGTATCGCCTCATCGCCAAGGACACCATCGAGGAGAAGGTGCTGGCCTTGGCGAACCGAAAGGCGGAGCTGTGCGCTGGCGTCATGAACGACGGAAACGTCTTCGGCTCCGCGCTGAACGCCGATGACATCCGCGCGCTGCTCTCGTGAACCCGACAGAGAGGGCTTGGTCGAGACGTGGACGAACCCAACGCCACCAGCGCCTTGAGGACCTCCCGGCCGGTGACGGCAGGAAGCGACCGGCTCATGCAGAGAGATTCAGATCGACCGTGGTGACCACCGGCCGGCTGAAGTGATCGGGTACAGGGGTGTCCTCAAACCACAGTCCAGCGCCTCAGCCACCATCGCCAGTGCCTCTGCCTGAGTATCACCGAAGCTGGAGACGTCGACCTCGAGGCACTGAGCGACGAAACGGTCGTCCTCACGGCTGACCACAACGGTCACACTTAGCTGGGCGCTCACGCTGCTGATCCCTTCGTCCATTGCCTGTCAGCCTGCCTCGACTCGGCGGAGTGTACGGATGTGCTTCGAAATACAGTCGCGACGACCGTGCTGTCGCCGAGTTCGACACCACGGCTGTCCACCGCCGCCAAAGCAGCCGTCCTGTCGAACTCGGCGCACGCAAGGCTGTTCCCGATCTGAGGACGCGGGCCACACCGCGACTCAGGACCCATTTCACACCTCAGGGCGGCGCGCAGCGCCCACGTCGTTGGCTCATGACTAAACTGCCCGACGCCTTCCTCTGGCCCGGGAGGTGTTCCACACCTACTCCAGGTACGGCAAGTCGGGGTGCCGGCGGCACAAGCTCACCTGTTCCACAAGCTGTACCGGCCACGCCCGCTGGTGCCCGCTGCACCAGGGCGGCGGCCTGGTACTCGACGACGTGAAAACGAAGACCGGTCGCCGCACGGTCGCGCTACCCGGACCGTTGCTCGATCTGGCTTGGCGCTCACCGAAAGGTTCAGGCGCAGGAGCGACTGACTGCGGGCTCGCGGTGGGAGGACGACGGGTTCGTATTCACTCAGCCGAACGGACGACCGATCGACCCGAAGGCCGATCACCAAGCGCGGAAGAACCTACTCGAGGGAGCAGATGTCAGGGAGGCCCTGCTACACGATGCCAGGCACACCGCGGCGACGATGCTGCTCGTGCTCAACGTCGGGACTCGCGCGGTGATGGACATGACGGGCTGGTCCAGTTCCTCGATGGCCGCCCACTACCAGCACGTCACCAACGACCTGCGGCACGACATCGCCAACAGCCTTGGAGGGCTCTTCTGAGGCACAACTGAGACGAACGGAGTTGGACAAGATGTTGGACACGGGCGTTTGTGCTGATCAGAGGTGGTGGCCAGGGGCGGGGTCGAACCGCCGACCTTCCGATTTTCAGGACTACGGTGCAGTGTCCGTCTCCGATCGGCACCGTCCGTGGCCTGCGCCGGAGCGTCCTCGCGACCGTTGGCGGACGCCCGCGAACGAACGCGAATGAGACGGAAAAGGAGACGAGTCCCCGGGCACCGACCGCACCGCTCGACGCAGGACTTTAAGAAACCGATGCTCTATCCCCTGAGCTACGAGAGCCTGCGTTGTACGTTTGCCCAGCATGGCGGGCAGGTCTTGGTCCGCCGGGCTCGGCCTGGCTGCCTCGCGCCAGACGGTCTGTGCCGCATCTGTGCCGTGTGCCGGGGATCGGCTTCACTCCCTGCCCTCCGCACGCGGCGCCGATTCTACGGGTGGGTGGTGTGGTGCTATAGAGCCAGAGGTCCGCCGGGCAGGCACGAGCCGCCCGATCCGCCGGACGATGAACCTGGAGTCAGGACCTCGGGCGAACCGTGCTCCTCCCGCTTACGCATCAAGTCCTCGACATGCAAGGCTTGCGGAACACTGTCAGGGCATTGACGCGAAGATTCCGCTCCCGGCTGTCCCCGGAGCCGGACCGGAGGGTTCGCGAGCCCACGGCGAGCCCGCTGGAGGATGGCTCTATATTGCTGACCTGCAGGTTTCTACCGATTCGGCGTGTCTCTGACACCTGGTACGACCGCCGTGCCCTGGGGTCGTTACTGCTGGGCCTATTCGCCCTCCTGCGGCGCTCTGCTACCTCATTGAGCTGGGCGGCCGAACTCGTCGGTGCACCCAAGATTGAGGGCCCGTAGGGTAGCCGGGTCGTGGGGTAAGTCTTAGACAGACGAGCCCGATCTTGACCTAGCGATGGCCCCGGAGACCGACGGTCCTTGGTCTACCCGGCGGATCGACACCCCGCCTGTCAGCGACACGACACATCCGACGTAGCACGGACACACAGCATGTGTTTTGCTTTGGCCCGTTGTACTGACCGCCACTCCTGCTCGACAGGGGCGGAGATGGGTCTGAAAGGAGCCGATGTGTCGTTCGATGGCCGTCCCCCGCAGGGACGTCTTGAGCTGACCTGGACGAATAAGTCGCTGAGACTTCTAGCGCACGAGGATGGCTCTTACGAGTGGACTGATCCCGGCGACCATCGAGTTGCAGAGGTCCGACTCTTACACGACGCAACCACCATTGGTCAAGTTGAGCAGGGGACTAATCGGGCTGCTGACAATCTTTTGATTCGAGGAGACGCGCTCCACGCTCTTATGAGCCTTACTAGGCTTCCCGAATTTGCCGAGGAGTATCTCGGCAAAGTGGCACTCGCCTATCTAGACCCACCTTTTAACACCCAGCGGTCCTTTCTGAACTACGACGATGCATTGGAACACTCGGTTTGGCTAACGATGATGCGGGACCGGCTCACCCAGATAAAGACGCTCCTAGCTCCACACGGCGCGGTCTACGTGCACTGCGATGCCAGTGAAGGCCACTACCTGAAGGTCCTCATGGACGAAGTGTTCGGTCGAGCAAACTTTCGGAACGAGATTGTATGGAAGCGCACCGCCGCCCATAGTGATTCGCACACTTGGAGTCAGGTAACGGACTCCATTCTGTTCTATACCAACTCTCCGAACTTTACGTGGAATCCGCAGCATATGCCCCACAGTGAAGAATATGTTGCAGCTAAATATAGTCGAACCGAACCTGACGGCAGGTGTTATGGTCTTTGGGATCTTCAGAGCCCCAATCCCCGACCGAATCTGATGTACACCTGGAAGGGATTCTCTCCTCCTCGCTTTGGCTGGAGGTACTCGCCTGAAACTATGGCAAAGCTGCATGCCGAAAATCGGATTTGGTACCCGGATGACAGATCGAAGAGGCCGCGGCTAAAGAAGTACATTGACGAATCAAAGGGTAAACTTGCCGACAATATGTGGATTGATATTCCGCCTGTTAACTCGCAGGCTCGCGAGGACACGAGGTATGACACCCAGAAGCCCGAAGCGCTTATAGAGCGCATTATTGCGGCCAGCTCAAACCCAGGCGACATCGTCCTCGACTGCTTCCTCGGATCTGGCACGACCGCGGCGGTCGCCCACAAGATGGGCCGACGTTGGGTAGGAGTTGAACGGTCCAGGGAGGCCGTTTCAGACTTCGCTGCCCCACGGTTGACCGAGGTGATAGGCGGTAAGGACCTCAGTGGAATCAGCAAAGCCGTCGGATGGACAGGTGGCGGGGGGTTCCGCGTTCTCGATGTCTCGGAAAGCATGTTTTCCCTCGATGGTGATCGTGTCGTACTTGCCTCCTGGGCTACCGGCGGCGCTCTCGCCGAGGCGGTCTGCGCGCAAGGCAGCTGGGAGTCAGTGAAGCAGCCGCCGTTCTGCGGCCGCAAAGGGCGGATGCGTCTGGCAGTGATCGACGGTTTGGTCTCGACTGAGGTCGTACTGCTGCTCGCCGGCTGGCTCGAGCGCGACGAACTGCTGACCGTGTACGGCACGGCCGTTGACCCAGCAGCGCGCGAGGCTTTGGGCGAGGTTTGTAGGGGGGGCAAGGTCCGGCAAGTGCCTCAGAGCATCCTTGCTGACTACCGACGGCAGTGGCGCAGCGAATTCGCTGAATGGCTCAATGTTGCAGCGCTTGAGTTGACCGAATCTAACGATGATGTGCATGTTACTTCGTCAGGCCTGGGGCAATGAGCGAGCCACTAGACTACGGCGTGCTAGCCGAGATCAGCGGCCTGCTGGATCTTCGTGCTCCTAATCGCGATGCCGTAGAGACCTTAACGTTCGAATTGTGGCGCCATTACCGACAAGAAGAACGGGATGATCCCTTCGAAGGTGTAATCGATAGCGCGACAGGAGTCGGCAAGACGTACGTTATTGTTGGAGCGGTCGAGTATTTCGCTCGCGCATGGGAGGTACGAAATTTCGTAGTCATCGCGCCCAGTAGAGTCGTCCTCGACAAGACCATCGAGCAATTCACACCGGGCGGGCCACGGAGTATCGTGGATCGACTCAGCGTTCCAGTCCAGCTTGTGACAGCAGAAAATTTCAATACGCCGACTACTGCCACACAGATGAACGATCTAGATGTAGTCAAGGTCTACGCATTCAGTGTTCAGTCCTTGGTCCGGCCGGATAGCAAGCAAGGTCGACGCACTCACCGATTCCAGGAGGGCCTCGGCGCTGGCTTCTACCGTCGTCTACAGGAGGCCAGTCCACTGATGGTCTTCGCAGATGAGCACCATCTTTACTATGGCCCAAAATTCAGCGAGGCGGTGCGAGACCTTAATCCCTGGGCTCTGGTTGGACTGACCGCCACGCCACATAAGAAGACTCCTGCTGATCAAATCATCTATCGCTATCCGCTGGCTGCCGCCATTGCTCAACGCTACGTAAAGAC
>DASUII010000006.1:0-9728 GCA_036279835.1 Pseudonocardiaceae bacterium
CCTCACCGAGCACAGCGACCAACTAGGTTCAGACCTGTCCGGCGGGCTGGCTGGCGTCGCGCTCAACCTTGCCTACTTCGCGGGCATGGCTGGCGAACCCACGCTGTTCGACCATGCGCTGCGTGCCGCCGATATCGTCGCGGACCGGCTGGGCACCATCGACAGCGTCGGCACGATCAGCGGCGGAGATAATCCATACGCCGGGCTGATGCAAGGCTCGTCGGGACCGGCGCTGATGTTCTTGCGGCTTTACGAGCACACCGGTGACCGCGGATTCCTCGAATTGTCCGCGACCGCGTTGCGCCAAGATCTACGCCGCTGCCTGGTACGTGCCGACGGCTCGATGCGCGTCAACGAGGGCTGGCGGGCAATGCCCTACCTCGACAGGGGCAGTGCGGGCATCGGCATGGTGCTCGACGAATACCTCACGCACCGGGTAGATGACGAGTTCGTCAACGCTGCGGCTGCTATTCGCCGCGCCGCACTGTCCCGGTTCTACATCCAGCCGGGTCTGTTCAGTGGCCGGGCCGGAATGATTGTCTACCTGAGCCGGGGATACCCACCTGGGCATGCGGTCTGGCACCCGGAGGTAGCTGCTCAGATCCGGCGCCTTGGCTGGCACCGCGTTGACTACCAGGGCCATCTTGCCTTCCCTGGTGAACAGCTGCTCCGGCTGTCAATGGATTTGGCGAGCGGCGCCGCAGGCGTCCTGCTCGCACTGGGTGCGGCTGTGCACGAGCACCCCGTCGGTCTCCCGTTTCTCTGTGAATCACGGCAGCTCCCGCCGCACGATGCCCCCGTGCCGGCAGCGCTGACGGGGAGAAACGGTTTGGTATCCGCGTCGACTTACGTAAGGAGGTGAAAACAATGGTGCTTCTCGACCTGCAGGCCATGGAGGTGACCGTCGAGCTGAACGGCCGCTGCGACGACCACGGCCACGGCCACGGCCGCTCCCACGGGAGTGACATCAGCCTGCTGCTGTGCGGCTGAGGCTTCATTAACAGGTGGTCCGGGGCGGCCGGCGTTGCCCCGGACCACCTAATGATTTCCCAACACTTGAGCTTCCGGATCCCCAACAGGTTCGACAACAGACCATCACGACAATGCGGAGGTCGCGTGAACAGCGATCCGGCAGGAGCGTCGGCGGATCAGCACACGTCAATGTGGAAACAAGCTGACCGGTTGCTGCTCACGACGGGTCGCCAAGGTGGGTGGTGGATCTGGTCTTTGGTGCTGGCCGCGCTGCTCGTCGCCAGCGCGGAAATACTGCTGCCCACCGCACTCGGTCGCACCCTGGATGCGCTGCGCGGTGGTGGCCACAGCACCTGGGCCGTGGCGGCCTGCGCGACGCTGATCGCGGTCATGGTGGCTGGGAAAGTCATCGGTGATATCGCGACCGGACAGAATAACGCCCGGTGCACGGCCTGGCTGCGGATGACGCTGGTACGGCAACTCGTCGCGATCGGCCCGGCGGCTGTCCGTCGCTTTGAAACCGGAGACCTGGTGACCCGGGTCACCCGCAACGCCAGCGAGGCCGGTCAGGTCGGTATTACCGCGGTCATGGTCGGCGTCGGTCTGCTTCCCCCAGTCGGCAGCATCATCGCCTTGACGTTGATCGATCCCTGGGTGGGACTCACCGCGTTGGCTGGTCTGCTGGCGATGGCCGCACTGCTCCGGGTGTTCGTCCGGGACAACACCGAGACCATCAGGGGTTACCTGCACAGCCAAGGACTGATCGCGGCGCGGCTGCTCGATGCGTTGTCCGGCGCCCGCACGATCGCCGCCGCCGGCAGCATCGAGCGCGAGCGACGGCGGATCCTTCAGCCGTTGCCCGGATTACGAGAGCACGGCATGGGCATGTGGCGCAACCAGGTGCGGATGACCAGCCAGGCCGCCGTGATCGGGCCGCTGCTGCAGCTATCCGTGGTCGGAGTCGCCGGGTTCGGGGTCGTCGCCGGGCGGCTCAGCGTCGGCGAGCTTTACGCCGCCAGCCGGTATGCGGTGATGGCCGCCGGGATCGGTTCGGCGGTGGGATTGCTCAACAAGCTGTCCCGAGCCCGCGCTGGTGGCCGGCGTGCGGCTGAGGTGCTCACCGAGCCGGTGACCCGATACGGCGACGCGAGGCTGCCGGAATGCTCCGGTAAGGGCGGCCGGCTGGAATTCCGCGGAGTGCGGGTGTCCGCCGCCAGGGACACCGTGATCGACGGGCTCGACCTCGTCGTCCCGGCTGGTGCCACCGTGGCGGTAGTGGGCCGGTCCGGAGGCGGCAAGTCGCTGCTGGCAGCGCTGGCCGGTCGCCTTGCTGATCCTGAGCGGGGGCAGGTGCTGCTTGATGGTGTGCCGCTGCCCGAACTTTCCCAAGTGGAGCTACGCGGCGCGGTGGGTTTCGCGTTCGAGCGTCCAGCGCTGATGGGTGACACGATTGACGATGTGATCAACTTCGGACCGAGCAGCCCCACCGCGGGGCAGATCCGACAGGCCGCTGCCAGCGCGCGCGCCGATACCTTCATCGAGAGGTTGCCGCAGGGATACCGGACTGAGTTGGCTGCGGCGCCACTGTCTGGTGGTGAGATGCAGCGGCTCGGCTTGGCCAGAGCATTCGCGCACTCCTACCGGGTGCTGATCCTCGACGACGCGACATCGAGCCTGGACACCGTGACCGAGCGGCAGGTCGGCGCCGTGCTGGCCGACGGGCACCGGAACCAAACCAGGCTGATCATCGCGCACCGAGCGGCCACCGCTGCCCGGACGGATCTGGTTGCCTGGCTCGACCGCGGCAACCTGCGTGGCCTGCGCCCGCACAGCGAGCTGTGGCGCGACCCGGACTACCGCGCTTTGTTCGGCGCTGAGGCTGTGCCCGCGCAACCGCTCGGGGTACCGGCGTGAGCTCCACCGTGGTGTCGGCGCAGCGGAACTCCGTTACCAAGGTGCTGCTAGCCGCCCTACGTCGGCAGCCGGGTGCGCTGGTGCGGTTGGCGGTGTGGTCGGTGCTGGAGGTGGCGCCACTGCTGTTGTCCGGTTACGGGGTGGCACACGCGTTGGATGACGGATTTCTCGCCGGCCGGCCCGGTACCGGGGCGGCGTGGCTCGGTGTGCTGGCTGCGGCGGTACTCGTCGGGGCCCTGGCCACCCGTTACGTGTACCGGATTCTCGCTGAGATCGTCGAGCCGTTTCGCGATGAGTTGGTGAACAACGTAGTGGGAGGTGCGCTTCAAAGATCTACCGTGCTGGGCGGGCGGCCGGATTCGGGTGCGGTGGCCCGGCTGACCCATCAGGTTGAGGTGGTGCGGGACAATTTCGCCGGCTTGCTGCTTCTCACCACCGGCTTCGTGGTGACCACGGTGGGCGCAGTGATCGGGATGGCCACGCTGACCGGGGTGGTCGGCCTGTTGGTGCTGCCGCCGCTGCTGGTTGGCCTGACGGTTTTCCTGGTTTCGCTACGCTCGATGATGGCCCGGCAGCGCGATTACGTGCTCACCGACGAAGCGGTCGCCGAGTCCGCCAGCACTGTGGCGCACAGCCTGCGCGACGTCGTCGCCTGCGGCGCCGGGGACCGGGCGTGCGCGCAGGTGCAACGCCAGGTGGACGCGCACGCGGACGCGGAACGCACGCTGGCCCGGATGACGGCGATCCGCACGCTGTCGGTGGCGGTCGGTGGCTGGCTGCCCGCGGTGGGGCTGCTGGTCGCGGCACCGTGGCTGCTCGCGACGGGCTCAACGCTGGGGACCATCGCCGGAGCTTTGGTCTACCTGACCCAGGGACTGCTGCCGGCGCTGAAGGCGCTGGTCGACGGGTTGGGCGGGGGAGGCATGAAGCTGGTGGTCACCCTGGGTCGGCTGGTCGAGGCGGGCGAGCGTCCAGTACCCCCGGAGACAGCGCAGCGGCGCGCACCCCAGGGGCACGAGCTGAGGCTGGATGGTGTCACGTTCTCCTACGGCCGCCACGCCGAGCCGGTGGTGAACCATGTCGACTTGCTGATCCCGCAGGGCCAGCACCTGGCCATGGTGGGTCCCAGCGGTGCGGGGAAGTCCACCCTGGCGGGGCTGCTCGCGGCGACGCACGTTCCCGATCGCGGCAAGGTTCGGCTGGGCGGGGTGCCGGTCGGGGATCTCGATTCGCAAACACTGGCCAGCCACCGGGTGTTGATTCCCCAGGAGGCTTATGTCTTCGCCGGGACGATCGGCGAAAACCTGCGTTACCTGCATCCCGCCGCTGCTGTCACCGAGCTCGACACCGTTGTCGACGCCCTGGGCCTGCGCTCCGTTGTAGCGCGTCTTGGTGGATATGACGCTGTGGTCGATCCCGGAACGCTCTCGGCCGGGGAACGGCAACTCATCGCCGTGGCACGGGCGCACCTGACGCCCGCACCGGTGCTGATCCTGGATGAGGCGACCTGCCACCTGGACCCGGTCGCGGAGGAGCGGGTGGAGCGGGTTCTAGCGGCCCGTGGCGGCACCCTCATCGTCGTCGCGCACCGGATCAGCTCCGCGCTGCGGGCACAGCGGATCGTGCTGATGGACGGCGCCAATATGTTAGCGGGCACCCACGGGGAACTGCTCGCGAATTCACCGCTGTACCGCGACCTGGTCGGCCTTTGGGACATCGGTCAAGGCCCAATGGTCAGGGACACATTGGTCAAGGGAACGACGGGCCGGAGCTCACTGTAGTGGCTGCCGGCCCGCCGTTCCCACAACTGTCACCAGAGCTGTTAGATCCAGCCCGCCTCGGCGGCGATGCGAATCGCATCGATCCGGGTTCGCGCCTCCAGCTTGGTCATCACTCGCGAAAGGTAGTTGCACACCGTCCCGCGGCTGAGAAAGAGCCGTTGGGCGATCTCCGTCGGCGACGCCCCTCCCGAGGCGAGGTCGAGCACTGTGAGTTCCCGGGGGGTCAGCGGGCTACCCGCCACACCGATCGCGGCCACCGCGAGCGCGGGGTCAATCGTCCGCTTTCCCTTGGCGACCTGGCGGATTGTGGTCAGCAGCCGTCGCGGCTGGGCGTCCTTGTCGACTGCACCAGCCACCGGCACATCCAGTGCCCGGCGGACCAAGCCCGGCCGGTGTGCCGCGGCAAGCACGATCACCCGGCATCCGGGGAGCCGTTCGTGCAGCGCCTGCGCGGTGGCAAGGACGTCCGATCCACCTTGATCGAGGTCCAACACAGCGATATCGGGTTGGTATCGGATCGCGGTGGGGACCACGCGGTCGCCCGCAGCCATTCCGGCCACCACCTCGATGTCATCCTCGCTGGACAGCACGGAGGCAAGTGCTCCACGTAGCAGGCTCATGTCGATAACCAGCAATACTCGAATCGGTTTGGTATCCGGACTCGAATGGATCGTCGCGGGAGAGTCGTGCATACCGGTGTACTCAGCACCCGCGGCAACAGTGCTGGCCGCGAGATTTCGCGGTGACTGGTGTCGTGAAATCATGAGATGCGAACGAGGTCGGCTCGGTCGCGAAACGTGCATGGTCGCCAACGTGCTGCCATTGGGCTGTCCCCTCCCCAGGTGTCAGGGACGAATGTGTGATCCACACCCATCCCTAGACGGTCGAACGCGCCCCGCTGCCCCCAACGGGTGGCCCCGAAGGGCCACGCCGCAGAATCCCCGAAGGGACCCTGTACAGCTTGTCATCGCGAGCATGTCGCGTCGTGTTACATCGAGTACTGTCTGTCACCAATATTACTGTGTGTACATATTCCCTCCGGTTGCGGCGGATCGTAAGGTCGCGGGTTGTGGACCCAGCGCAGAACCTGCTCGCTGCTGATCGAGCGCACGTGTGGCATCCCTACGGGCCGATGCCGGGGCGAGTCGCGCCACTGGTGGTTCGCTCAGCTGCCGGGGTTCGACTACAGCTGGCTGATGGCGCAGCCCTGGTGGATGGGATGTCGTCGTGGTGGGCGGCCATCCACGGCTACGCCCATCCGGCGCTCGATGCTGCGGTACGCGATCAGATCCGCCGAATGAGCCACGTGATGTTCGGAGGCCTGACCCACGAGCCGGCGGTCCAGCTGGCCCGCCAGCTGGTTGAAATCACGCCGGAGCCGTTGCAGCACGTGTTCTTCGCCGACTCGGGGTCGGTGTCGGTGGAGGTCGCGATCAAGATGTGCCTGCAGTACTGGCGCTCGCTAGGGCGTCCGCACAAGCACCGGCTGCTCACCTGGCGCGGCGGCTACCACGGTGACACCTTCGGTGCCATGAGCGTCTGCGATCCCGACGGTGGCATGCACTCGCTGTGGTCAGGAGTGCTGGCCCGGCAGGTGTTCGTGCCGCGTCCGCCGGTCGGTCTGGAATCGCCGTACGTACAGCTGCTGGCCGACACCGTGGAGCGGCACGCTGACGAGCTGGCCGCGGTGATCATCGAGCCGGTTGTGCAGGGCGCTGGCGGGATGCGTTTTCACGACCCGCGCTACCTGCACGTTCTTCGGGAGATCACGTCGGCCCACGACGTACTGTTGATCTTCGATGAGATCGCCACCGGATTCGGTCGCACCGGAGAGCTCTTCGCTGCCGACCACGCCGGAGTCAGCCCGGACGTCATGTGCGTGGGTAAGGCGCTCACCGGCGGATACCTCACCATGGCCGCCGCGCTGTGCACCGCGCGGGTGGCCGAGGGTATCTCCAGTGGCGAGGTCCCGGTGCTCGCTCACGGGCCGACGTTCATGGCCAACCCGCTGGCGGCAGCGGTGGCATCGGCGTCGATCGACCTGCTGCTCGGGCAAGACTGGCAAGCCGAAGTGCGGCGGCTGGAGGCGGGGTTACAGGCGGGGCTGGCGCCAGCGGCCGAGCTGCCAGGGGTGGTTGAGGTTCGGGTGCTGGGCGCGATCGGGGTGGTACAGCTCGACCACGACGTCGACCTGCCCGCCGCCACCGCCGCGGCGGTGGCCCAAGGTGTGTGGCTGCGCCCATTCCGCAATCTCGTCTACACCATGCCGCCCTACGTCACCAGCGACGATGACCTGGCGCAGATCACTCGCGGGGTGCTCGCCGCGGTCGGCGCAGGCTGACCGGTACCCGATGTCGACCGGGTAAAAATCGTAGCAAGTTCAGCCTATCCTTACCTGAACTTCGGCACTTCACTATCGCGCTCGGCCAGTTGCACGAGCTGCTCGGCGGATCCGCCCGAACCGGCGCCGCTTATGACCACCTAGCCGCATGGCAGCGGCAGCACGAGTGCAACGGTGGCACCGTCGTTGTGGATGAGGTGGGGCCGGCGCGGCACAACGGTGACGGCGGCAACCAGTAGCGCATGAGGTGGACCGGCTCGCTATGGTCAACGTCGCTCTTCAAGTAGAGACGCTGCGCACCCACCCCGCGGTACGCGATGCCGTCGCCGCCAGCCGAGTGCAGGTCGCGGGTTTGTTCCTGGACCTGCGCACCGCACGCCTGCTGCTGGTCGAGTCAGCGGCTGAGCGTTTCGTGCCGGTGCCCGATGAACACCTTCCCGGCGGTCTGGCGGTCCCTGGCATAGCCACCCAGACGACGTAACCAAGGCGGCTGCGGAGCCACCCGACATTGCTCGACCGGCGCATCGTAGTCTCGCTGGTCGTGGCGGTGTATCCATAGTGACCGGAGCCCAGGACTGGCTGGACCATGCAGCCGCCGGGCGTCGGGCCGCTGGGCTGAAGCGGGTACTCCGGCCGCGGTCCGCGCGCGAGACGGTGGTCGACCTCGCCTCCAACGACTACCTAGGTCTGGCTAGGGACCCTCGGGTGGTGCAAGGCGCGGTGCGGGAGGCGCAAACTTGGGGTGCGGGGTCGACGGGATCGCGCCTGATCACCGGTTCCACCGAGCTGCACGCGCAGCTGGAGGACGAGCTCGCCGCGTTCTGCGGCGCGCCCGCGGCCCTGGTGTTCTCCTCGGGTTACACCGCAAACCTTGGCGCGGTGACAGCGCTGTCCGGCTCGGGCAGTCTCGTCGTGTCCGACGCCGCAAGTCACGCCTCGCTGGTGGACGCGTGCCGACTGTCCCGGGCCCGGATCGTGGTGACGCCGCACGACGATGTCTCCGCGGTCGACGCCGTGCTGGCTAGCCGAACTGAGCAGCGGGCGCTGGTCGTCACCAATTCAGTGGGAAGCGTCACCGGTGACCTCGCGCCGCTGGCGGAGTTGCACGCAGTCTGCCGGCAGCGTGGTGCGGTTCTGTTGGCCGATGAGGCGCACGCGCTCGGGGTGCGCGGGCCTGGCGGGCGCGGACTACTCGCCGAACATGGTCTGGTCGGCGAGCCCGATGTGGTGGCTACGGTCACCCTGTCGAAGTCGCTGGGCAGCCAGGGCGGGGCGGTGCTGGCTTCTCGCGCGGTGGTCGACCACCTGGTCAACACAGCGCGCAGCTTCATCTTCGACACCGGCCTGGCACCCCCAGCGGCCGGCGCGGCACTGGCGGCATTGCAGGTACTGCGCGGCGAGCCTGCGCTGCCACGCCGGGTGCTAGACGCTGCCGCTGCCATCGCCACCGCGGCCGGCACACCTCGGCCGATGTCCGCGATGGTCTCAATCATCCTCGGTGAGCCGCAGCGCGCGGTCGACGCGGCCGCGGAGTGCCTGCGCCACGGTGTGCGGGTGGGCTGCCTGCGTCCACCATCGGTGCCGGCCGGAACAAGCAGGCTTCGGTTGACGGCCCATGCCGCGCTGACCGATCCAGACCTGGCGCAGGTGGCCCACGTGCTTGCCGCGGTACTGGCCGGCGCGGTCAGATGACCGTGCTGGTGGTGACCGGGACTTCCACCGGCGTCGGCAAGACGACGGTGACATCGGCAATTGCTGCACTCGCCGTCGCGGCCGGCCGTCGAGTGGCGGTACTCAAACCTGCCCAAACCGGCGTCGACGCGGCGCAGCTGGGCGACGTCGACGAGGTGCGACGTCTCGCGGGTCCTTCGGTCACGTGCCGGGAGCTGGCCCGCTTCCCCGACCCGCTTGCACCGGCGCGCGCTGCCCGTCTTGCCGGCTTGGTCCCCGTGACCACGGCCACCACGGCGTCGGTGGTCCGGGAATTGGCCGGCGAGCATGATCTCGTGCTGGTGGAGGGTACTGGCGGGTTGCTGGTGCCGCTGGACGACGGCGGGGGAACCCTCGCCGACGTCGCCGCTGCCTTGTCGGCTCCGGTGCTCGTGGTGGCCGGCGCCGGTCTCGGCACCCTCAACCACACCGCGCTCACTGTGGAAGCGTTGCGCACCCGCCGCTTGAGCTGTGTCGGGATTGTGATCGGTTCCTGGCCCACAGAGGCTGACCTTGCAGCTCGGTACAACCTCATCGATCTGCCTGCCGTGACTGGCCTACCGCTACTCGGCGTCCTGCCCGAGGGCGCCGGCAGCCTCACCTCAGCGGATTTCCTGCCAGTAGTCCGCCGGGCCCTCGAACCAGGACTGCGCGCGCTGGGTTGGTGGTCGGTGGAGACTGGCGCGACAGGTCAGTCCAAGTAGTCGCGCAGGACTTGAGAGCGGGACGGGTGGCGCAGCTTGGACATCGTCTTGGATTCGATCTGCCTGATGCGCTCTCGGGTCACCCCGTAGACCTGCCCAATCTCATCGAGAGTGCGCGGTTGACCGTCGGTGAGGCCGAATCGCAGCCGCACCACCCCTGCCTCCCGCTCGGACAGCGTGGCCAGTACGGACTGCAGCTGATCCTGCAGCAAGGTGAATGAGACTGCATCGACGGCGACGACGGCCTCGGAGTCCTCGATGAAGTCGCCGAGCTGCGAGTCGCCTTCATCGCCGATGGTCTGGTCC
>DASUII010000007.1:0-3408 GCA_036279835.1 Pseudonocardiaceae bacterium
CCCGCACGTCAACGCGATGGGGTCGAAGGGGATCGGCGAGATCGGGATCGTGGGTACCGCGGCGGCGGTGGTCAACGCGGTGTATCACGCCACCGCAGTCCGGGTCCGCGATCTCCCGGTCACCCTGGACAAGGTGCTCGCACACCTACCGTCTGCCTGAGCGCTCCACCGACCCGGGGCGTTCGGCGCGCCCGCGCTGCATCTTGGCGCGGCCGTCGGCGGTCCCAGCACGCGCCGCGGTGATAGGTGGACGGACCGCGAGATCTTGCCGCTCACGCCCGCTTCCACCCCACTATTGATCGAAGCCTTGGCCCGCTGAATCGTCACTTTCTCAGCCGACGGAGCGGTCGCGAGCGACTCGCTCAAGGTACGTGTCATCAGGTCGAACGAACCCGAATTGTGCATAGAGGCCGTGGGCATCGGCCGTATGCAGGGTCCATCGGAAACTGACACCAGGGCCGCAGTCGATCATGACACGCACGAGCTCCTTACCCAGTCCCTGACCGCGGTCGGCGTCCACAATGTAGGTGTCGGCGAGGTAAGCGAACGCGACGCCGTCGGAAATGGCGCGGGCGAAGCCGACCATCCGCCCATCGCTGGCCACGTCGTATACACCCACTACCCGCCACGCTGAATCCAGTTGCCGCTCCACATCCTGGCGGGTGCGCCAGCGCGCCCAGTACGCCTCCGAGGAGAGGAACGACCAGACCGCATCCCGGTCGACGCGCGTTGGCTCGTCGTCGAGCTGGTAGTTCCCGAACTCGACGACCATGCGACAGACGGTGCCAGATGTGCCCGCGGGCGGGATGGGTTTTCCTAGGATTGGGCACGACCACGGACCCCCATATCCTTGAGGAGACCCGCATGAGGTCGCCCCCGCGCTCTGGGTCGCCCTCGAAACCGGGACCATCGCCCGAATCGACAGGGGCGCCGGTCAGCTGTGCCGCCTGGTGAGCGCGACGAGGTAACAGCAGCTCTCACGGGTCGGGTTGATGAACGAGCATGGTGCGGGTGGCCCGAGCTGGAGGCAGTCGCCAGCATCGAGCTCGTGCTCGGTGTCGCCTTCGCGGAAGCGCAGGTGTCCTTCCAGCATCCAGATCTGCTGGTGGATGAAGGCATAGGCGTCGGCGGGGTAGGAGACCTGCGCCCCCGCGGGCAGATCGACCTCGACGAGCTCGAGCGGCCCGCCGGTGGCCGGCGATACCGCACGGCGACGGTAGCCGCTGTGGGGATCGGTCCACGTCTGTTGGTCCGCGGCACGCACGAGTCGCCGCTCGTCGCCTTCGGCGTGAGCTACCAGCTCGGAAAGCGTCATCCCCAGTGCGGCCGACAGGCGGCCCAGCAAGGCGGCAGTGGGCTGTGCCTCGCCGTGTTCGATCTTGCCGATCATCGCTCGCGAGACGCCAGAGCGCTCGGCGAGGGCACTGACCGAAAGCTCGCGGGCGAGGCGGGCAGCGTGCACCGTCGCGGCGAGTGACACGGAGAGCGGATCCGACATGGTTGCTCACTATAGAGGCGCTCATCGCTACTATCGTGACATGAGTGGCGGCACGTCGAACGTGCGAGACGCGTCGGAGTGTGACGCCGAGGCGTGCGCCGTGATCTACGCCCCATACGTCACCGACACCGCGATCACGTTCGAGAACGACCCTCCGCTGCCGGCGGAGATGGCCGAGCGCATCGCGACCGCCATGCGAACACACGCGTGGGTCGTGCTCGAGAACCAGGGCCGCGTCGTGGGCTACGGCCACGGCGGTCCATACAAGTCGCGTGCGCGTATCGCTGGTCATGCGAGGTCAGCGTCTACCTCGAGCGCGGAAGGCGGCGTACTGGCGGCGGTCGCGCGCTCTACAATGCGCTCTTCGACCGTCTTGCCGAGCGCGGCTTCCGCGTCGCCGTCGCGGGCATGACGCTGCCGAACGACGCGAGCGTCGGCCTGCACCGCGCCATGGGGTTCGAGCCCGTCGGAACCTACCGGCGCATCGGATGGAAGCACGGCACCTGGCACGACGTCGCCTGGGTCCAGCGCACGATCGCCACTGGCCAAGGCCCGCCCACCGAGCTCCGGTGACGTACTCGCGATCGTGGTGTCGCCGCTCGCGGAGCGCAGCGGTGAGCGCCGGTCAATCGAGAGCTACGGGTCGTTGACGAGCAGGCTGGGCCGTCACACGAGCTCGTCGGCCGGCACGGCGAGACGCAGGTGCGGGAACTGTCGTCGAGCAATCCGTCGGTGATCCGACGGATTCGTGGCTCCAGCGCGTTGATCCGGTGCGGCCCTCCGCCCTTGCCGCCTTTGACGATGTCCGGATGGCCTACCTGCTTTGACCGGCGATCGCATCGTTGAAATCCTCATGTCAGCCGTTCTTGTGAGCCCTGAGATTGTCAGGGGTGGGTGCGACAATGGTGCCGTGATAGAGACGCAGCTGGACCCGAGGCAGGGGATAGTCGCTTGCCTCGATCAGTGGCGACGCTCGATCGTCGACTGTGATGATGCAGGGTTGCCGGATCAGGTCCGCGATATTGAGTCGGTGTCGCGGAGGGTGTATTCGGTGATGCTCGATGCGGTCGCGGAGTTGGAATCCCGCAACATTGCGGTCACCGCCGGGTTCCGCAACACCAAACAGCTCCTCGCCGGGATGCTGAACCTGTCACCGACCGAGGCCGGTACCCGAGTCACCCACGCCACCCAGCTCGCCCCGCGCCGAGCGCTGACCGGTGAGGTCCTCGCCCCGGTGCTGCCGAACACCGCTGCGGCGCTGGCCGCGGGGGAGATCGGTCCGGCGCAGGTGCGGGTGATCACCGAGACGATGGGTGCGATCCCCACCGATGTCAGCGCCACCGACCGCGACGCCGCCGAAGCGGAGTTGGCTCGTCATGCCCGGTCGTTCAATTCCACGTCGCTGCACCGGATCGGCCAGCACATCCTCGCCCACCTCGACCCCGACGGCCCCGAACCCCGCAACCAGCCACAACCCGCCCCGCCGCCGGGGAGCTGCGGTTGTGGGACCGCCGCGACGGGCGACTCGGGCTGGAGGGATACCTCGAAGCTGAGCACCGAGCCGCGTTCCGCTCACTGATCGACCAACTCGCCGCACCCCGCCCCGCCACTGACGCCATCTCCGACGCGCGCACCACCCCGCAACGCAACGCCGACGCGCTGCTGGAGATCTGCGGGCTGGCCCGCGCCGCCCAGGACTGCCCCGCCACCGCCGGAGAACCCCCGCATCTGACCGTGACCATCGACTGGGACGCGCTGCGCACCGGTCTCGGGATCGCGACCCTCGATTACGGGACGCACATCAGCGCCGCGCAGGCCCGCCAGTGGGCCTGTGACGCGAAAATCATCCCCGTCGTCCTGGGTGGTAAATCCGAACCCCTCGACGTCGGCCGGACCATGCGCACCGTCCC
>DASUII010000008.1:0-10948 GCA_036279835.1 Pseudonocardiaceae bacterium
GCCGAGCGCCGCCACTGCTTGCGCCATCGTGGGACGCGCCGCTGGATCGTCGGCCAGCAACTGCATCAGGACGGTGGACAACGGCCCGGCTTGCTGCGCGGGCCGTACCCGGCCTTCGGCGACGGTGCGCAACATCGCCAGGGTGTTGTCGTCCACCCCGAAGGGCGGTACGCCTTCCACCGTGACGTAGAGGGTGGAGCCCAGCGAGAACACGTCGCTCGCAGGTCCAGGCGCCTCGCCACGGGCCACCTCGGGAGCGAAGTAGGCGGGGGTGCCCGCCAGCACACCAGTGCTCGTCACGGTGGCGTCCCAGCTGGCCCGGGAGATCCCGAAATCGGTGATCTTGGCGGTCCCGTCTGCACCGAGCAGCACGTTTCCCGGTTTGACATCCCGGTGCACGATTCCCGCTTCGTGGGCCGCGGTCAGTGCAGCGGCGACCTGCTGGCCGATCCTGGCCGCCTCGTCCGGCGCCAGCGTCCCGTACTCGGCGAGCACCGCGGCGAGGCTGCGTGAGGGCAGGTACTCCATCACCAGCCAGGGCACCAGCTGGCTGCCGGCGCCGGTGCCCGTGTCGAGAGCCACGTCGTAGACGCAGATGGCGTGCGGGTGCTGCAACCGAGCTGCGATGCGGCCCTCCCGCATCGCCCGATCAGTGGCGGTCTGCGCTTCCGCATCCGCCAGGCCGGGGGCGATCAGCAGCTCCTTGAGCGCTACCGTGCGGTTGAGCCGCTCGTCGTGCGCTCGCCAGACCGCGCCCATCGCACCAGTTGCGACGCGCTGTTCCAGACGGTAGCGACCGGCGACGAGCCGGTTATCGGGATTCACCTATAGCGCTCCTCGCTCACCACCTCAGGCTAAGTCCTTCGCTACCGACCGGCCCGTCCTGCGCCGAGGGCATCGATATTCGGTAGCTCCAGCAGGACGGGCGGTGCCCGCCGCTACCGCCCAGCAGGTCAACCGCCGCTGCGGTATCGGGTCCGGGTGCTCTGGAGGGCCTGGTAGCCCACTATGCCGCTACCCCCTCCGGCCAGGATGGCCAAGATGTCGGCAGCTGGGCCGCCAGTGGCGAGCAACAGCGCGAGTAGTGCTACGCCGAGGGTGACCGCAGCTACCGGAACCCGGCTGCGGACGTACTGGTTGACCGGTTCGCCGCCGGACCGCCGGTTGGCGGCGGCCCCGAGCATTGCGAGATATCCGCCGTGCGCAACCGCGGCGAGTAAGCCGGCCAGCGCGGTGAGGACAGCAATCAGATTGAGCACCATGAAGCCAGTGTGCCTTGATGGGCGAGGGCGGTGCCGCGGTGCTCAGGTGCTCAGGTGGCCGAGCCGACCACGCCCGAGGCGCAGCAGCAGCATCGCCAGCTCATGGCCCTCGGTGCCCAGCTCGCGGTAGCGGTCGAGGACGGCCATCTCGCGACCGTGCACCACCCGCGGACCTCCTGCGGCTCGGCGGGCGGCGCCGATCGCCTGGGATACCGCGGTGCGTCGCTGCACCAGCCGCAGGATCTCGGCGTCCAGGTAGTCGATCTCGGTGCGCAGCGCGGCGAGGTCGGTGACGGTGTCGTCGTCCCGGCCGTCGGTGTGACGGGCGTCGACCGGGGGGGCTGTCGCGCTGGTCGCGTGTTGCGACATCTCGGTGATCTCCCGATTCTGTCCCAGGCCCGCGTTCCCCGGCAGCAACGACGCCCCGGGTCCGTGGACTCCGGGGCGTCGTGGTGGTCTGTGTGTGAGCGTCACACCATCACGGGCACCGGATTCGGTACCCGTAGAAAAAGCGGTGACTACTCATCACGACCCGAAGTCTGCCACGTGGCGGGCTCCGCCGTCCACTTCTTATGGCGTGGGTCCGTGTGCCGGGCACATTGCCGAGAAACGCGCGTGCAGTGCACGCTGAGACTGACAGTGTCTCCCGGTACCGTTGTCGCCACGATGAGTGCTTCTACTGCTGCCCCGCCACAGGACCTGCTCGCCGGGCTGAACTCGCAGCAACGCGCGGCGGTGGAGCACGCCGGTTCCCCGCTGCTCATCATCGCGGGAGCGGGGTCGGGTAAGACCCGAGTGCTCGCGCACCGCATCGCCTACCTGCTCGCCCAGCGCGGTGTCATCCCCGGGCAGGTGTTGGCGATCACCTTCACGAACAAGGCAGCCGCGGAGATGCGGCAGCGGGTCACCGCGCTGGTCGGCAGGCGCGCCGCAGTGATGTGGGTGTCGACGTTTCACTCGATGTGCGTGCGAATCCTGCGCCGGGAGGCGAGTCATCTTGCCGGGCTGACGTCGAACTTCTCCATCTACGACTCCGACGACACCCGTCGCTTGATCACGATGGTGGCCCGGGACCTCGACCTGGACCCGAAGCACTATCCCGCCCGCACCCTGGCGGCGAAGATCTCCAACCTGAAGAACGATCTCGTCGATCCCGATTCGGCGGCCGGCGCAGCGGGAAACGACCTCGAGCGCCGGGTGGTGGAGGTCTACGCCGGCTACCAGCAGCGGCTGAGTATGTCCAACGCGCTGGACTTCGACGATCTGATCATGCGGACCGTTGAGCTGCTGCAGACGCTGCCCGACGTCGCCGAGCACTACCGGCGCCGGTTTCGCCACATCCTGGTCGACGAGTACCAGGACACCAACCACGCGCAGTACACCCTGGTCCGCGAACTGGTAGCGCCCGCGGCGCAGGGCGAGGCGCCGGGCGAGCTGTGCGTCGTGGGTGATGCCGACCAGTCCATCTACGCCTTCCGGGGCGCCACCATCCGCAACATCGAGGAGTTCGAGCGGGACTTCCCGACCGCCCGGACGATCTTGTTGGAGCAGAACTACCGGTCCACGCAGACGATCCTGTCCGCGGCGAACGCGGTGATCGCGCGCAACTCCGGCCGGCGGGACAAGCGGTTGTGGTCGGCTGCCGGGGATGGCGAACTGATCGTCGGCTACGTCGCCGACAACGAGCATGACGAAGCGGCGTTCGTCGCATCGGAGATCGACCAACTTGCCGACAGCGGCGCCGCGCGGTTCGCTGACGTGGCTGTGTTCTATCGGACCAACAACTCCTCCCGAGTTTTTGAGGAGATGTTCATCCGGCTCGGGCTGCCCTACAAGGTGGTCGGCGGGGTGCGCTTCTACGAGCGGCGTGAGGTTCGCGACGCGCTGGCCTACCTGCGGGTGTTGGCCAATCCTGAGGACACCGTGTCGCTGCGCCGGATCCTCAACACGCCCCGCCGAGGGATCGGTGACCGCGCGGAGGCAGTGCTGGCCAGCTACGCCGAGCGGGAGCAGATCTCGTTCGCCGCGGCGCTGCGGGCCGCCGCGGCCGGCCACGAGATCCCGCTGCTCAACCCGAGATCTCGCAACGCGATCACGGCGTTCGTGGTGCTGATCGACGAGCTGCGGGAGAAGGTGGCGGCGGGCGAGGAGGTCGCGGAGGTCCTCGAGGCGGTGCTGGAGCGCACCGGCTACCGGGCCGAGCTCGACGCCTCCGAGGATCCGCAGGATGGCTCCCGGCTGGACAACCTCACCGAGCTGGTGACGGTGGCGCGGGAGTTCGCCAGTGAGCCTGCGCCGATCGTCCCGGTTGACGACGGTGGCGCCGAGCCGGGATCGCTCGCCGCGTTCCTGGAGCGTGTGGCGTTGGTCGCCGACGCCGACCAGATCCCGGACGATGACGGCGCCTCCGGTGGTGTAGTGACCTTGATGACCCTGCACACCGCCAAAGGCCTCGAGTTCCCGGTGGTGTTCCTCACCGGTTGGGAAGACGGGATGTTTCCGCATCTGCGCGCGCTGGGTGATACCGCCGAGCTCGCCGAGGAGCGGCGGCTCGCCTACGTCGGGCTGACCAGGGCCCAGCACCGGCTCTACCTGTCCCGGGCGATCACCCGCTCCGCCTGGGGGCAACCGATGACCAACCCGGCGTCGCGCTTCCTGGCCGATGTGCCCGAGTCGCTGGTGACTTGGCGGCGCGAGGAGCCCGGTCGCGCCGGCCCGGTGAGGCGCACGGGCTTCGGCCGTAACAGCGACGTTACCGGCGCTGACTCCGCGCAGGCCGGCGTGGCGGCTCAGGGTCTGCGTTCGACCCCGTTCCGGGGCTGGCAGAACACCCCCGCGCTGTCGCTGGACGTGGGCGACCGGGTCACCCACGACAAGTACGGCCTGGGCACCGTGGTGGCCACCGACGGCAGCGGCCCCCGGGCCACCGCGACGATCGATTTCGGATCGGCAGGGAAGATCCGCCTGATGCTCATCGGCGGAGTTCCGCTAGCGAAGCTGTAGCTGCGGCTTCCCCCGTCCTGTGAAGAGATCGTCTTCGGGCGTGGCTGTTCCCGTGGTGTCGCGGGTCCGGATGTAGGCCTCTGTACCGAACGCGTAGCGAAACTGGCTGGTGGGAAGTTTTCCGGCCAGTGAGGAACCGATCTGGCTGGCATGGGCGTGCAGCGCGGTCCGCTTGCGGTCGACGACCTGGCTGACGTCGACGATCGTCGTGATCCGCTGCTCGACGGCTTCCAGGATCCGCAGTGTTTCGCCGGACGGGGCGGCCCGTCGGATGCCGACTTCGGCCAATGCCTGGTTCAGCCGCTGCCAATAGCTGGTGCCGTGGGCCTTGTAGTACAGCTTTGCCACGATGTGTCCGGCATCGACGGCAGATGTCGCAGCGCGGGCTGCGTGAATGTGGTCCGGATGCCGGGTGCTGTCCGGATCGTAAGTGACCACCACCGTCTGATACGCCCAGGTGTTCGCAGGCGCGGCGGAGTTCACCTTGCCGGATGGCCGCCACTTCCCGAGGGTCGTGGCCATCCTGGCCTGGCTTGACGCCCCCCGGTCCGTCACCGAGATCCCCATCTGTACACGTGACGACGATGGTTCGCACGCCGCGCAGCGCATAGTGCGCAAGGATGCCGCCGGTTGAGGTGGACTCATCATCGGGATGTGCATGGACCGCCATCAACGTCAACGGTGACTCCACTGCGCTGCTCATCAGCGGAGCATCTCACTTCATTCACGTCAGCAGAGCCGTTCCACATCAGTTCATGGCATCGATCGGTGTGCGGGAGCGGGCTGGCGCGCAGGGTGTCAGGGGTGCCCACTAGCGTTCGAACGTGTGTTCGACTAGACTACGGGGGTGCGGGATGGACGAGCGGTTGAGGCGAGTCTTGGGGGAACGCGTGGAAGCGTACTTGCGCGACGTCGAGCGGCTGCTTCGCGGGCCGGCGCCAGCGGCGGCCTGGCCAGCGGTGCGGGTTCGACTGCTTGCCCTCGCTGTGGGCTGGCGGTCCCTCCTGGCGCAGCATGGTGCTGGCCTGCGCGGACGCTGCCGGCATTGCGATCGGTCGTTTCGCCCGGTTCGCCACCGCCGCCCGCTGTGCTCGGTGTGGCGCACAGCGCATGCCCACCTGATCGGCGGCTGGCCCTCGGATGGCGGCGAATGAGCTGGCGAGCAACGCCCTTAGAAGTCGATGCCGTGTTCGTGCAGCCAGATGATCGGGTTGATCTTCTTGCCGGCCGCGTTCCACACTTCGAAGTGCAGGTGCGGTCCGGTCGAGTTTCCCCGGTTGCCCATTTCGGCGATCTCCTGGCCCGCTCGGACCTTCTGACCCGCCTCCACGAGCGAGCGGTTGATGTGCCCGTAGACGGTGGTCGTGCCATCGGAGTGTCGGATGCGTATCCACAGACCGAATCCGCTCGCTGGTCCGGACTCGACGACCACGCCGTCGGCTGCGGCGACGATCGGCGTCCCGATGGCGTTGGCGAGGTCGATTCCATAGTGGAACACTCCCCACCGGCCGCCGAATCCCGAGGTGAAGACACCCTTCGTGGGCATGACGAACCGAACCCTGTTTGCCTCGGCCTGCTGGGTGGCGCGCTCGTCCCCCAGGCGTTGCCCCTTGGCCATCGCCTGCACGGCCTCGACCGTGGCAGGGTCCGTGGGCCGAGTGACCGGGAGATACTCAGGTGCAGGTGCGGGGCCGCCGAGACCTATTGCCGCCGACGCGTCCTGCGCAGACGCCACCAACGTGGCGTCGTGGGAAATCGTGACGGCGGCGTGGTCGATCGTCTGGCTCGCGGCCACGAAGGCGCCAGCCGCAACGGCCGCCACCACCACCCGACCCCGCGCGGTCGGGGAGGGGGCCGTGATGCGGTGCGCCACCCGAGTACTTGAGGTGCCAGGGCCCAGCGCCGCCGCAACGACCAGAGTCGGTCGTTGGCCGCCTGGGGAGCGGTGTCGAGCCAAGACCTGCCTTCCCTGTCTCAGCGAGTCCGGACTGATACCGGGTGGGGGATCCCGGGGAGCTGGTGTGGACCAGCCGCGATCGGTCGTGCTCGGACAGTGGCCGTGGACCGCGGGAACGTAACGGAGGGCGACCAGTGTGGGCAAGGCGCCGTTCCGCGATACGTCCGGCCTTATCGGCCAGCGTCCGTTCTTGCGCGCCGGGCGGTCGGTTGTTCTGGAATTACGTGGCGGAGCCGGGCGCCGAGCTGCTCACCACGGTGCGCACGGCGGTGGGGTCGACCGGCAGAGACAGGTGTCCCACGTCGTGTGCACCCGGGCATCTCCACCGAGCCGCTGAACGTAGTAGCGGGCCATCAACTGGCTGAAGCTGGCCAGCGAGGTTCATGCCCGCATGGTAATCCGGTCACGAGCTACGCTTGGCGCAATGAGCGGACATATCCGGGTGGTCGTCGCCAAGCCGGGACTTGACGGGCACGACCGTGGTGCCAAGGTCGTCGCGAGGGCCCTGCGCGACGCGGGTATGGAGGTCGTCTATACCGGGCTGCACCAGACGCCGGAGCAGATCGTGGAAACCGTGCTCCAGGAAGACGCTGACGCGGTGGGGCTATCGGTGCTTTCCGGTGCCCACATGACGCTGTTCGCCAGGGTCGTCGAGCTGTTGGAGAGCAAGGGCGCGACGGACG
Organism: Pseudonocardiaceae bacterium; assembly: GCA_036279835.1. Classification (GTDB taxonomy): domain Bacteria; phylum Actinomycetota; class Actinomycetes; order Mycobacteriales; family Pseudonocardiaceae. Next base: position 6,906 of record DASUII010000008.1, read on the forward strand.
TGCTGGTCTTCGGTGGCGGGATCATCCCCGAGCAGGACATCCCGGCGCTCAGCAAGCTCGGGGTAGCCAAGGTCTTCACTCCGGGCGCCACCACCTACGAGATCGTCGACTGGCTGCGCGCCGCGCTGGCAGCTGCCCCAGTGGAATGATCCCAGTGGAATGAGTGATCTTCTTCACGGGTGCCGGTCGGCTGCTGGTGGGGACTAGCTGGATAGGGTCGACCCTGTGGATTTGTACGAATACCAGGCGCGGGATCTGTTCGGCGCCCACGGTGTCCCGGTGCTGCCCGGTGGCGTCGTCACGACGAGCGAGCAGGCCGGTGCCGCCGCTGCGGAACTCGGCGGCACGGTCGTCGTCAAAGCGCAGGTCAAGGCCGGTGGCCGCGGCAAGGCTGGCGGCGTGCAGTTGGCCACCACGCCGCAGGAGGCGCGGCGTAAAGCGGCGGCGATCCTTGGCATGGACATCAAGGGTCACACCGTGCACCGCGTGCTGGTGACTCCTGCTTGCGACATCGTTGCGGAGTACTACCTGTCGTTCATCCTCGACCGCACCCACCGCACCTTCCTCGCGATGGCCAGCGTGCAGGGCGGGATGGAAATCGAGGAGGTGGCGGCGACGGCACCGGAGGCGCTGGCCAAGGTGCCGGTGAACCCGGTCTCCGGCGTCGATGCCCGCAAGGCCGCTGAGATCGTCCAGGCCGCCAGGTTCCCCGCGGAGGTGGCGGGGGCCGTGGCCGACACGGTTCTGAAGCTGTGGGAGGTCTTCGTCGCCGAGGACGCGACTCTGGTCGAGGTCAACCCGCTCGTCCGCGACCGGCAGGGGGCGATCATCGCGCTGGACGGGAAGGTCACCCTCGACGACAACGCCGGGTTCCGCCACCCCGATCACGCGGAACTGGCCGACCCGGCCAATCAGGACCCGCTGGAGGCCCGGGCCAAAGCCCGCCACCTCAACTACGTCAAGCTCGACGGGCAGGTCGGCATCATCGGCAATGGTGCCGGCCTGGTCATGTCCACTCTGGATGTCGTCGCCTACGCAGGCCAGGCGCACGGCGGGATGAAGCCGGCCAACTTCCTCGATATCGGCGGCGGCGCGAACGCCCAGGTGATGGCCGACGGGTTGGACATCATCCTCGGTGATCCGGACGTGCACGCGGTGTTCGTCAATGTTTTCGGTGGGATCACCTCCTGCGACGAGGTGGCCACCGGCATAGTGCAGGCATTGAACATCCTGGGCGATGCCGCTGCGAAACCGCTGGTGGTCCGGCTGGATGGCAATAACGTCGCTGAGGGCCGCCGAATCCTTGCTGACGCGGCGCATCCACTCGTCACGATGGTCGACACGATGGACGCCGCAGCAGACAAGGCAGCCGAGCTCGCGGCACTGACTTTCGCCAAGGGAGCCTGACCGGTGGCAATCTTGCTGACCAAGGACTCGAAAATAATTGTCCAGGGGATGACCGGCTCGGAGGGCCGCAAACATACCCAGCGGATGCTCGATGCGGGTAGTCAGGTCGTCGGCGGGGTCACCCCGGGCAAGGCCGGTCAGGCCGTCGATTTCACCGGCGCGGCGCTGCCCGTGTTCGGCTCGGTCACCGAGTCGATCGCCGCTACCGGGGCGGACGTCAGCGTGGTCTTCGTTCCACCACGTTTCGCCAAGGCCGCGGTGAGCGAAGCAATCGACGCCGGCATCGGGCTGGTCGTCGTCATCACCGAGGGAATCCCGGTGCATGACACCGTCGGCTTCTGCGCGCAGGCCGCCAGCTTCCCAACTCGCACCCGCGTCGTTGGCCCGAACTGTCCCGGGGTGATCAGTCCGGGTGCCTCGAATGCCGGGATCATCCCCGCCGACATCACCGGCCCGGGCCGGATCGGGCTGGTGTCCAAATCCGGCACCCTGACCTACCAGATGATGTTCGAGCTGCGCGATATCGGTTTCTCCACGTGTGTGGGAATCGGTGGTGACCCCGTTATCGGCACTAGTCATATCGATGCGCTGCAGGCCTTTGAGGACGACCCCGACACTGCGGCGGTGGTGATGATCGGCGAGATCGGCGGGGATGCCGAAGAGCGCGCCGCCGACTACATCAAGGCCAACATCACCAAACCTGTCGTCGGTTACATCGCCGGCTTCACCGCCCCCGAAGGCAAGACCATGGGCCATGCTGGTGCCATTGTCTCGGGGTCCGCCGGTACTGCCGAAGCCAAGAAGGACGCCTTGGAGGCGGCGGGTGTTGCGGTCGGCAAGACACCCAGCGACACCGCGAAGCTGATGCGCGAGATCATCAAATCGCTGTCCTGATCCAGTTCGGTGTCCGTGGGGGTACCCGCGCGCGCTAGCCCGATCCGGTTACTCGCGGGGCGAGTCGGCGAGGTGATCGCCGCAGCGAGGCGACACGGCTGCGAGGGTGGGGATCGTGAGCCTCGTGCTGTCGCCGCTGGTGTCCGATGATGCGGCCGGTGACCCAGCAGGTGAAGGCACTCGACCTGGCCTGGGTGCGCTGATCGGCGCGGCCTGCCTGCCCGCCGTCGCCAGCTACCTAGCCGCCGCTGTGGCGCTCGCGATACTCACCGCGGCCGGCGGAGCAGGCACCTCCGTGGCGGGGGCGGCGCGGCTGGGGGCGGCGGGCTGGTTGGCCGCGCACCACGTGCCCCTGACCATCCAGGGCGCGCCGCTCGGCGTCTTACCGCTGCTGCCTACGCTGCTGCTCGGCGCACTGGTCGCCCGCGGCGCGACCGGGGTCGCGGACCGGTCCGGAATCACCCAGTCCGTCGATGCCGGGTGGGTGGCCGCGACGATCGCCGGTACCCACGGCGTCCTGGGTGCTGTCCTGGCGCTTGTCGCCACCCCGGTCACGATCACCGCGGATCCTGCGCAGGCCGCCGTCGGTTGCGCGCTGGTCGCCGGTGCCGCTGCGGGTCTGGGTCTGGTGCGGCCCTGCGGGTTGCTGCCCGCGGCGCTACGACGCGCCCCCGGATGGGTGCGGCCCGGCCTGGAGGCCGGGTTGTGGGGGCTGGCGATTGCGCTGAGCGCCGGCTTCGTCACGGTGCTGTTGGCTCTGGTGGTGTCCGCGCCTGAGGTCGTTGAGATGTCGGGGCCCGACATCTCAAGCGCCTTCGGGCTGACCGTCGTGTCGATCGGATACCTACCGAACGCGGCGATCGCCGGACTGTCCTGGCTGGCCGGACCTGGCCTGTCGGTAGGCGCAGTGTCGATCAGCCCGGTCGCCGTGCACGCCGGGCCAGTGCCGGCGGTGCCGCTGCTCGCCGCGCTGCCGCAGGGCCCGATGCAACCCTGGTGGGGCGTAGTCCTTGCGGTACCACTGCTGATCGGGGCCGCAGTGGGGCGCCGTTGCCTCGCCGCCGGCCAGGACCGGTCAGAGCGGCTGCGGATCCTCGCGGTGGCCGCCACGGCGCTCGCGGTCGGGAGCTCAGTGCTCGGCGCGCTGGCCGGCGGGCAGCTCGGCGCCGCGGCGTTCGACCCGGTTGACGTTCCCTATGGAGCGCTCGCAGCAGCGCTGCTGGCCGCAACGCTGCTGGGTGGCGGCGCCGCCACCCTGCTGTGGCCGCCAGGCAGACCCCACGCCCTCCCCGACACCGACCCGGAACCCGATACTGGGGACCCGGGCCTCAATGACGCTGCGCCTCCCGAGCTCCACGGCAGCGCTTCCCCGGAGGGCGCGGACAGCTCTGCTGTGGAGCTCGGGGACGGTGGAGCGGAAGGAGCCTGAGCTGGAGACCCGTACACTCGGCCGAACGGCACTGCGACATCAACGGCACTGCGACATCAACGGCACTGCGACATCAACGGCACTGCGACATCAACGGCACTGCGACATCAACGGCACTGCGGGATCGCGGCGAGGGAGCTCCGATGGCCAGGCGTGCGGGTTCCGGCGGCACCGACGCGGACGTAATCGTGGTGGGGGCGGGGCCGGCGGGTTCGACGGCCGCCGCGTACCTGGCGCGTTCCGGCTTGGACGTGTTGTTGCTGGAGAAGTCCACGTTTCCCCGGGAGAAGGTGTGCGGGGACGGGCTGACTCC
>DASUII010000009.1:0-17983 GCA_036279835.1 Pseudonocardiaceae bacterium
TGCGGCGAAGGCCCAGGCGGTGCGAGCGTTGGCCATCAAAGAAGGTCTCGACCTGCAGCGCTGCACCGCCTACTCCGACTCAGCCAACGACATCCCGATGCTCTCGTTGGTGGGCACCGCGGTCGCAGTGAATCCGGACCCCAACCTTCGAGAGACCGCCCGGGCACGGGGCTGGGAGATCCACGACTTCCGGACCGGTCGCAAAGCGGCCAGAACCTCCGCGGTGGGCATCGGCATGGCCGCGGGCGCGGTCGCTGCCCGGCTGGCCTACCAACGTCGCGCTCGCCCCTGACCGGCGCTCAGCCGAGGAACGGGTTACGGCGCTGAACAAGTAACCGGTGCAGCGTGTGCTGGATGGTCTCGCGGATCTGGTCGGTGAGGTTGAAGACCAGCGTCGCATCGTCAGCCGAGCCCGGCTGGTAGCCGTCGGTGCGGACCGGCTCGCCGAACTCGATGTACCACTTCGACGGTAGTGGGACCATTCCCAGTGGCCCTAGCAGCGGGAACAACGGCGTCACTGGGAAGTACGGAGTACGCAGCAGCCGAGCCAGCGGGGTGATATCGCCGATCATCGGGTAGATCTCCTCGGCGCCCACGATGGAGCACGGGATGATGGTCGTCCGGGTACGCAACGCTGCCGCGACGAATCCCCCGCGCCCGAAACGCCGCAGCTTGTACCTGTCGCGGTAGCGCTTGCCGAGGCCTTTGCAACCCTCCGGCCACACCCCCACCAGTTCGCCAGAGTCCAGCAACCGCTCTGCGTCGGGGGCGCAGGCCAGAGTCTGGCCCGACTTGCGAGCTAACGAGCCGAGCAGCGGAGTGCGGAATACCAGGTCGGCGCCGAGCATCCGCAAGTGCCTCCCGGCTGGATGCTCGTCGCGCACCGCGATCACGGTCATCACCGCATCCAGCGGCAGTGTCCCGGAATGGTTCGCGACCACCAGCGCGCCGCCGTCGGCGGGCACGTGGTGGATGCCGATCGTCTCCACCCGGAACCACGTGCGGTACAGCGGTCGCAGCAGCGGGAGCAGCACATGGTCGGTGAGATCCGGGTCGAAGCCGAACTCGTCGACGCCGTAGTCGCCGGAGCACCGCCTGCGCGCAAACTCCAGCAGGCCAGCCAGCTCGCGGTACCACTGCGGCGCGATTTGATCGTCGCCCACGCCCACGGCGGTCGACGGTCCCGCTGGCCGCTCGCGATCCGTCGCTTCGCCGGGGCGGTGCAGTGGGATCACTCGCGCTTGCGGCATCCTGCCCACCACCGACTACCGGAACCGGCCCGCGAAGCTGAGCACGCCTCGCTCCGCGGTGGCAATCCACTTCGGGTCGACCGTGGGCCGCAACGCTGCGCCACGGGCAAAATCGTCGAACGCCTGCGAAGTCGTCCAGCGGGGCAGGTAGCCGAACTCGGTGCGCAACCGGGTGGTATCAAGCACCCGGCCGAAGTCGAGGAACCGGGTTTGCTCCGGTGCGTAATCGATGAGTGCCGCACTGTGCAACAACCGACCGACGGCGTCCACGGCCGGCCCCGGTATGGGGACCGGAATCCGACCCATCCGGCGGATCGCCTGTGACACCAGCAGCACCCCGTCACCGCCGACGTTGAAAACCCCCGGTGGCCCCGCTCGGGTGGCCCGCTCGAGCACCGCCAGTGCGTCCTGCTCGTGCAACAACTGCAACCGACCGTCATAGCCCAACACGGTGGGCACTACGGGAAGCGAGAAGTACCGGCTGAGCACCGTATCGAGGCGTGGCCCGGTGAGGTTCGCGAAGCGCAGCACCGTGACGTCCACATCGTCGCGCCGCCGCGCGAAACCGCGGACGTAGCCCTCGACCTCGGCCGCATCCTTGACGTACCCGGAGGCCGGTATCGCATGAGGCTCGTCATGTTCGGTGAAGATCGCCTGATCCAGCGGGCTCACACCATACACCGCACCGGTGGATTTCACGATCAGCCGGGCCACCGTCGTCGACCTCTGGCAAGCCGCGAGGAGCTGCATGGTGCCGATGACGTTCATCTCTTTGATCGTGCTTCGGCCGCTCCGGTACCCGCCAGCATGCGGCGGGTTGGCGCTGGTCGAGGTGTGCACCACGGTATCGACCTTGGCAGTAGAGATCACCTTGGCGATCAGCGGATTACGCAAGTCGGCACGCACAAACTCGGCACGCCCCATCCGCCGCAACAATTCCGGCCCCGGCGGCACCGTGTCCACAGCGAGGACGCGGTCGATGTCGGGATCGGCCACGAGTCGAACAGCCAGCTGCCCGCCGATGAAGCGGCTGGCTCCGGTGACGAGGACCGTGGAAGGCGACATGCTGGCCTGCTCCCTGCGCTCGCGCGCAGAGGTTACTTCTTCAGCTTGCGACGCTGCACCCGCGTCTTGCGAAGCAACTTGCGGTGCTTCTTCTTGGACATGCGCTTACGGCGTTTCTTGATCACCGAGCCCATGCTCGGCCTCCTCGCTGGTCGTGGATCCGCTGGATGTGCTGATCACTGGTCCGCTGCGGAGCGCCCAGCAACGGACGCGAACGGGCGCCCAGGTTACCCCTCATCGCAGGATCCCCACAAAGTCAGACGCTGCCGGCACCCGACCCTGATCTCATCCCGCGTCGAAATAGGCGTTCTCCAGGTAACCATGCACGGCCGCCTCCGGAACGCGGAAGGAACGCCCGACGCGAACCGCTGGCAGGTCACCCGCATGTACCAGCCGGTAGACCGTCATCTTGGAGACTCGCATCATCGCGGCCACTTCGGCGACCGTGAGGAACTGTACCTTGGCCGCGCCGGCCTGTTCATTCATCAGCATGGGTTATCGCGTCCTCACTACGTCACGCGCCGCCGGGCTTCCCCTCCCGCGGTCCGTGACGTACCTGTTCTGATGAGAGTAGCGGGACTGGTGGTGGCCGTGCGACTCCGATCAGTTGTACTTCGCACCGGTTGCAGTGAGCATTAGATCCGATGAGCCGCACCGAGTTCGACCGATCGATCCCGAGCCGCCTCGATGGCCGCCACTATCGCGGCCCGCACGCCGTGCCGCTCCAACTCCCGGATCGCCATGATCGTCGTCCCGCCGGGAGAGGTCACGGCCTCTCGCAACAGCACCGGGTGCTCGCCGGTTTCGCGCAACATCCGGGCTGCCCCCACCGCGGATTGGGTGATCAGCTCGGTCACCATCGGTCGGGGTAACCCGAGCATGATCCCCGCGTCGATCATCGCCTCGACCAGGTAGAAGAAGTAGGCCGGGCCCGACCCGGACAGCGCGGTGACGGCGTCCTGCTGGCTTTCCGGTACCCGGACCACCTTGCCCACGCTGCCCAGTAACTCCTCGGTCAGCTGCAGGTGCGCGTCGGCGGCGAAGCGGCCGGCGGATATCGCACTCATCGCCTCGCCGACCAGCATCGGGGTGTTGGGCATCACCCGCACGACCGGTACACCATCAGGAAGCCGGCGCTCGTAGAGCGCGGTAGGCAACCCGGCGCACAAGCTCACCACCAGAGTGCTCGGGCGGATCAGTCCGGCAAGCTCGGCCAATAGTGGGTCGATGTCCTGGGGCTTCACCGCGACGATCAGAACGTCGGCCTTACCTGCCGCGGTGGCGGTATCGACCGCGCGTACCCGGTAGGTCTGCTCGAGTTCCGCGGCCCGATCGGGATAGCGCTCCGTGAACATCAGGTCATCTGGACTGCGGCCGGCATCGAGCAGGCCCGAAAGCAGAGCCTCACCGATCTTACCGGTGCCCAGGACAGCGATCGTGGTCATGGCGCTACGGTGCCACAGCGGCCCGACGGTCAGGCGCTGGAGGCTCAGCCCCCGGACACCGCGGCGCGAAGGAAGAAGGCGACGTTGCCGGGTCGCTCGGCAAGCCGTCGGGTGAGGTAGGAGTACCAATCCGATCCGTAGGGCAAGTACACCCGAACGGTGTTGCCGGCAGCGGCCAAGCGTCGCTGCTCGGCCGGACGCACCCCGTAGAGCATCTGGTACTCAAAGCTACTCGGTGGGCGCCCGTACCAGCGGGTCCGTTCGCCCACGATGTCGATCAGTCGCGGATCGTGAGTGGCGAACATCGGGTAGCCCGGTCCGGCGAGCAGCACATTGGCGCAGCGTACGAAGCTACCCGCGACCTCCGCCGAGGTCCGGTATGCCAGCTCAGACGGTTCGGCGTAGGCGCCCTTGCACAGCCGCACCCGGGCGCCTTCGACCGCTAATGCCCGGCAGTCATCCAGCGTGCGATGCAGGTACGCCTGCAGTACCGCCCCGGTGGTGGGCCAGTTCCGGCGCAGTTCGGAGTGCACCCGCAGGGTGGAGTCGGTGACGGTGTGGTCTTCGGCGTCCAGGGTGACGCTGGTACCAGCCTGCTCGGCGGCGGCGCAGATCCGAGCGGCATTGCGCAACGCCAGCGCCTCGTCCAGCCGCTGACCCACAGCGGACAGCTTCACGCTGACCTCCGCCCGGTTGGTCAGGCCCTCGGCCGCCAAGCAGGCCAGCAGCTCAAGATAAGACTGCACGGTGGACTGCGCACCGGCCGCATCGGCAACGCTCTCGCCGAGGTGGTCCAGGGTCACCGCCAAGCCGGCGGACACCAGGGCGGCAGTGGCGGCCACCGCCTGCTCGGTGCTCACCCCGGCCACGAAACGCTGTACGACGTACCGGCTGACCGGCGCAGTGCCGACAAGCCGCCGCACGGCCGGGTGGCTGGCAACGGACAGGATCAGCGGACGCAGCACAGCGTGCACGCTAGCGCGCCGGCGGCCCAGCGTCGTGAACTCGACAGCACCGACGTTCTCAGCGCCTGGGGACGTAGGTGTCGGCGAGTTCACGACGTGCGTCGGCCTCGCTCAGAGGTTCAGCCGCGCGAAAAGGAGCGCTTCGGTCAGCAGGGCGCGGCGCTCTTGGCGAGTCCGGGCGCGGCGGGTACTCACCTCGAGCACCACGGTGCCGGTGAACCCACGCTCGACCAATCCCAGGCACACTTCGGCGCACGGCTGGCTACCGCGGCCGGGCACCAGGTGCTCGTCACGCGGCGCGCCGCTGCCGTCTGCCAGATGTACGTGGGTCAACTGGCGGCCCATTCGCCGGGCCATCTCCAGCGCGTCGACACCGGCCGCGGCGGTATGCGACAGATCCAGCGTGTAATGCGGGTATCCGACATCGGTCGGGTCAGGCGATGGCACGAAGCTGGGTACCTCAAGCCGGCCACGGCGCACCGGGAACATGTTCTCCACTGCGATAGCGAGCCCGGAGGCGGCCTCCAACGCAGCGATCTGCTGACCGAAACCCGCGGCGTAATCTTGTTGCCAGCGAAATGGGGGGTGCACGACGACGATGCCGGCACCGAGTTCGGTGGCGGCGTGCACGGAGCGTTGCAGCCGTACCGCTGGGTCTGCTGCCCACACCCGTTGGGAGATCAGCAAGCAGGGGGCGTGCAAGGCGAGCACGGGCATCCGATAGCGATCCGCCAACGCCGCGACGGCGGCGATGTCCTGGCTGACCACGTCGCCCCAGACCATCACTTCGACGCCGTCATAGCCGATCTCGGCGGCCAGCTGGAAAGCCACAGCGATCGGTTCGGGCCATGCCGAGGCGGTGGACAGGGCCACCCGGATCGAGTTGGCCGGTGACACCGGCTATCGGCCGACGAGCAGCAGCGCTGCCGGGGACACTGTGACGAACAGACCGACGAGCACCGCGACTACCGTCGTCTGCAGGTCCTCGGCACCCCGCACCCGGCGCACCACCCAGACCAGTCCGGTGATCACGGCGAGGGCAACCACCAGCGCCACCACGGGGATCCGCTGCCAGAGCCACTCGCAGATCAGCCACAGGGCGGCGCCCCCGACGATGCCGATCCCGACCTGGCTCACCATCACCGCCCACTCCCACAGCGGCGAGCCGGCCTGTTGCGCCGTCTCCTCATCCGCGACGATGGCGTTCTCAGTCGGCTCAGCGATAGCTCGGCTGACGGTGCGCAGCCCGGCAGGGGGTTGGCTGGTATCAGGATTGGCGCTGGCCGGACGGCGGCTAGACCAGTGAGCGGAGCTCACCGGTGCTTGATCAAGTCGCGGCAACTGCTCGGTGACCGGGCCTTCGAGTGGTGGTGCCGTCCTGGGCAGCGGTGATCGCCTGGGCAGTGCCGGAGGGGCCACCGGCATTGATGCCGCGACCGTGGACGGTGGTCCTACCGCTGGGGCCCACTGCTGGAGGGTGGGACCGGTGAGGCGTGGCTGGGTCGACTCTGCACTGCTGACAGTCCAGTTCCGCTCCATGGCCGGCGGCGCAGCGACCGGCTGCGCCGCGCCGCGCCCGGCCGCGGTGTCGGCGGCGCCGCCGTCGTCGCGATCGTCGTCGGCCCGGCGGTGCCGTCGCCCGGCGGCTGCCGGGGCCGGATCGCCATAACGGGCCAGCAGCTCAGCCACGGTGAACTGCGCCCGCTCCTGCGGTTCGCTACTGCGCCTCATCATCTCTCACCGTGCACCTCGGGCCACTCTGCGTCTAGTCCGTCGAGGTGGGCGGCGCCCCGGCTGCGCCGTCCGGTCGATTCCGTCCAACCAGTCCAGCCAATCCAACCTCCGCAAAATCACACCTTCGCGCAACGCCCACGGGCACAGTGTCATCTCATCGACGTCCAGCGCACGCATGGTCTCCTGCACCACCAGAGCTCCGGCGACGAGCTGATGTGACCGGCTGGCGCTGACACCCTCCAGCTCGGCCAGGTCCTCGGCGCTCATCCGGGAGATGAAGGCGATCACCTGGCTAAGCCCGGCGTCGGTGAGGGTACGCCGGACCCGCGGACCCGCCGAGGATGGTGCGGCACCGCTGAGCCGGGCCAGCGACCGGATCGTCTTCGACGTGCCCACTACCCGGTCTGGGGTGCCTGCCTCGCGCAGTGTGCGCGCTGGTTCCGCAAGCTGCTCGACGATGTGCTCGCGCAGGGCTTCCAGCTCGCGCCGGCGGGGCGGGTCGCGGGTCAGCCAGGACCGGGTGAGCCGGCCCGCTCCCAGCGGCAGCGATACCGCCACCTCAGGTTCCTCGTCCATCCCGCTGGCGACCTCCAGCGATCCGCCACCGACGTCCACCATCAGCAGCCGACCAGCCGACCAGCCACACCATCGGCGGACCGCGAGGAACGTGAGGATGGCCTCCTCCTCACCGGAGAGGACCTGAAGCTCGACACCGGTCTCGGCCAGTACTCGGGTGAGCACCGCGACGGAGTTGGAGGCATCGCGTACCGCGGAGGTCGCGAACGCCACCAGATCCTCACAACCCATCGCGGCGGCCGACTCAACGGCGTCGTGCACGGTGCGGATCAAGTGATCTGCTCCTGCCCGAGTGATCTTCCCGCGGGAGTCCATCTGCTCGGCCAACCTCAGCACCGACTTCTCTGAGGTCTGCGGCAACGGATGGGCGCCGTGGTGGGCATCCACCACCAGCAGGTGGACGGTGTTGGAACCCACGTCCAGCACACCTAGCCGCACGAGAGGCCACGCTACGCCGGGCGCCCGTTCAGACGTCGTACTTGTAGCCAAGGCCGCGGACGGTCAGGAGGTGCCGGGGTGCGGACGGATCCTGCTCGATCTTGGAGCGCAGCCGCTTGACGTGTACATCCAGCGTTTTGGTATCGCCGACGTAGTCCGCTCCCCACACCCGATCGATAAGCTGGCCGCGAGTGAGAACCCGGCCCACGTTGCGCAACAGGTACTCCAATAGGTCGAACTCCTTCAGCGGCAAGCCCACCTCGTGACCGGAGACGGTCACGAGGTGCCGCTCGACGTCCATCCGCACCGACCCGGCCTCCAGCACTGCCGGTCCGACAGCGGCGGTGGCCGTCGCGCCATCGGCGCCTTCCGCCCCGCGGCGCAACACCGCACGGATTCGGGCGATGAGCTCACGGGCCGAGTAGGGCTTGGTGACATAGTCGTCGGCGCCCAGCTCCAGCCCGACGACCTTGTCGATCTCGCTGTCGCGGGCGGTTACCATGATCACCGGGACAGCGGAGCGCACCCGGAGTTGCTTGCAGACGTCGGTGCCGCTCATCCCGGGCAGCATCAGGTCGAGCAGCACGATGTCGGCGCCGTTGCGATCGAACTCCTCCAACGCCTCGGATCCGGTGGTGGCCACCGCGGCGGAGAAGCCCTCCTTGCGCAGCAAGAAGGCCAGCGGATCAGCGAAGTCCTCCTCGTCCTCGACGATCAGAACTCTGATCATGGCGGTCCTCCCACATACTCGGGTGTCGACGAGGTGCGCACGGCGTCTTGCGAAGCGTCCGGCTGTGGCGCCTTCGGGTGGGCCGGAATCCGTAGGGTGAAGGTGGAGCCGGTGCCGGGTTTGCTCCAGAGCGTGACCGCACCGCCATGGTTGGCGGCGACGTGTTTGACGATCGCCAGCCCCAGCCCGGTGCCGCCGGTGGATCGGCTACGCGCCTGATCGATCCGGAAGAACCGCTCGAAGACGCGTTCCTGATGCTCGGGGGCGATACCAAGGCCGCGGTCGGTGACGGCGATCTCCACGAAGCCATCCTCCAACCGCCTGCTGACCGACACCGGGCTGCCGGGCTGGGAATAGGAGACCGCGTTGTCGAGCAGGTTGGACAGCGCGGTGACCAGTAGCGTCGCATCACCGTTGAGCAACAACCCGCTGGGCGGGTCGACAGTGATCCGGATGTTGGCCGATTCGGCCGCCAGCCGGCAGCGATCCAGTGCCGCGCGGACGACCTTGTCGACCTCAACGGTGGCCAGCTCAGGGAGCCGTTCGGCGCCTTGGAGCCGCGACAGCGCGATCAGCTCGGTCACCAGCGTGCCCAGCCGGTTGGCCTCGTTGAGGATCTTGGTGCCGAACCGGCGCACCTCGTGCGGGTCGTCGGCGGCATCCAGCACTGCCTCGGCCAGCAGCGCCATCGCCCCGACCGGGGTCTTGAGCTCGTGGCTGACATTAGCCACGAAATCTCGCCGGGTGGCTTCCAGCCGGACCGCATCCGACTCATCGGACGCGTCGATCACGGTGTACTCGTCACCTAGCGGCCGGACCTCGCCGAGAACAGCGGTGGGTCCTCGACCGGATCGGGCACCCCGGTCCAGCGGCGAAAGGTCGACATGGACCACCTCGCCGGTGTCGCGCACCTGCTCGGCGGCCTTGCGGGCCCGCTCATCCGGACGCGAGTCATGGACCAGTCCCAATTCGACGGCCGGCGGGTTGGCCAGCACCACATCGCCCAGCCGGTCGAGTAGCACTATCCCGTTGTGTGAGGACAGCACGACCCGCTGGACCAAGTCAGCGACCGTCGGGCCGTCCGGGGACGGCGGCGTTGTCGGCGTCCCGGAGCGCCGGCTGATCAGGAACCCCCCGACCAACCCGACCATCAGCGCGCCGATCGCGATGAACACGACGACTGCGAGTGTCACGCCGCAATCGTATGCACCGGACCGGGCGAAACCCCTAATCTCGGCGCACCACAAGTGAGGACATCCACCCGCTATAGGGCAAACTTTCGTCCGTCGTTCACCGTGGGTTCATCCCCGGGACCGCGCTGGCGTCTGGACAGCGGAACTACCGGCCTTGTTGGGCGACCACGGCCATCGCATCGACCGCCGATTCTGGATCGAGATAGCTGCCGCCGGCGGTGATCGGCCGCAGCAGATCATCAAGGTCGTAGCGCAGCGGGATGCCCGTCGGGATGTTGACGCCGGCGATGATTTGCGTGTCGATATCGTCGAGATACTTGACCAACGCCCGCAGCGAATTCCCGTGCGCGGCAACCAGCACGGTGCGCCCGGCTTGCAGATCCGGCACGATCGACGATTCCCAGTACGGCAACATTCGGTCCACCACGTCGGCGAGGCACTCGCTCCTAGGGATGTCGATGCCGGCGTATCGCGGGTCGCCGTCCTGGCTGAAGGCACCGCCCGGCTCGATGGGCGGTGGCCGGGTGCCGTATGAGCGACGCCACAACGCGAACTGCTCATCGCCGTACTCGTCGCGGATCTGCGCCTTGTCCATGCCTTGCAGCGCGCCGTAGTGCCGCTCGTTGAGCCGCCAATCTCGGCGGACCGGAATCCAGTGCCGGTCGGCGACCTCGAGTGCGAGGTAAGCGGTGCTGATCGCTCGGCGCAGCAGCGATGTGTGCACCACGTCGGGAAGCAGCCCAGCCTCGCGCATCAGGGCACCGGACCGCGTCGCCTCCCGCTCGCCCAGATGCGTCAACGGCACATCCACCCATCCGGTGAACAGGTTTTTGGCATTCCACTCGCTCTCGCCGTGGCGAAGCAGGACCAGGGTGCCCACGCTCATACCGGCAGCCTTGCAGGTGCGGCGAAGCAGGATCCACTGAGGTCCCACCGCCAATGCGTCCGGGCGCCCGCAGAGCCAGAAGCTGGGCCTATGGAATGGCGATCAATCCGCGTCGGCCGAATGGCCCGAACGGGCGCTGGCCGTGACAGGCGGGTTACCCGTACATTAACGTGCGACGACGGTGCGCTGGCACCCCCTGCTGACACCCCACCGTCGTTGCAGGGAACCGCTGCTCGCCCGCTTCCCCCGCCCCCCGGGAAAGGCTGGTTGCACAGCGGTTCCCTGCGCAGCGGTTTCCTTGGGCGAAATGCTCACGTGGCGACAAACTGTGGTGTCGATCACAGCTAGCGGTGCCAATGGTCAACCGTTCCGCGCGGCATGGCGCCCGCCGAAGGTTCCCGGAAGCCCGCCTTCGTAGAGATACTTGGCTTCTTCGGCGACCTCACGAGTCAGACATGGCCAGGACGCCGCGACGCCGCTTTCGTCGCGACAAGCCCAGCAGTTACCCCGCGGGTCAGGCACATGCGCGGTCAACGCACTTCGCCACATGTCCGGCAACTCGGCCAGGATCGCTGCCATGCTCATGTCCATCTACCTCCCAGAGATCGGTGCACCCTACTACCCCTTCAAGCACGCAGCCAGATCGCACTTCATACCAGCGGCATTTCGGTCTGGAGAAGCAGCCGATTGGGCGACAACTTCGCTGCGCAACCATCAGCATACGCTCCGTGACGGGTCATCGGACAATTCATCGTTGACGCTGGCGAACGGGACTTACCGCCTGGCGCACGCCGAGAAGCGGCGCCAGGACGATCAAAGTGCCTACACTCAGCGTGTTGGTGCTTGCACTCACTGTGTTGTCGCGGTAGCCGCACGAAGCGTTACTCGCCAACCCGTCGGGTCGCCACCGCTCGGTTCGTAGGCCAATCGGGTTACGCCGCAATCAACTACCAGAAAGGGCTTGAGATCTGTTCGCTCGGCTGAGAGTGTGACACCGCTCTCCTCGCCGCTCCCATGGCACTTCCCGGCAGGTGAGCGCAAGCCCGCGGTTCGTCCTCCCCCCGTCGGACCGCGGCCCGCCAGGACCCCTGGGTGCCCCCCACCCAGGGGGACCGTTTACGCGGGACAACAGTGGCGGGGCCGGCCCGAGATGCGACTCCCCCCTCCCCCCGGGCCGCCCCGCCACTCACCGCCGCCGAGCCAGCGCTCCAGCGAGTCAGCTCAACCGCCAGCGCGAGTCAACGCACCAGGTGTGCAAAGGCAGCGAGGTTGTTCAGAGACTCGCCGCGGGCCACCCGCCAGGCCCATTCACGCCGGATCGAGGAGGCAAACCCGATTTCCAGCAGGGTGTTGAAGTCACCATCAGCGGCCTCGACCACCTGACCCAGCACCCGGTCCAACTCCTCGGCTGTCAGCGCATGATGCGCGAGCCGACCGATGAGGTAGATGTCGCCGACCTTGTCCAGTGCGTAGTGCACGCCGTAGAGCCTGGTGTTGCGGTGCAGCAGCCAGCGATAGACGTCCTCGTGTGACTCATCGGGACGCCGACACACGAATGCCTCCACCAAGACTCCATGCCGGCCGACCAACACCCAGCACGTGGTCCGCAGTCTCTTGGTACCCGGCAAGGTGACGGTGAAGCTGCCCGGTCCGCGGTGTTCGTGCTCGAGACCCGACCCGTCGAGTACCCCGATGATGACCTGATCCAGCTCAGCCGGAGCGCTCACACCGCGACCTCCCTCACACCGCGACCTCACAGGGCAGAGCGTCGGCCCGGTAGGCGGCCGCCGCGTCGGCGTAGACGCGCAGCAGCGCCTCGGTGGTCCGCTCCCAGGAGAACCGCCGGGCATGCCGGGCGGCACCAGTCGCGAGCTCCGCACGCCGCTGCGGGTGCAGCGCGATGGCCGAGAGCACATCGGCCCAGTCGACCGGCTGGTGACTGTTCACCAACCGACCCGACACTCCATCGGCCACCGCCACCGGCAGGCCACCCACCTCAGCGGCAACCACCGGCGTCCCGCATGCCTGCGCCTCCAATGCCACCAGGCCGAACGACTCGCTGTAGCTCGGTACCGCCACCACATCGGCAGCCCGGTAGACACCGACCAGTCCGGAACCTGCCTGCGGGGCAGCGAACACGACCTGCTCGGAGATGCCGAGCCGTACTGCCAGCTGGTGCAATACGGTGGGTTCGGCCAGCCCGTTACCCGACGGTCCGCCTACCACCAGCACCCGCAACCGGTCACGCAGCGCCGGATCCCGACGCATCATCTCGGCCGCGGCGCGCAACAGCACGTCTGGTCCCTTCAGCGGTTGGATTCGACCGACAAAGGCAAGTACCACGGCGTCAGCCGGCAGCCCCAACACGGCCCGGGCGGCTTGCCGCGACCCCGGCGTGAAGAGCTCCAGGTCGACTCCTGGCGCGATGGTGACGGTGCGAGCCGGGTCGGCGCCGTAGAGCTCGACGAGCTGAGCAGTCTCGGCTGGAGTGTTCGCGACCAGCCGGTCAGCTTCGGCCACAACCTGCTGCTCACCGATCACCCGGGTGTGCGGTTCCGGAATGTCATCTTCGGCAAGCGCGGCGTTCTTCACTTTGGCCAGGGTGTGCGCGCTGTGCACCAGCGGCACCCCCCAGCGGTCCCGGGCCAACCAACCGACCTGACCGGAGAGCCAGTAATGCGAGTGGACCACGTCGTAGTAGCCCGGCTCGCGGCGCGCCTCGGCCCGCAACACCCCAGCGGTGAACGCGCACAGCTGGGCCGGTAGGTCGTTCTTTGCCAGACCTTCGTAGGGGCCGGCCGTGATGTGCCGCACGGTGACACCCGGAGCAAGTTCCACCACCGGGGGCAGCCCCGACGACGTGGCTCGGGTGAAGATCTCCACCTCGACGCCACGGCGGGCCATCCGGGTTGCCGTTTGAACGATATAGACGTTCATCCCCCCGGCGTCGCCGGTGCCCGGCACGTCCAGCGGCGACGTATGCACCGAAAGCACCGCGACCCGCCGCAACACCACCCCTATCCGCCCCATCACGAACCCATCTTGCCCGTCATCCCCGTGCGCTGGCGCATCCAGCAGGCTCACCGGGGCTATCGATGCCCTCTTGCCCCGGTGAGCCTGCTGGATGCGAGGGTTGCGGTGTGAGCGAGCAGCGACCTACCGCGGTGGTGACTGGGGCTAGCAGCGGGATTGGCGCGGCTACCGCTCGGGCGTTGGCCGCGGTGGGGTTTCATGTGGTGCTCGGGGCGCGGCGGGTGCAGCGGTGCCAGCAGATCGCCGACGAGATCGACGGCACCGCCATGGTGCTTGACGTGCTGGACCCCGACTCGGTGGCCGCCTTCGGCGCAGCGATACCCGCCGCGCGGGTGCTGGTGAACAACGCAGGTGGAGCGAAGGGCTTTGAGCCCGCGGTGGCGGCCGATGAATACCAGTGGCGCTGGATGTGGGAGGCCAACGTGCTCGGCACGCTCCGGATGACCCGGGCTCTGCTGCCGAAGTTGATCGCTTCCGGCGATGGTGTGCTGGTGACGGTGACCTCGATCGCCGCTCTGGAGACCTACGACAACGGCTCCGGCTACACCTCCGCCAAGCACGCGCAGGCGGCTGTGCACCGCACACTGCGTGGCGAGCACCTCGGGCAACCGGTGCGGTTTGTCGAGGTCGCGCCCGGCATGGTGGAGACTGAGTTCTCGCTGGTGCGCTTCGGGGGCGACGCCGAGCAGGCCGACCACGTCTACTCCGGGCTCACCCCACTGACCGCCCACGATGTCGCCGAAGTGATCGCCTTCGCGGTAACCAGGCCGTCCCACGTCAACCTGGACCTCATCGTCGTCAAGCCGCGCGACCAACATTCCGCGATGCGCTCGTTCCGGCGCGGCTAGCCTGCCGCGTTCAGAGCTTGCAGTTGATCAATACTGGTTCGGGAGTGAGGGCCACTCCGAAGTGGGCGGCCACCCCGTCTCGGATCTCTCGCGCGAGGACGAGGAGATCCTCGGTAGCCGCGCCGCCGCGATTGGTCAGCGCCAGCGTGTGCTTGCCCGACAGCGCAACACGGCCGCCCGGTCCGGGGTGCCCGCGGGCGAATCCGGCCTGTTCGATCAGCCAAGCAGCGGACAGCTTGATCCGCCCAGTGCCGCCCGGGTACTGCGGCACGGCAACATTCGGGTCCACCCGGGCTCGGATGCGCTCCAGTACCGCCGCAGCCTGTCCAGCGTCCAACAACGGGTTGGTAAAGAAGGACCCCGCCGACCAGGTGTCGTGGTCGGCCGCGTCGAGCACCATTCCCTTAGCCCTACGTAGGTTCAGCACCGCGGCCCTGACCAGCGCCGCGGGCACCCGGGCGCCGAGATCGACATCCAGCGCCCGAGCCAGTTCGGGAAAGCGGATCGGGGCGGACAGCCCATCGCGACACAGCTTGAGCCGGATCGTGAGCACGACGGCGGCATCAGTGCTCTTCAGCGCGCTGCTCCGGTAGCCCAGCGCCAATTCCGATGCAGGCACGATGCGCACGGCACCGCGGCGGCGATCGTAGAGATCCACCTCATGCAGCAGATCGGACAACTCCACCCCGTAGGCGCCGACGTTCTGCACGGGGGTGGCACCGACCGACCCGGGGATGCCAGACAGGCACTCCAACCCTCCATAGCCGGCTGCCACCGTCCGCGCCACCACCGCGTCCCAGTCCTGCCCGGCGGCGGCGTGCAACATGCCCGCACCATCGATCTCAAAGCCCGTAGTGGCCATCAGCACCGCGGTGCCGTCGAAGCCACTGTCAGCGATCACGAGATTGGATCCGCCGGCCAGTAGTAGCACCGGCTCACCAGCGGCATCGGCGGCGCCGATGGCGTCGACGCAGGACCGCTCCGTGCTCGCCACGACGAAGCGGCGGGCCGGTCCACCCAGCCGCAAGGTGGTGAACGCGGAAAGGTCAACTGCATCGCGCGCAGGGCTCGTCGGCGCGGGGCTCGTCACGGACGCTCACGGTAGCCTCCGAATTATGGCCAGCCAATTGGCGCTGCGGCACCGCTACCCGGAGTCGCCAGAGCGCATGCGGGAGGTTCTCACCGACCAGCAGTACCTGCGGGACAAACTCCGCACGGTGGGCGGGCCACGCGGCGAGCTGGTGTCCTGGGAGCGCGACGAGCGCGGCATTACCGTGGTGCTGCACCAGGCGGTTCCTGAGGACGCTATGCCGTCGTTTCTGCGGTCTATGCTGCCCAGCGGCCTGACGATCCGTCGTACCGAGACCTGGAACAGCTCAGGCGGCAGCGTGCACGCAGTGGTCGACGGGGCGCCGGGAACGATCACCGGGACGATGCGGCTGGAGCCTGACCCCGCCGGATGTGTGCTCGGCGCGCGACTGACGGCCGACGTCGGGCTGCCGCTGATCGGCGCGACAGTGGAGAAGATCATCACCGACAACATCGCCGGGCTGATGGAGTCCGAGTACCGGTTCACCCTGGAGTGGCTGCGCAACTCAACCACCGCTTAACCTTAACCGGTCGTCCGCCGATCCCACTCACATCGCTCGGGCTCTCAGCTTCCCGAACTCCACAGCAGAGCCGTTCGAGCGCCCGGGGACAGCTCTGCTGTGGAGTTCGGGAACGGAAATGTCGGTCTGAGGCTCTGCGCACGACCACTGGGGCCGTGCTGTGTCACCAGCGCTGGCCGCGCTGGACCTCGGTCACCGCGGGTTTGACGTCGACGATGTAAACCAGCACCGCCACCAGCGCGATCAGCCAGAGCATCAGCAAGCTACCCCAGGGTGCGAACAGGAACAGACCTGCCGTGGCAGCGCCGGTGATGCCCAGCCAGGCCGGCTTGGTCAGCTTGTCGGTGGCGGTATAGGCATCGGCTCGCTGCAGCGCAGCGTGAATGAACGCGAAGAGCCCGACCGGAACCGCGAGCCAGTACAGGATCTGAAAGACCCAGAGATCCAACGACTGCAGCAGCACCCGCCCAGGATACGCAGACAACGGCCGACGTGGCGGGCGTGGCAGGTTACATGAGGAATTGGGCGACCGTGTGGATCGCCAGGCCGGCCAGCGCCCCGACCACGGTGCCGTTGATCCGGATGAACTGGAGATCCCGGCCCACCTGCAGCTCGACCTTGCGGGAGGTCTCCTCGGCATCCCAGCGCTGCACCGTGTCGGTGATCAGCGTGATGATCTCACCGCGGTAGTTGGCTACCACGTAACTGGCTACCCCCTGCAGCCAGTTGTCCACCTTCGACCTCAGCTCTGCGTCCTCGCTCAGCCGCCCACCGAGCGCAACCAGCCCGTCGCGCACCCGACGGCGCAGCTCCGACGACTTGTCCTCGGCGGCGTCGAGGAGCATCTTCTTCGCGGTGCCCCAGGCCGAACCGAACAGAATCTGAACCTCTGGGTGGGCAAGCACCTGGAGCTTGACCGCCTCGGCCCGCTCGATCGTCGCCGGGTCCGTGCGCAGGTCATTGGCGAACTCGAGCAGGAAGGTGTCGGCGGCCTTGCGCATGGCGTGTTCGGGATCGCTGTGCACCGCCCAGGCGAATGCCAGCACCTCCCCGTAGAGCTTGTCGGCGACCAGCCCGTCGACGAATCTCGGCGACCAACCCGGCAAGCGCTGGCTGACCACCCGCGAAACCGCGCCGTGGTTGTCCCGCACCCACTCATAGGCCCGCTCGGTGAGCAGGTCGACGAGTTTGTGGTGCGCCCCGTCGGTGAGCAGCTGGCCAAGTAATCGACCTAATGGCGGTCCCCACGGCTGCTCGATCAAGCGTTTCACCAGAGCGTTCTCCAGCACTGCGGCAACGTCCTCATCGCGAAGCACGGTCACCGCGGCACGCACTGCGGTGGCAAGCTCCGCGGTGAGGCGCTCGGCATTGGGAGGCTGCGCCAGCCAGCCACCGAGTCGCCCACCGATGCCCACCCGGCGCAGCTTGTCGATCACCACCGCCTCGGCCAGGAAGTTCGCGCCAACGAAGTCACCGAGGTTCTCCCCCAGCGCGTCCTTCTTGCGCGGGATGATCGCGGTGTGCGGGATCGGCAACCCGAGCGGGTGGCGAAACAGTGCGGTCACGGCGAACCAGTCGGCCAGCGCGCCGACCATGCCGGCTTCGGCCATCGCCGCCACATACCCCACCCACGGACCGGCGTTGACATTGAGCTGCGCGACGACGAACACCACCGCGGCGCCCAGCAGGAACGCCAGCGCGATCGCCTTCATCCGGCGCAGCGCGCGCTGCTTGTCCTGCTCGTTGGGAGTCAGCTCCACTCTGCCCATTGTGCCTTGGGCTGATTGTCCCCCGCCGATTCAGTTTGCAGCAGGATGACGGGAGTGCGATCCCCGCGAAATCACGGACTGGTTCACCGGCTGCGACCGTTCACCTCCACAATCTTCGCCGAGATGACCGCTCTGGCGGCGCGCACCGGCGCGGTGAACCTCGGTCAGGGCTTCCCGGACACCGACGGCCCAGCCGGTATGCTGGAGGTCGCTCGATCGGCCATCGCAAGCGGGCACAATCAGTACCCACCCGGGTCGGGCATCCCCGAACTGCGTAACGCCGTCGCCGAGCAGCGGGCGGCCTGTTACGGCCTGGTGCACGATCCGGATACCGAGGTGCTGGTGACCGTCGGCGCCACCGAGGCGATCAGCGCTGCGCTGCTCGCCCTGGTCGGCCAAGGCGATGAGGTGCTGCTCATCGAGCCCTACTACGACTCCTAC
>DASUII010000010.1:0-10497 GCA_036279835.1 Pseudonocardiaceae bacterium
TGGGTGTACTGGAAGCGCTGCCGACTAGCGAGGTGGTGATCGGCAGGGCCGGGTCGGCGGGGATGTCGAGTGCCGAAGCGGGCGCGGCAGCGGCGAGCAGGTGTGCGCCGAGCGCGGCCACCATGGCTCCGTTGTCGGTGCACAACCGTCGTCGGGGCACTCGCAACCGCACGCCGGCCGCCGTGCAGCGCTGCGCCGCCAGCGCGCGCAGCCGGGAGTTCGCGGCGACCCCGCCGCCGATCAGCAGGGTGTCGATGCCGCGATCAGTGGCGGCCCGGATGGCCTTGGCGGTGAGCACGTCGACCACGGCTTCCTGGAACGCGGCCGCCACGTCGGCTACCGGAACGGCGATCCCCTGGCGCCCCAGTGCCTCGACATGCCGGGCGACCGCGGTCTTGAGCCCAGAGAACGAGAAGTCATAGCGCGCGTCGCCAGGACCGGTCAGGCCCCGGGGGAATCGGACGCTATTGGGATCTCCATCGGCAGCGGCCCGGTCGATGAACGGGCCGCCGGGGAAGCCCAGCCCCAGCAGCCGCGCCACCTTGTCGAAAGCTTCGCCGGCGGCGTCGTCGATGGTGGCTCCCAGCGGGTGCAGCGGCGTCACCAGGGAGGAGACCTGCAACAGGCTGGAGTGCCCGCCGGAGACCAGCAGGGCCAACGCCGGGGGCAGCGGACCGTGCTCCACGGTGTCCACCGCGATATGCGCGGTGAGGTGGTTGACCCCGTAGAGCGGGACGTCCCAGGCCACCGCGTACGCCTTGGCCGCAGCCACCCCGACCAGCAGCGCGCCGGCCAACCCTGGGCCCGCAGTCACCGCCACCGCATCGACATCCGACGGCGCGACGCCGGCAGTCCGCAGCGCGCGGCGCACTGTCGGCACCATCGCTTGCAGGTGGGCCCGGGAGGCGACCTCGGGCACCACGCCACCGAACCGGGCGTGTTCGTCCACGCTGGAGGCGATCTCATCGGCGAGCAAGATGACCGTGCCGTCGCCGGACACGCCCACGACACCCACGCCGGTCTCGTCGCAGGAGCTCTCGATGCCCAGCACTATCCCGGTGGTCGTCACTGGTGGGCCTGACGTCGCATGGTGAAAGCGTCGGCTCCACTGGGTCGGTAGTAACCGCGGCGGATACCGATCACATCGAACCCTTCGCTGCGATATAACCGGATCGCCGAATCGTTGTCGGTGCGCACCTCAAGGAACACCGTGGCGCCTTGCGTGTGGACGAGGATCGCCCGCAGCAACGCCCGGCCGATTCCCCGGCGCTGATGCTCGGGGTCCACCGCCAGGGTATGGATCTCCGCCTCGCTGCCGACCCGGGCCAGACCCACGTAGCCGATCAGCGAGCGGCCGTCCCGTGCGGAAAGGTAGTGATGACCCGCCGCCAGCGCCTCCAGGAACGCCTCTGGACTCCACGGGTCGTCGCCGTAGAACAGCACGCTTTCCAGTTCCGCGCAGCGCTGCGCATCGGCGGCCACCATCGGCTCGATCAGAACACTCATACCGGCGTCACCCGCTTGCGCGGCCCGGGTTCCCACGCGTCCGGGCGTCGCAGGTACAACGGCTGAAACGGCCCTGGTGTGGCGCGTGCCCGCACCGTCGCGGCTACCACCGCGACCAGCCCGGCCGGGTCCGGGTACTGCGGCGGCACCACCGCTAGGCCCAGCACATCAGGGGCGCCGGCGACCCGCGCCACGCCGGCCAGCGGCACGTCCAGGGGCCGGTCGACGTGCGGACCATCGATCCGAGCGCCTGACTCGTCGTAGCGCGCCCAGTACACCTCCCGGCGCCGCGCGTCCGTGATCACTAGTAGCGGGCTACCGGTACCCGCCCGGTAGGCGATCGCGTCCAGGCTGCACACCGGGAAAACCGGGAGGCCCAGTGCGTCGCCGAGCGCCGCAGCGGTGACCATTCCAACCCGTAGCCCGGTGAACGGGCCGGGACCCACCCCGCAGACCACCGCGTCGAGATCGCGCATCGACACACCGGCGGTCGCCAACACCGAGCACACCGACGGCATGAGCAGTTCGCAATGCGCCCGGGCGTCCACCGTGACCCGCTCGGCGAGGATCTCCGGGGAACCCGCCGCGGGCAGCCGAAGCAGTCCGGCCGTCACCGCGGAGGTCGCCGTGTCCAGAGCCAACACCAGCACGGATGACGAGCTTACGGATCACGGGTTTCGCCGCGCGCAGCAAGGCAGGCTGGATCCGGTATCAACCGGTCCGGGCCGCACAGCTGCGCGATACGCGTGTCGTCAGCATCACCACTGGGTCGCTGTAGCCGGATCAGCAGATGCTCGTCGGCCAGCCGCTCGGCGATGCCCTCGCCCCATTCCACGACCACTGCGGCCGCCAGCAGGTCAGTGTCCAGATCGAGATCGTCCAGCTCAGCCATTCCACCGAGCCGGTAGGCGTCGACGTGTACCAGTGGCACTCCGCGACCGCCCGGCAGTGTCGGGTGCTCGCGGGCGATGACGAAGGTCGGCGAGGTCACCGGCCCGCGGATGCCCAGCCCGGTGCCGATACCGCGGGCCAACACTGTCTTGCCCGCGCCCAAGGGCCCGGACAGCACCACCACGTCCCCCGGGCGCAGCCGCTCGCCCACGGCCCGTCCCAGACGTTCGGTATCCGCTGGGGTCGCCAGCTCTAGACTTGCCTTCACCTGCGTACCAGTCACCTACGTGGCAGCGCCCCTGCGCATTGCGCCAGCAGGTCCAGCAGGTGTTCGTTGACCCGCTTCGGCTGTTCCAGCATGGTCACGTGGCCCGACCCTTCCACCTGCACCAGCTCCGCGTCGGGAAGCAACGCGGCAATGGCCTCGGAGTGCTGGAACTGAATCAACCGGTCACCGTCGGCGCCGAGAACCAGCGCCTTGGCGTACTGCAGACCGGCCAGCGCCGCGTACCGGTTGTGTGCCCCGAAAACGGCCAGGAAGTCGGTCATGACTTCGAAAGAGGTAGCCCGGATCATCATGTACATCAGCTCGACCAGCGCAGGTTCGACCGCCTCGTCGCCGAAGGCGAGCTTGCGAGTCAGACCCCAGACCAGGTTCCGGGACATTTCGCGACCACGGTCGACGGCGCGCGCGCTGGGTTCCCAGCGCGACAGCACCCCAGCCACCGGCATGATCGGGTTCCGCCGGGACAGCAGCGGCTTGGGCAGGCCCGACCGGCCGATATCACCGGCGCTGGTGTTCAGGAATGCCACCCCGCAGATCCGCTCGGCGAACAGTTCAGGGTTTTCCTCGGCCAATGCCATGATCGTCATACCACCGAGAGAATGCCCGAGCAGCACAATCCGCCCCTCCGGGGCGGCGGCGCGCAGCACCGAGTGCAGGTCCCGGCCGAGTTGCTCGATCGTGCAGGCACTTCGCGGCGAGCGACCGGAGCGACCATGGCTACGCAGATCGAAGAGCACCTGGCGCACCCGCGGCGCGGTGGAATGCGCCAGCTCGTTGCGTTGGTACAGCCACGACCGCCGGTCCAGTGTGTAGCCGTGAATCAGGATGACGGTGAACTCGGGCGCTCCCCCATCGGCCGGGTCGACTTCCTCCACCGACAGCGCCACCCCGTCGTCGGCTGTGATCGTGTACTCGCGGTCCGCCGGGAGCAAGGCCGGCAAGTCGTCAGGGAGTTCCGTAACGTGCCTGCGCACCTCACCGATGCGG
The DNA here is from genome assembly GCA_036279835.1 of Pseudonocardiaceae bacterium. Taxonomy (GTDB): domain Bacteria; phylum Actinomycetota; class Actinomycetes; order Mycobacteriales; family Pseudonocardiaceae. The sequence goes on from DASUII010000010.1 coordinate 3,671, forward strand.
TTGTGATACGCGCGGCCAGCAACTAACGCGGTGCCCGCCGCCGCGCCCAGCACACCGCCAGCGACCCATTTGGCGGCCTTCATCGGGTCACCAGCGCCCCGGTAAGCGGACGTCGCCCGTGCACGGTCCGGGTCACCCGGGGGCGCACCATCCCAGCGACAATCTCATAGTGGATGGTGCCCAGCTTGTCCGCCCACTCGGCAGCGGTGGGAGCGCCGCCGTCGCCGCTGCCGAAGAAGACCACCTCAGCTCCCAGCTCGACCGTGTCGTCCCCGCAGTCGACCATCACCTGGTCCATGCACACCCTTCCCACCACTGGCCGGCGCCGCCCGGCAAGCCACACGTCGAGTCGGCCGGTGAGCACCCGAGGTACGCCATCGGCATATCCGGCGGGGACCAAGGCCAGCGTGGTCTCCCGATCGGTATGCCAGACGTGTCCGTATGAGACGCCCTCGCCCGCCGGGACCCGCTTGGTCATCGCGACCTGCGAACGCAGGGACATCGCCGGTATTAGATGATAACCCACCCCAGGCACCGGGGAGAGCCCGTAGACGGCGATGCCTGGGCGAACCAGGTCATAGTGCAGGTCGGGCCGAGTCAGCGTGGCCGCGGAGTTCGCCAAGTGCCGCAACGGTCGCAAGCCGGCATCCCTCGCCGCCTGGTAGGCCTTGTCGAAGTACCGCACCTGCTGCTCGATGATCGGATGTCCAGGGTCGTCAGCATGCGCGAGATGCGACCAGATCGCGACGACCTCGATGCCGCGGGTAGCCGCCGCGGCGCGGACCAAGCCGGGCCACTCGTCGGGGCCGGCGCCGCCGCGGGTCAGCCCGGTATCGACCTTGAGATGCACCCGGGCGGTGCTGCCGGTCGCGGCTGCGGCGGCCACGACGGTGTCGAGTTGGCCGGTGGAGTAGACGCCGAGCTCGACTCCGGCGATGAGCCCAGCGGCGAGGTCCTCCCCCGGAGCGCGCAGCCAGGCTAGTACGGGTGCGTCGATGCCGCCGTGGCGCAGCGCAAGCGCCTCCTCGACGCTGCATACGCCCAGCGCGCTGGCTCCCGCCTGCAACGCGGCCGCGGCGACGTCGAGCGCACCGTGGCCGTACCCGTCGGCCTTGACCACCACCATCGTGGCGGCGCCCGACGCAGCGGCGCACCCGGCGAGAATCCCGACATTGTGCCGGATCGCGTCGAGATCGATCACCACCTCAACGCGGGGACGCGCTGCGGGCATCGTCGTCATCCTGACATCCTCCCAGCCCCCAGCGGCGCCATTCGGAGCCGGATCGCGGTTTCCAGGCCCTCGCCCAATTCCCATTCGGCTCCGAATGGCGCCTACGTCGAGCGGAGAGTACGGATCGCGTCGGTCAGGGCCGCCTGGATCGACGAGGCGGGCGCGGGGGCGCTGGCGGAGCGGCTGCCGGTCCGAGCGGAGCCGCCCGCAGCGGCGATGGCTGCGGCAAGTTCCTGAGCGTGCGCCGCGGTTGCCGCCGCCGTGGCCGGCTCCAGGCCGGTCGCCAGCAGCGCACCGAGCACGCCGGTGAGGACATCCCCGGAGCCCGCGGTGGCCGGCCAGGACGAGCGGGCCGGATTCACCAGCACCCGACCGTCCGGCGCGGCGATGATGGTGGTGTTGCCCTTGAGCAGCAGCACCGCATCGAACCGCCGGGCGGCGTCTTGGGCAGCCGCCACCCGGTCGGCGCCGAGAGGCTTACCGGTGAGCCGCTCGAACTCGCGATCGTGCGGAGTGAGGACCAGCGGGGTGCCCGGATCCCGACTGTCCGCAAGCTCAGGGTGCCGGGCCAGCAAGGTGATCGCATCGGCGTCGGCCACCACCGGCACACCCACGCCGAGCACGTGGGCCAGCACCTGGCGGCTAGCGACGCCGGTGCCCAATCCCGGTCCGATGGCCCAGGCCTGCACCTGCCCGGCGTCGGACACCGACCCGGTGGCCACCACCTCCGGCCAGCGCGCTCGTACCGCGTCGGCGGCGGAGCCGGCGAAGCGCACCATGCCCGACGTCGCGAGCACCGCGGCGCCCGCGCAGAGCACCGCCGCCCCGGGGTAGTCCGCCGAACCAGCGGCGATTCCCACGACGCCCTGGCTGTACTTGTCGCTGGTCGGTCCCGGCACCGGCCACAGCGTCCCGATCTCGACAGCGCTCAGCACCCGCAGATCCGGCTCCCCCAGCTCGTCGAACAAGCCGATGTCCACCAGATGCACCGGGCCGCAGCGCCACGGCGCCAGCACGTGCACCGGCTTGCGGGCACCGAAGGTGACCGTCTCGGTGGCGGTGACCGCGGGTCCGTCAACGGTGCCGGTGTCCGGGTCCACTCCGGACGGCGAGTCCACCGCGATGATCGGTGCCTGCACGGCCGCCACCAGCCGGGCGGCCGCCGGTCGCAGCGCACCGCGGCCGGACAGCCCCACGATCCCGTCGAGCACGAGGTGGACACGATCTGGTGGCTGGTCGCTGATCCGCCCGCCGACTCGGCGCAGCGCCGCCAGGCCCTGCGAGTGCACCCGGTCCGGGGACAACAACACGGCTGTCACCACGACGCCGCGGCGGCGCAGGTATGCCCCGGCCCACAACGTGTCACCGCCGTTGTTGCCCGCCCCAACGAGCAACGTAACGTGCCGGCCGGACACCCCCCCGGTCCGCTCGGCCAGCGCCGCCGCAACTCGGGTAGCGAGCCCGAACGCGGCGCGCCGCATCAGCGTGCCGGCTGGCACCCGCCCGAGCAGGGCGTTTTCGGCGGCCCGGACTCGGGCCACCGAAAACGCACCTCGTGAGTGGCATTGAGTGCTATAACACTGTTTCGCACTCACGAGCTATTCCACCGTGACGGATTTGGCGAGGTTGCGCGGGCGGTCCACGTCGTAGCCGCGTTGCCGGGCGATCTCAGCGGCGAGGATTTGCAGCGGCACGGTGGACACCAGCGGCTGCAGCAGGGTGGGCACTGCGGGTACCTCAAACAGGTGCGAGGCGTAGGGCCGCACCGTCTCGTCGCCCTCCTCGGCGATGACGATGGCCCGCGCGCCGCGAGCCCGGATCTCCTGGATGTTCGACAGCAGCTTGGCGTGCAGTACGGCCCGCCCCTTGGGCGAGGGCATCACCACGACCACCGGCAGCCCTGGCTCGAGCAGTGCGATTGCGCCGTGCTTGAGCTCTCCGGCGGCGAAGCCCTCAGCGTGCATGTAGGCAAGCTCCTTGAGCTTCAGCGCGCCCTCCAGGGCCACCGGGAAGCCGACATGGCGGCCGAGGAACAGCACCACCTTCGCGTCGGCGAGTTCGCGGCCCAGCTCGCGCACCTGGTCAACGGTGCTGAGCACCTGGGCCACCGCCGCGGGCATCGCCTCCAGCTCAGCGAACTCGCGGGCCACTTCATCGGAGTACTTGGTGCCGCGAGCCTGCGCCAACGCCAGTCCGACCAGGAAGTTGGCGACGATCTGGGCGAGGAACGTTTTGGTGGCGGCCACACCGATCTCCGGGCCGGCGTGGGTGTAGAGCACCGCGTCGGACTCTCGCGGGATCTGGGCCCCGTTGGTGTTGCAGATCGCCAGTACCCGGGCCTTCTGGTCCTTGGCGTGGCGCACCGCTTCCAGGGTGTCCATCGTCTCCCCGGACTGGGAGATCGCCACGACCAGGGTGGAGCGGTCCAGCACCGGGTCGCGGTACCGAAACTCGCTGGCAAGCTCGACTTCCACCGGCAACCGGCACCAATGCTCGATGGCGTACTTGGCGACCATCCCGGAGTGATACGCGGTCCCGCAGGCGACCACGAAAACCTTATCGACGTCGCGCAGCTCCTGGAGGTCCATCCGCTGCTCGTCGAGCACGATCCGACCGTCGATGAAATGCCCACGCAGGGTATTGGCGATGGCGCTGGGTTGTTCCTGGATCTCCTTGAGCATGAAGTAGTCGTGGCCACCCTTCTCCGCCGCGGACAGGTCCCAATCCACGTGAAAGGGCTTCCCATACGCGGGAGCACCGTGGAAATCGGTGATCTGGTAGCCGTCGCGGGTGATCGTCACGACTTGGTCTTGACCGAGCTCGACGGCGTCGCGGGTGTGTTCGATGAACGCCGCGACGTCGGAGGCGACGAAGTGCTCCCCGTCACCCACACCGACCACCAGCGGCGACGAGCGGCGCGCCGCGACGATCAGGTCGGGTTCGTCGGCATGAGTGACGACGAGGGTGAAGGCACCGTGCAGCTGGCGGCACACCGTGCGGACGGCCAGTGGCAGGTCACCACAGCTCGCGTAGGCCGCGGCGAGCAGATGCGCGGCGGTCTCGGTGTCGGTGTCGCTGGTCAGCTCCACCCCGCCACGCTCCAGTTCGGCGCGCAGCTGAGCGTGGTTCTCGATGATCCCGTTGTGCACCACGGCCAACCTGCCTGCGGTGTCGCGGTGTGGGTGGGCATTGCGATCGGTCGGCGCACCATGGGTGGCCCAGCGGGTGTGGCCCATCCCGGCGGTGCCGCGCAACGCCGCGCGCCCGGTTCGGGAGAGCTCACCGATCAGGTTGGCCAGCGCCCCGGCCTTGCGGGTCACCGCCAGCGTGCCGGCGCTGGTGAGCACCGCTACACCAGCGGAGTCGTATCCGCGGTACTCCAGCCGGCCCAGACCCTGTAGGACGACGTCCAAGGCGTCTCGATGTCCTACGTAGCCCACGATTCCGCACATGGGCGTCAACGCTAGCCCAACGTCATCTCCGCGATCCGATACCGTCCCGGCTCATGGCACGCACCGATCCCGCGCTCCGCCGCACGGTTGAGGAGCTGTCCCGGCCAGGTCCGCATGCGGTCGCCCGCGGTGACCTCGCAGCGGCCGGCTTGCCCGGGGTGGTGTTCACTCCGCGCTCCGGGCTGGGACTGCCCGCCGTCGCGTTCGGGCACGGCTGGTTGCAGCCGACGGCACGCTACGACGAGTTGCTGCGTCACCTGGCCACCTGGGGTTTCGTCGCGGCAGCGCCCGCCACTCAGGGCGGCCCGCTGGCGTCGCACCGCCAGTTCGCCACCGATCTACGCACCGCGCTGGACGTGTGCGCCGGCGTGCGGCTGGGAGAGGGCGCGATCAGCGTCGATCCCGGCATGCTGGGGCTGGTGGGGCACGGGATGGGCGGCGGTTGCGCGGTGCTCGCGGCGGCCGACGACGGCCGGTGCCGGGCGGTGGTCACCCTGGCGTTGGCCGAGACCCTGCCGTCAGCGGTAGCTGCCGCGCCCCGCTGCACCATGCCGGGCCTGCACGTGGCGGGCGACAACGACCAGGTGGCCCCGGCCGTCGGGCATGCCGAACCGGTGGTCAGGGCGTGGGCCGGCCCGGTGCAGCTGCGGACGGTGCCCAAGGCCAGCCATCTCGGCTTCACCGAAGGCCCACATTGGACCGACATGCTCATCGGCAGTGGCTCAGAAGCCGCAACCCGGCGGATCAGCCGGGCGTTGGTCACCGCGTTTTTGGTGCGTCACCTCGTCGGCGCCACCGACTACGACGTTCTGCTGGCCGAGCCGGAAGCGGGATAGGTCAGCTAAACGGCGGCGACAACCTTGGCTACCCGGGCAGCGATGTCCGTGGCGGCGGATTCGGTGGGAGCCTCGACCATCACGCGTACCAGTTGCTCGGTTCCTGATGGGCGCAGCAGGATGCGGCCGGTATCGCCTAGTTCGGCCTCGGCATCGGCGAGCGCCTCAGCCACCGCGGGTGCTGCCGCGACCGCCGCCTTCTCGGTGACCACGACGTTGAGCAGCACCTGCGGCAGCCGGGTCAGCACGCTAGCCAGCTCCGCCAGGTTGTGGCCCGAGGTAACCATCCGGGCCATCAGTCGCAATGCGGTCAGCAACCCGTCGCCAGTGGTGGCGTACTCGGGAAGCACCACGTGTCCGGACTGTTCACCACCCAGCGAGAACCCACCCGCGGTCAGCGCCTCGAGCACGTACCGATCCCCCACCGCGGTGGTCTTGACGATCACACCATGCTCGCGCATCGCCTGGTGCAACCCCAGGTTGCTCATCACGGTGGTCACCAAGGTGTTCTCGACCAGCTCAGCGCTGTCCCGCATGGCCAGCGCGAGGATGGCCATGATCTGGTCACCGTCGACCACCGCACCGGTGGCATCCACGGCCAAACAACGATCGGCGTCGCCATCGTGCGCGATACCGATCGCGGCGCGCTGCGCCACGACCGCCGCGCGCAGATCATCCAGATGGGCGGATCCGCAGCCGTCGTTGATATTGAGGCCGTCCGGCTGAGCGTGCAGCGCCACGACGTCAGCACCGGCCCTGTGGTAAGCCTCCGGAGCGACGACGGACGCCGCGCCATGGGCGCAGTCGACCACCACGCGAACCCCGTCCAGCGAGTGCGGGGTAGCCAGCAGCAGGTGATCCACATAGCGCCCGGCGGCCTCCGGGACATCCCGCACCCGGCCGATCCGAGCTCCGGTGGGACGCGGCCCCTCCCGGCTGTGCATCCGGACGGCGATCTCGTCCTCCACCGCGTCGGGAAGTTTGTGGCCACCGGCGGCGAAGAGCTTGATGCCGTTGTCCGGCATCGGGTTGTGTGACGCGGAGATCATCACCCCGAGGTCCGCGGACAGCTCACCGACCAGGTGCGCAACCGCTGGCGTGGGTAACACGCCGACGCGCAGCACATCGGCGCCCGCCGCGGTCAGACCGGCGGTAACAGCCGCCTCCAGCATCTCGCCACTGGCTCGCGGGTCCCGGCCCACGACGGCTACCGGGCGAGACCCGGTACCACTGAGGCCACGGTCGGCAAGCACCCGCGCCGCCGCGTCGGCCAGGGCCAACGCCAGCTCCGGCGTGAGCTCGGAGTTC
>DASUII010000011.1:0-9899 GCA_036279835.1 Pseudonocardiaceae bacterium
CCACTCTCAAGTCCGAAGCGTTTAGGTTAGCTCCTTGAGTAGAGTTTTGGCGGCCCTGAGGTCTAGAGTGTCGAATCCTTCGGTGAATTGACCATACATAGCGGCCAGCACGGCTCGGCCCCGCCCCGCGCGACCCTGTTGTTGCAGGAGTCGAGCCAAGCTGGTCGCCGCTCGCAGGCCTAAAGCCTTGGCGCCTTGGACAGCCGCGACGTCTAGCGCCTGGCGGAAGCAGATCTCGGCCTCGGCGGCGTTAGCCCGTGAGGTGTCAAGGAGGAGTTCCCCTCGGATTCGGCGCAGCTCGGCTTCCCAGACTCGCTCGCCGCTGCGCTCAACCATGCCCAGAGCGCGAGTTGCATGTGAGAGACCCTGCTTGACCTGGCCCGTCTTCTGGTGCGCCTCGGCGAGGAGACCCATCCAGTAGGGTTGGAACGCCCCGGGCCCTGTCTGCTGGTAGGCGTTCACGCTAGCGTTAAGGTCGTCAACGGCGCTGGCCAGGTCGTTGCGGGAGGCAAGCGCGCCAGCTTGTTCGACCAGCGCCCAGTCCCGGAGGATCCTCGCCCAGTGTGACCAATACGGGAAGCCGTACTCGCCCGAGATGGCCATCGCTGCTTCGGCATGTCGGCGGACTAAGCCTGCCTCTTTACGGTATTGGTGGAGCACGGCCGCAAAAAGGAGGGCCGCCGCCAGACCATAGGGGTGCCGCTGAGTCCTGGCTAGGGCAAGCGCTTCCGAGCTGTGCCGGAGGGACCGATCGGGGTGGCCGAGTAGCCACAGGACCACGGCAAGTAGCCGTCGGCAACCCACTCCTGGATCGAACAGGTACTGAAAGCGTAGGGAGCTGTGCGCCGCAGGTTGATAAGTTCCGACGCCTCGCTCGAGGTGGACCCGGGCCGCGGCTGATTCGCCTCGGTAGTAGAGGGTCGCCCCGAGCGCGAAGCTTCCTACTATGGACAACCCCGAGTCCTGAGTCTTCTGAGCCACGGCGAGGAGCTTGATCCCCGCTTCGGTCGCCACCTCGAACTCACCTCTCGTGAGGGAGAATCCAACTAAAGCGAAGAGCGCGGGGAAGAGCTCCGGCCGACCCCCCAGTTGCCGGCACAACTTCCGGATCCGTGCACACAGGATTCCCACCTTCTCCGATGAGTGGCCCTCTAGGGAAATAAGGGGGCTAGCCAACGTGACGAGAGCCGTAAGCTCTTTTTGGGCCCGCTCCGGGCCTTCGGAGAGCTTAGCGATAAGTTCTAACCCCTTCTCCAGATGCATTATCGCCTCCACGTTGGCCGAGCGGGCCACGGCTTGGACCGCCGCCTTCTGCCAGTAGGAAATGGCCTCGTCCAACAAGCCAGCCTCGCTAAGGTGATGGGCGAGGAGTTCCGGGCGAGCCTCGCTCAGCTCGGCGAAGCGTTCAATCAGCACCTCCGTCACCCGCTCGTGATAATCACGGCGGGTGGCCTTGAGTAGGGACTCGTAGGCCGCCTCCCGAATGAGGATATGTTTGAACGTGTAGCTGGTCTGGGCCGCCACCTCCTCGGAGAGGAGCTCAACCTCCCCAGGTGGGCTGGGTCCCTTCCTCGGGGAGGTATCGTGCGCTGCATCTCGGATGGGGGCATGGTTGAACGCATAGGCGGATTGGCTAGCTGGGCTGACCTCGGATCTGAGCACTCCGGAGTTCATTAGTTGGGTCAGACCCTTCGCGGTTGTGACCTGGTCATAGGGGGAGACGGCCTGAAGCAACTCGAGGCTGAACTCTCTGCCAAGCACAGCGGCGATTTGGGCGAGCGGCTTCAACGTGGCGAGCCTGTCCAGGCGCGCCATCAGCAGATCTTTAAGCGTGGTCGGGATCTCGTGAATTGGCAACGAACCGACCAGCTCGAAGGAACCGTTCAGCCGTCGGAGTGCCCCCGAGTTTAGGATCATCTCGGTCAGCTCCTCGACGAATAGCGGTACACCGTCAGTCTTGACCTGCACCTGATTGACGACCTCACGGGGCACACCCGCCCCTGCCACACGGACCACTAGGGCCTCCACCGCATCATCGACCAGGCGTGGAAGCGAAAGCTCCAGCCATGGCCTCGTCGGCCAAGGTGGCGAGAACTCGGGCCGAAAAGTCACGACGACAAGCATGCGTGGGATCGGGTGCTCCAGAAGGAGACCGACAAACTCGGTTGTTGAAGCGTCAGACCAGTGCAGGTCTTCCACTGCGAGCAATGTCGGGGTGAGTTGCGAAATCCGGGTGAGCAGCCGAACCGCAGATTCGATGCTGGCTTGTCGCAGTTGGTTTGGGCGCAAAGGCCGGGCCTGGTAATCGCTCGGCAATTCCACCATCATGAGCGCGGCGAACGGCGGTACGTCTTGGGGAACGGAGAAGCCAAGCTTCCGCAGTCCAACCTCCAGACGCTGGAGAGTGCGCTCAGCGTGCGCGTAGCGGTCGAGACCCAGCAGGTCATCAATCAACCGGATGACGGGATAGAAAGCACTCGTATTGTGATAGGGCGAGCACTGACAACTAAGGCGCACACCGCCATCGTCAAGTACATGCTGTCCGAGGGCGTGCACCAGCCTGGTCTTCCCAATCCCCGGCTCACCGCCGATTAAGACGACCTCGCCACCGCCAGCTTGTACGAGCTGCCAACGCTCGCGCAGGCGGTCCATCTCACCCGCCCTTCCTACCAGCCCGCCGTCGGTGTGGCGAAGGGCGCGGACACCGTCGGTGCCGGCTTCCTTGCCGCCTCTGACATGAAAGAGCTCGATCGGTTCAGCGATGCCCTTCAGGATTCGGGCGCCGAGGGGTTCGAGCACGAAGTGATGGCCCAAGAGCCGGCGAGTGGCAAGGGTGATCGCCACGCCATTGGAGGGAGCGGCCTCTTGTACGCGGGCGGCGATGTTCGTGGTCGGTCCTACGGCCGTCACCACGGCCTTTTCCTGACTGGCGCTGACGTCACCAGCAACGACCGGACCCGTGTGGATGCCGATACGGACGCTCACGCAGAGCTCATAGCGTCGAGCAAAATCCTCATTCAGGACGGAGACTTCGGCCAAAAGCGCGAGACCAGCCCATACCGCTCGTTGCGGATCGTCCTCGTGGGCGTGGGGATAACCGAAGAACACCAAGGCACCGTCGCCCAGGTACTGGGACACGTGGCCATCCAACGCCGACACTGACCTAGACACGGCATCGTAGTAAGAACGGAGGATATCGCGTAGGTCTTCGGGATCCAGCCGCTGGGAGAGAGCGGTTGATCCCTCGAGGTCACAGAACATGACCGTAAGTTGCCGGCGTTCGCCGGCGGCAGCGCGCTCGCAAGAAGCGATCCTGCAGCCGCACTGGCCGCAGAACCGACCTGTGTCCGGGTTAGCGAACCCGCAATCGGCGCACAACATCGCACGCCACCCCCCGCCACCTCTGTTGATCAACCGTTGAACAGGAGGAGCACTCACTGCACACCGATCCTACGAACCTTGACACCGCAAGACTTGCAAGGCCCTGGCGCTGCCCGAAGGAAATGCTGGCCACCGCTAAGCGGGATTCGGCACTGGCTAAGCGGAACAGGCATGGGAAGGCCCGGTCAATCATCGGGCACCGTGACGATGCGGCTCAGCAGTGCCGCCAACTCAGCCGGCTTGGAGGCCATCGGCCAGTGGCCGGCCTCGAACTTGACGACTTCGATGCCAGCCGGGAGCGGGAGCCCTGGGTCACCGGTGCACACGATGTAGGTGCGCGGCAACGATCCCACAGCGCTCAGATCGGCGGGCGCCAGCTCGCCGTAGGTGGCGATCGGTTGGCCAGCCGCACGTGCGCGCAACCACCTACGGTCCTGCATCGACAGGCCGTGGGCACCGGCGAAGGCGTCCAGCATGTCGTCGTTGAACATCGGCAACAGCCAGCCATCACCGTCGGCATCGGCCAACTGCTGGAACGCCTGCGCAGCGGCGGGCGGAAAGACATCGAACAGCGATCGGCCGGCTGGCGCCACCACCGCAGCCACGTAAACCACACGGCTGATCCGGTCCGGGATCAGGTTGGCTGCGATGGTCGCGGGCACGCCCGAGTAGGAGTGCGCCACCAACACGACGTCGTGGAGGTCGGCGTACTCAATCGCCGAGACGATGTCGGTGACATGCGTGCTCAGCGTGATTTGGGGCGAGGACAAGTGGGCCCGGTCACCTAGCCCGGTCAGCGTCAACGGATACACATTGTGGCCCGCAGCCACCAGTTTCGGTGTGACCCGCTCCCAGGCCCAGCCACCGAGCCAAGCCCCGGCCACCAGCACCATCGTCGCCATCCGCTGCTCCTCTCCGCTCTGTGTGAGCGGTCCCGCCTTTTCCGGACAGCTGTTAGTGAGCTATTTTATGCTGGAAGCTATCGTTCAAGTGTTCGGCGTAGACTTCATTAGGCGCTTGCGAGATCCGGATCGACAAAAGTTGTCGATGTCGCGCCCGTGTGCCACGCTCGGAGGCGACCCCCTCCGTAGCTGGAGGGGGACAGCTGGCTCGCCGGTACAACCCAACATCGTCGGCTGTCGCACATCCAGCCAAAAGGGACGCAGAGACCTCGTCTCCAGCGGAGACCATAGGGCGACCCATCGGGTAGGCGACGGTTGGACCTAATCGGCTCGCGCCGTCTGCCTGCGTAAACGCATCAATGCGTGGGTTAGGTGAGGGCTGTGCTCCTATCTGGCCCGAGACGCCAGGTTGGTTAAGCGCGCCCGTTACCAGAGCTGCCCCGTCAGGGGCCATTCCTTCCGAGCGCAGTCTCGGACGGGACGTAGGACTCTTGTAGCCGAGCCCCGAGTGGGCCATTGAGCATTATAACGAAACTCGATATACGAGGATCACCTGAGCGTGCGCTGATGCCCCAGCGTGGGTATCAAACGTGGTGCGAACTCAGGTCTCACGGTGCCGCTACTGCACCCAAAGGTGTGAGAACTGCGACTGTTGTCGCTGGTAGACGCCGTAGAAGGCGTGGTACGGCCTCATCGTAATGAGCAGGTCCGGGGGTTCGATTCCCGAGGCGGCTCCACCTCTCACCCTGGAAAACACCTCCAGGTAGAGAGTGCAACTCGCGCCGTGGCAATCACCCGGCGCGACCGGTTGGCGACCGTGCGGTATGGGTGTTGCGGCAGCCCGGTGGATGGTGGTCATATAGATGCAGGACTCGGCTCGGCGCGGTGGGCCGTGACCCCTAGTGGACATGAGCAGCATCGAGCAGGTGACCGTTCAGGTGTCCTACGTCGCGCCCTTGGCTGGGTTGGTTAGCTTCTTGTTCAGCGACATCGAATCGAGCACTCGCCGTTGGGAGAACAATCCGGACTGTATGGCAGCGGACCTGGCCCTCCATGACCGGTTGCTTCGCCATGCGGTGGAGTCCATGGGGGGCGAGGTGTTCAGTCACACGGGCGACGGGATGATCGCCGTCTTCGCCCGTGCGGGGACTGCGGTGGAGGCTGCGGTGGGCGGCCAACTGGCCCTGTCCACGGCGGTTTGGTCGTGCGATTCACCGTTGCGGGTGCGGATGGCAGTTCATACCGGGCCGGCGCAGCATCGGGCCGGGAACTACTTCGGGCCGACGCTCAACCGGGCCGCCCGGCTCATGGCCATCGCGTGGGGTGGGCAGATCGTGTGTTCGTCGTCGGCGGCCAGCGCCGCCAACGACGACCTTCCCGATGCGATCACCTTGATCGAGCTCGGCGAGGTGGGTCTGGTCGATTTCACCGTATCGGAACGGGTCTTTCAGGTGGCCCATCCGGACATGCCAACAGACAACCGACCGCCGAGAGTTCGGGCGTTGGCGTATCGGACGAACTTGCCGGTGGCGTTGACGACATTCGTCGGTCGCCCGTCTGACGTCTCCGGGATTGAGGAGGCCTTGACCACCTCGCGATTGGTCAGCCTCGTGGGGCCGGGCGGTGCGGGAAAGACACGCCTGGCGATCGAGGCGGCCGCGCGAGCAGTGGACAGGTTCCCGGACGGCGTTCACCTGGTCGACCTCACCCCACTGCGTGATCCATGTCTGGTTACGGACGTAGTGGCGAAGGCGTTGTCGATGGATATGAGCGCGTTGGTGGCTTCAGGCCAGCTGTTGGTCGATGCTTTATGCGACCACCTCCGGCACCGGCGTCTGCTCATGGTTCTGGACAACTGTGAGCACCTTGTTGAAGCGGTCGCAAAGCTTGTTCATGCCATCCTGGCCACCGGTGTGGGTGTTTCCGTACTCGCTACCAGCCGGGAGGTGCTGGCCGTCCCTGGGGAAGTGGCCGTCCGAGTTGGTGGCCTATCTCTGCCCAGTGCGGGGGCCGACCGAGCCGCACAAGTCCGTGGATCGCAAGCTGTGGAGCTGTTCTGCGCGCGCGCTGCGGCGTCACGGGCGGGCTTCACGCTGTCAGACGCGAACGCGGGTGCCGTCGCGCGGATCTGCCGCCGGGTGGACGGATTGCCGCTGGCGATCGAACTCGCCGCGGCCCGTCTGCGGATTCTCGACGTTCGCCAGCTCGCCGAGCGGCTCGACGACCGGTTCCGCGATCTTGTCGGAGGGCCACGGACCGTTGACCCGCGTCACCGTACACTTGAAGCGGCTATCGACTGGAGCTACAGCCTGCTCCCGGAGCCTGAGAAAGTTCTCCTCAGGCGACTGTCGGTGTTCTCCGGATCCTGGACGCTTGCTGCCGTTCGCGCCTTGTCGGTTCAGGATGAGAACGATCTCGGGGACCTGGCTGGCGACGACTCTGTCGACCTGATGGCGTGCCTGGTGGACAAATCACTTGTGGTTCCGGTTCCACACGAGACTGCCGAAGAACCGCGATTTAGGCTGCTCGAGACCGTGCGCCAGTTCGCTGCGATGAAGTTGGGCGCGGGCGGTGAGACCGAGGCCGTTCGCGAGCGTCATCGATCATTTTTGATCGCAGCCACGGACGGTCGTTTGGCGGAACACTCGGATGGTCCGTGGCTTCGTTGGGTGCACGGCGAAATCGATAATTTTCGCGCCGCATTGGAATGGTCTGCGGCGCGAGGAGATGAACAGGCGGTACGAGCGCTCGCAGTGCCTCTGTGGTTCTACTGGCTGCTCACCGGAGCCGTGGAGTCCGTCGTTTGGCTGGAGCGAGCAGCGGCTGCGCCGCTCTATGGCGCGGTCGCGCTAGCCGTCCATGCTCGCATCGGGCTGGCGAGCGTTCTGCGCAACGTCGGCGGGGACGCCGACCGCGCCGAACCTCTGCTGCGCGAAGCGATCGATCTTGGACTCGAAGCGGGCGACGACGAGAGCGCTGGGACCGCCATGCTCATTCTCGCCCTCCATGTGGGCGTTCAAGGACGGCTGGCAGAGGCGGAGTCCCTCGTAGCCGCCATGGTGAAGGCCTTCGCTCATCGCGAGCGCGCTGCTTGGTTGGCGTGGCCGATGTCGTTTCGTGCCTGGGCGCTGTTGGCCGCGGGCCAGCTCGGGTCGGCCCGCGTGATCTTGGCGGACTGCTTTGAGCTTGTCGCCGATCAGCCTCAGCACTATCTGGTGCCCCAACTGCTCGGAACGCGCACCTTGCTCGAGGCCACCGCTGGTGACGTTGAAGCGTCGCAGGCCACCGCAGATGAGGCCATAGGAGCAGCGCGGAACTTCCCCGGCAGTCAGGTTCTTGTCATGGCACTCGTCCGTGCTGCCGAGGCGGCAGTAGTCGCCAGCCAAACCGCGCGCGCTCATCGTCTTCTCGACGAACTGGTGACGGTACTTCGAGATCTCGGCTCACACCGCTGGGTGGCCGAGACGCTCGAAGTGGTTGCTGTCGTCCTCGGTCCGGACCGACCGCGGGCTGCTGCGACCTGCCTCGGCGCCGCCAATGCCCTCCGAACGGCACTGCGCGAGGAGCGTGGAGCGCTGCCCGTCCTCGCGGAACTTACCTCCACGGCGTCGTGTCGAGTGACAGCCGACATAGGCCCTGAGGTCGACTCCGTTGCCCGCTGCCACGGGGCGAAGCTCCACATCGCCGAGATCCTGGGCCTCGCCGGAGAGGAGTTGGCGTGCATCTCTGGTCTGTAGAGCCCTACCCACAGTGCCGTCGACCGAACTTGACCTTCGCTTGGTGGACGGACCTTAGAAGACCACGGTCGCAAATTACGTGGATTGGTCTGGACATTTTTGAGCTGCTCCGACCGAGCCGCCAGATCGCCCTCGGTACCGCACCTGTCCAGCATCGATAGCGCACGCTGACGTGGGCAAAGGCATCGACAACGTGACACTGCACGTGTCGGCAAGCTGACACTGCCCATGTCGGATATGTGACAGCGGACCGATGGCCCGGTGATGAGAATTCCGCTTGTTGGCACGGGGACGGGACGGCGCACAACTCGTGGCAGCGGAATCGTTGTTCGGGCTAGGTAAGCCAGAAAGGTAGCGTGAATATAGTGAAGTCGCCAGAGCAATTGCGGGTATTTGTGCGTCAGCCGTTGACTCGAGCTGGGAGTAAGGACACACACTTGGTACAAGGGGTGCTGGACGAGCTTGCCGCAGCCGGAGCAGAGGTACTTACTGGGCTGGAGGCACAGTCCGCGGAGTCGTTCCGCTCCGAGTTTGAGGCGGTCACTGGCGCCGTGTTTAGCCCATCAGCGTTTCGTGCCTGGCGGTTAGGATTACTGGCCCGGTCACACGCGATGGTGATCGTGCGAACGGAGTTGTCGGAGTCCGGGGCGTTTGAGATCGCCTACAATAGCGTGGTCACGCGGCGACCGATGTTTTTCGCCGTGCATGCTGATATGCCTATCACCACTACCCTCCTGCAAGACCTGGAGCCGTTGTGTCCTACCGCCTACGTGACCTTCGACGACCCGAGCGAGTTGGCCGAGTCACTGGGCCGGTTCCTGGCTTGCGCTCGCCAGGCGCCGGCGGTACCGGCCACGCTGCTGGCCGGCAGGCTGGAAGAATTACGGGTCACACTGGTCACCGCGCTGGACACTGCGGACCCGTTGGTCGCCGCCACGGCGTCGGCGCTAGTCACCGCTCAGGAACTACTCGGCCTCGTCGCCAAGACCCACACCGGCGAGCTGTACGACGCCTTGTGGGCCGCTCGCGCACTGGTCGGGGAGGTCTCTTATGCGCTGCGTGCTCGCGCCGATAGCAAACGTCTGGTAATCGCCGCTACCCATATTTCCTCGGCCCGACACAGCAAGACATCCGTGGGTGGGTCGTCATCACTGGTGACTTGCTGACAACGGATGGCGGCGGCAGCGCCGGTGGCGCGGCGGCCAGCCTGCTTGGCGCGGCCGCCGGGCGGCTTCATCCGCTGCGCGTCCATCGGTTCGCACCGTACGGGCGGGATCGGACCCGACTCTGCGACTAGAACAGCCACAGGTTTGCCGCGACCGCGTCCGACGATCGCATCGGCGATTCTGCGCAGCACCTCCAGCAGGTCCGCGGCTGCGGTTCGGAGCGCATGGTCGATGTCGCGATCGGCGAGGCGGGGGTTGTCTCGTGCTACTCGCGCATAGCCTGGGCCCCAGGTGGGATCCGGAATGGCGAGCTTGTCGGGCAGTTGCAGGCCCCGGCGATCGGCCTCGGAACTGAGCGCGCGGGTGAGCGCGCGGGCGTCGACGACGGTGGTACGGGCGAAGATCGCTAGGTCAGCCAGGTCGTGGTAGCGGCTGCTTGGCTGGGGCTGCCCGTCGGAACGGTAGTGAATTTCGATCATCGCGCACACCTTGACTGAAGCCGGTCACCGCGCGCGGGACAGCACCTGCTCGACGGTGACCTCGACGGACGTCCAGGTCACGCCGGGGATGGTAGCGAGCGGAGCGTGCGGGTCCGCGGCCCAATGCCAGGCGGCTGCAAAGCTCTGCTCGATTTCGGCGTGGGTAGCCACGTAGGTGGCCGGGCAGGCCGTCAGCGCCAGCTCCCGCACCACCACGGCGTCGAGGATCTTGAC
>DASUII010000012.1:0-5063 GCA_036279835.1 Pseudonocardiaceae bacterium
CTGAGCACGATTCCACTGCCCTCGGCAGCTATCTGGGATCCGTGGACCCGGAGCTGGACCACGCTGGGCGTCACCTTCTGCGCCACCTGCTCGACCGACCCAGCCGGGAGGTTAGCGATCGGCACGGCACCCGGCGCGGGCAAGTCCAGCGCGCTGGTGGCCTGCGACCCGCTACTGGCCAGCTCATAGCCGACGGCGCCACCGACACCTCCGGCGACCAGGCCCACGATCAGCGACAGCACGACGGCTCCGACAACGGGCCCACCGCGACGTGGCCGTGAGTCACTTGCGAGCGGCATCCCGATCGGGGTGGTGGGAGGGGAATGCTGTTGCCCCGGCTGCCACGACGAACCCGGTTGACCAGTGGGTGCCCAGGGCGAGGGGTATCCGCCCGGATCACCGGGTTGTGCTGGGCGCGGCGTCTCATCGGTCATATCTCTAGGGTGTCCTGGATTCCTGAGAGGGGCATATGAGGCACCTTAAGGGTGATGGGTGGATGGTCGACCGGGTAGCTCGAGGGTCATCAGCATCCCGCCCGCGAGGCTTTTCCTGGCCCGCACCGTACCTTCGTGACGGGCGGCGACCTGCGCCACGATGGCCAGTCCGAGTCCCGACCCGGGCAAGGTACGCGCGTCCGACGAGCGATAGAACCGCTCAAAGATATAGGGCAGGTCGGCGTCGGCGACGCCAGGTCCGGCGTCGGCAATGTCGACCGCGGCAGTACCCCGTCCGGTCGGCGCCAACCGGGCGGTGACGGTCGCGCCCGGGGGGCTCCACTTCACGGCATTGTCGAGCAGGTTGAGCACGGCGCGTTCCAGAGCGTTGGCGTCACCGAGCAGGCTCCATGGAACAAGGTCGACCTCGAAGTGGACTCCCGGCGCCCGGCGGGCCGCCCGGGCCAACGCCCGCTCGACGACGTCGGCCAGCTCGACCGGTTCGTGCACCACCTGAGGGGCGTCCTCGCGGGCCAGCTCGACGATGTCTCCGACCAGTGTGGACAGCTCCTCCACTTGGGCCCGCACGTCGCCGGAGATCTCCTTGCGGTCCTGTTCGGACAGTGAAGGAGCGTCCGGGCGATCGGAGGCGGCCAGCAGCTCCAGGTTGGTGCGCAACGAGGTCAGCGGGGTGCGCAACTCATGGCCGGCATCAGCGACCAGCCGGCGCTGGCGTTCCTGCGATTCGGCCAGCGCAGCGAGCATGCTGTTGAAGCTGCCGGTGAGCCGGGCGAGTTCGTCGTCGCCGGAGATGGCGATCGGTTGCAGATCACCGGTGCGGGCGATCCGCTCGGTCGCCTCGGTGAGTCGTTGCACCGGGCGCAAACCGCCCTGGGCGACCGCGGTTCCCGCAGCCGCGGCTAGCAGCACACCAGCTCCTCCCACCAGGATGAAGACCAGACCGAGTCGGGACAGGGTGATCCGGGTGGTATCCAAGCCGCTGGCCACCACCAGCGCGGCATCCGGACCCGCGGTCACGGCGGCGACACGCAGATCCCGCGCCTTATCGGTACGTAACGACTCGGATTGCTCGCCGCGCGCCACGGCGAGTTCCTGGGGGCCCAGCTCTAGGTCCCCGCCGACCACGCTTTGGCCCGTGCGGCCGTCGAGCAGGCCGACCCGGATGTCAGCCGCGCTGAAGAAGCTGGCGGGTATGCCACCGAGTTGCTCGGCGTTGGCCAATGTGCTGCGCAGCGAATCGGCGCGCTGCAGCAGCGTGGTGTCGAGCTGATCGTAGAGGCTGGTGCGCACCGTGAAGTAGCCGGCGAGCGACACCAGTGCGACGGCGGTTCCGACGCACACTGCGGCCAACCCGGTGACTCTGGTGCGCAGCGACATCCGCCGATTCCCGAAGTTCGGGTCGGCCGGCTGTGTCACGGAGGCGTCACCCGCAATGCGTAGCCCACGCCGCGCATGGTGTGGATCAGTCTCGGCTCACCGCCCGCTTCGGTCTTGCGCCGCAGGTAGCCGACGTAGACCTCCAGTGCGTTGCCCGAGGTGGGGAAGTCATAGCCCCAGACGTCCTCCAGGATCCGGCCGCGGGTGAGCACCTGCCGGGGGTGTCGCATAAACAGCTCCAGCAGGCTGAACTCGGTGCGGGTCAGGCTGATCCGGCGGGTGCCCCGGGTCACCTCGCGGGTGCCCTGGTCTAAGACGAGATCGGCGAACTCCAGCGTGGTCGCGGTGATGCCGGCCGTCCCGACGCTGTCCGGAGAGCGCCGGAGCAGCGCCCGCAATCGAGCGAGCAGCTCCTCCAGCGCGAATGGCTTGGGCAGGTAATCGTCCGCGCCGGCGTCCAACCCGGCGACCCGGTCGGAGACCGCGTCCCGGGCGGTGAGTACCAGTATCGGGAGATCATCGCCGGTACCGCGGAGCCGCCGGCACACTTCCAGGCCGTCTACCCGGGGCATCATGACGTCGAGCACCATAGCGTCCGGTCGCTGCGTCGCTACGACTTCGATGGCTTGCAGCCCGTCCCCGGCAAGCTGCACGGTGTAGCCGTTGAACTGCAACGACCGGCGCAGCGACTCCCGGACCGCCCGGTCGTCATCGACTACGAGGATGCGCATCCGCCTAGTGTGGACCCCCCGCCTGAGAGCGACCTTAGACCACCTCAGCGTGGCGACTGACGGTAACGAGCGACCGTGTGAGGTCAGACGATCCGGCGTGCTCCGACGAAGCCGTTGAGATACATGGCCCGTACATGGATCGGTTGGCCGGGTTGGGACGCTTCGGCGATCTTGCCGTTTCCGACGTAGATGACGACATGATCCACTGGTTTGTAGAAGAAGAGCAGGTCGCCGGGTTGCAGCTCGTTGAGGCTGACTGGATGCCCGGCGGTGGACTGCGCCGCGGCGGTGCGCGGCAGGGTGATCCCGACCTGCTTGTAGATCCACTGCACTAGCCCGCTGCAATCGAAGCCACCCGGAGCGGCGCCGCCGTACACGTAGGGCGTGCCCTGCTGAGCTAGTGCGGCGGTGACCGCGCGGGCCGCGACCTTCATCGTGAACGATGCGGGTGCTTTGGCAGCCGCGGGTGCCTCGGCCGGTGCCTTGGTCGCCGCGGGTGCCTTGGTCGCCGCGGGCGCCTGGGCGGGTGCCGTGACAGGGGCCTTGGCCGCCGCAGGTGCGTCGGCAGCCGGGAGTGTGGCGGCAGGGGCCGGTGCCGGTGCCGGGGTGATGGCCCGAGCCGCCGTATCAGCGAGCTTCATCACCGAAGCGAGAGCCGGTGGGGTCGCCGCGGGTACTCCTGACGCCGCACCATCGGGCACCTTCAGGTGCTGGCCGACGATAATGACGTTCGGGTCGCCGATCGTGTCCCGGTTGGCGTCGTAGATCTGCTGCCACCCACCGGGTACGGATTGCGCAGTGGCGATCTGCGCCAAGGTGTCGCCGGCGGCCACTACGTAATCCATTGTGGGGCCAGTCTGCGCTGGCAACGCGGGCGTGGGTGCAGGAGCGGCGGGTGGCGCGGCCGGGACGGATGGCGCGGCGTGCTTCGGTTCCGCTGGAGCAGCGTGTCTGGCCGGGGCAGAAGGGGCACTATCGTTGGCGTGACGTCCGCAGACCGGCCACGCGCCGATCCCTTGGGTCGCAAGAACGCGCTGGGCCACGGAGATCTGCTGCTCCCGGCTCGCAGCGGCGGGGTTACCCACGCCACCGTTGGCGTGCCAGGTGCTCAACGTGTACTGCAGGCCTCCGTAGAAGCCGTTTCCGGTGTTCGTGGCCCAGTTCCCGCCGGACTCACACGCCGCAACGGCGTCCCAGTTGACGTCCGGGGCTGCGGAGGCGGTGCCCGCTAGGAGACCGCCAGCCGCCAGCGTTGCACCGGTGACGGTGACGGCGCGGCGTCGACGGTGCGGGATGAAGCGACGATGCTTGCCGGACATCTAGGGGCCTACCGTTCCCGGCCTCGTCGGAGAGAAGAGCCGGTTCGCTCGGGGTCACTTTCGCCGCGTATCACCTCACGTGTCAGCCCAGAACGATGCACAAAAAGCTGTGATCAGCGCCCAGCGGCAGGTAGTGGTCGGCCAGTGGCGGGTGGAGCACCACGGTCAGTACGCAGGCCAGTACGGGGCGGTACCGCTAGGCGTAGCGGGGCGGCGAACGCGGCGTCGGCCTGCGCCCGGCTGAACATCCCGGTATCGACGAGCCGGTCGAGGACGTCACGCTGGCGCTGTTTGGCGAGATCGAGGTGAGTCAGCGGATCGTAGGCCGTCGGGGCCTGCACCACCCCCGCCAGCAGGCTCGCCTGCGCCCAGGACAGGTCGCCCGGCGCGAGCCCGAAGTACCCGGGGGCGGCGTCGGCGAGACCGTAGTAGCCCTGGCCGAAGTAGACGCTGGCGAGGTAGGCCCGCAGGATCTGCCGCTTCGAGTACCCGCTGTCGATCTTCACACCGAGGATGACCTGCTCGATCTTGGCGCCCACGTCGGTGCGCTCAGGGGTGTAGAGCAGCTTGGCGAGCTGCTGGTCGAGCGTCGCGCCGCCGTCCTCAGTGCCCTCAAGGCCGCCGAGCAGACCCCGGACAACGCCCCGAGGGTCAACGCCGTGGTCGGTGAAGAACCGGCTGTCCTCGGTGGCCACCACAGCCTGGCCAACCCGGTCGGGCACCGGTAGCGCGCCGAGCTGGGTGGCCCCGTGGGCGGCCAGCCGATCCGCCACTCGCCGCTGGAGGTCGTCCACCGACGGGGTCAGCGCCCACAGCAGCACGAATCCCAGCGCCGCGGCCGCCAGCAACACGCCGAGGACCAGACCAGCCGCACGCATCCGACGCCTAGCCCGCGAACCGCATCCTTGCGTCGCGGGTCGGGCCGCCGGGGTCCGCGGCTCGCCAAGGCTGCGCATAGTGACGACGCTAACCGTGACCGGCGTGATCTGTCGCGCTCAAGACAACGGTGGCGATCAGCTGCACCGGCTTTGCGGCCGCTTAGAGCCTGTTGGCAAATAGTCACGCCGCTTGTCGATCTTGTAGTTCGGGTGCTGGCGCTACGGTGCGGGGTCTGCCCCATCGGGGATGAGGCGGCGTGCCGGAGTTCTTGTGGTCCAGTTGCCGGGTCATGATCGTGACGG
>DASUII010000013.1:0-3612 GCA_036279835.1 Pseudonocardiaceae bacterium
GCTCGGTGATGACGTTGGCGATGCTGTGCGGCGGCAACTGATCGAGCCGGTAGATATCACCGGTCAGGACCATCTCGCGTGCCTTGCTGAGGCCGACGAAACCGGGCAGCAGGGCCGCGTCGATGACGGACGGCACGCCGATCTTGATCTCGGGCAGTCCGAAGGCCGCCGTGGTGGTGACCACGCGGAGGTCGCAGGCAAGGGCCAGTTCGAATGCTCCGCCCAGGCAGTATCCGCTGACCGCGGCGACGGTGACGACCGGCGCCCGTCGGATGGCCTGCATGATCCCGGCGAGCTGGCCGATGAATGCTTTCGCACCGGCCCGGTCCATGCCGACGAACGTCTCGACATTCATCCCCGCGCTGAACGCCGCAGGTCCGGCACCGGTGAAGACGAGACCCGTGACACCTGGACCGAGATTCACCACGATGTCCGTGAGTCCGGGCAGGTCTTCGGCATGCAGCACGTTCAGCTTGTCAGGCCGGCTGAAGGTAACCCACAGATAAGGCCCGCGACGATCGACTGCGATATATCTCATTCGCCACTAGACCGTCGGCGCGGCCGGGTCGGCCTCGTCGCCGACGAAGTGGATGTCGAACGGCTTGTTGGTGATGAACAGGAACGTGCAGTCTTCCTCCTGGGTCGCGCCGTGCTCCATGATCCCGCCTTCGGGGAACCACACGAAGCTTCCGGCCGGGTAGCGGCCCTGGTGGGTGCTGAGGGTGCCGTCGAGGACGTAGACGCCGTGAGCGCAGGGGTGGCTGTGCCACGGGTTGGTGAATCCCGCCCGGTAGACCATCTTGAGGATCATCATCCCGGTCTCCGGGTCGCTCATGAGCGGAACGTGCTCCAGGTTCGCCCCGATGTACGCGACGGGGAACAGCTCCCAGGTGGCGGTGTTCGTGTCCACGACGGTCAGTTCGACAGGTTTCATGGCTTCGGTCACGGTTGCTCCAGTCGGTGGCGTGGTCGGACTACTGAATATCCTGCTAGACCAGGATGAGCTCGACGTGGACATCCGCTGCCTCGGCAGGACCCGCAGGTCGCCGGGATCTGACGGAGGATGTCGTCGCCAGCGGCGCGACCTGTGGATCGCGGGTTTGACACTCCTGGCATCGCCGTATGTCCGGCAGGCGCATCACGAGATGACCCGCGCGGCTACTCATCGTCAAGGCGGCATCCCGGAGCAGACGGCTACGGACTGAACTGGTTCTTGCCCTCGGGATAGTGCTGGAGGTAGTTCTGGTCTTCGGCCTCGGCTTCCCAGAAGGGACCGGCCTCGCTGATCTTGGTCACGACCTTGCCGGGCCACAGGCCTGAGGCGTCCGCGTCGGCGATCGTGTCCCCGGCGACCTTGCGGCTCGTCGCTCGTATAGAAGATCTCGGAACGGTAGTCGGAACCGACTAGCCCTTCGCCAAGGTCGGGCCGGTGGATCTGGAAGAAGAACTCGAGGATGGCCCGGTAGGAGGTCCGCGCAGGATCGAAGGTGACTTCGACCGCCTCGGCATGACCCGGATGGTTGCCGGCGGTCGGGTTGTCGTTCTTTCCGCCGGTGTAGCCGACGCGGGTGGAAATGACTCTGTCCCGGTGGCGCAGCAGTTCCTGCGCGGGCCAGAAACAGCCCCCGGCGAGGATCGCGGTCTCGGTGTTCTCGCTCATCGCGCTCCTCACCTCGTTGCTCGGGCGGCAGGTAGAACAGCAGGTCTGTGGACGCCAGTGTTCATCGGCGTCACCATAGCCCTACAGGCGTCGGCCCGCATTTGTAACTGTAGACCGTCGCATGCGATCGACCAGGAAGCCGTGATGGCCCGGCTGGCGGGCGGCCAGCGTCCCGTCCCGTCGCCATTTCGAGCGAGGCTCCCGATCGCCTTTGTCTGCGGTTTCGGGTGTCATAGCACGAAACCGCAGACATATAGTCGGCTGGCGCGGCGGGTGTGACTGAAGTCCGTTTCCGTTACCCGCAGCGGCCCATGGCCCGCGGCATAGGGTCGACAACCTCCGCAAAATGATGATCGTTAGATCAACCATTTCCAGAAAGCGTCAGGCGGCAACGCATGGGCAAGAGCTCGACCCCCCTGCGCACGAACCTGCCACGGCGTGGCCGGCCTCATCGCCTGATGTGTCCGTCTGCGGCACCTCCGTTCGTCTCGAAGACAACGCTGGCATCCGGCCTGCCAAACAAAGGGACACCCCATGCGCATTCACCAGGAATCCATCATCACCGCCGCCCCCGAGGCCGTCTACGAGGTGCTGACGGACGGCCAGAAGTTCGCCGCGGCCACCGGCATGCCTGCGCAGCTCAGCGACCGCGAGGGTGAGGCGTTCGCCCTCTTCGGCGGCCGGGTCGAGGGCCGTCAGATCGAGCTTGTCCCCGGCCAGCGCATCGTGCAGGCATGGCGATTCGGCGCCACGCACCCCTCGGAATGGGACGCCGGCGTGTACTCGATCGTCCGCTTCACGCTCAGCGGCCAGCAGGACGGCACCCGCTTCATCATCGACCACGCTGGCGTGCCGCCAGAGTGGCATGACCACATCTCCACCGGCTATCCCAGCTTCTACCAGCAGCCGCTGGAGCGCTACTTCGCCGCCCTAGCCAGGCCGTAGCATCGAAAGTCGCGCTGTCGGTGCCGGATCGCCACCGTGAGCGGCACCGACGGCATCCCCCGAGCGCCGAGCCAGGAGTTGCTTGTGTCCATCGTCCTTACTTCCACGCGTGGGCCCGTGTCTGCGGGGATCCGAGAGGGGTGACAAACGAGGGTCGCCCGACGGACAACCGCTTCCGAAGTTCTCTCCGGGACGTGTCCGTTCGCCGGCTCCCCGTTCGTCAAAGAGCCGAAGCGCCACCGATCTCAGGACAGGAGCGTCATGCAGTACGCCTTGCTGATCTACTGCACCGAGGAGTCCACTCCGGAGGAGCGACGGGTGGTCGAGGCGGGGGTCGCTCCCGTCCTCGCCCGCCCGTATGTTTCGAGCTGGGCGCGCCTGCACGCCCCGCAGACCGCCACGACGGTGCGTCAGCAGCAGGGCGAGACCCTGCTGACCGACGGGCCCTTCGTCGACACCAAGGAGTTCCTGGGCGGCCTGATCGTCATCGAGGTCGACAACCTCGACGTGGCACTGGCGGTGGCAGCCGAACTCCAGGCGCTGCGACCCTCGAGCGCAATCGAGGTGCGACCGGTCCGGGACGAGGTCCCTGGTGGCGGTTGAGGGGGTCTTCCGTGATCACTGGGGACGGGTGCTCGCGACGCTGGTCGGGATGTTCCGGGACATCGAGCTGGCCGAGGACGTGGCCCAGGAGGCCTTCGCGATCGCGGCAGATCGCTGGCCCCGGGACGGCGAGCCCGCCAACCCGACCGCCTGGCTGATCACGACGGCACGAAACCGAGCGATCGACCAGATCCGCCGGCAGCAGGTGCTCGCCGAGAAGACCCGGTTGATGGCCCACGAGCTCACTGCGCACCTGGAACCTACGATGGACGAACCGACGACCTTCCGCGACGAGCGCCTCGAGCTGATCTTCACCTGCTGCCACCCGGCGCTGTCCCGTGAGGCGCAGGTGGCGCTGACCCTCCGAACCTTGGGCGGCCTGTCGACCGAGGAGATCGCACGCG
>DASUII010000014.1:0-3954 GCA_036279835.1 Pseudonocardiaceae bacterium
GGATGCCGGCGAAGACGCGGCGCCGCGGAGTTTCGGTGCGCGACTGGTCGACGTCGACGGTCGTCGGGTGGCGACCGGACGCGATTTCGGCCCAGACGGTCAGGCCAAGCGCTCCGAGCGCGACCTGCTGATCGTTGACGAAGCGTACGCCGGGCGCCTTGCCGAGGCGTTGGCCGATTCCCCGCTGGCCGTCTCCAGCGTTGAGGAGAAGCCCTACACACGGCGTCCCTACGCGCCGTTCATGACCTCCACGCTGCAGCAGGAGGCCGGTCGGAAGTTGCGGTTCTCCGCGGAGCGCACGATGCGCACCGCGCAGCGGCTGTATGAGAACGGCTACATCACCTATATGCGAACCGACTCCACCACGCTGTCGGAGACGGCGATCTCGGCGGCCCGGGCCCAGGCTCGCGAGCTCTACGGTGAGAGTTACGTCCATGATGGGCCGCGGCAGTACACCCGCAAGGTCAAGAACGCTCAGGAGGCGCACGAGGCGATCCGGCCCGCCGGGGAGTCGTTTGCGACACCGGGTCAGCTGGCCGGCGCGCTGGACGCCGACGAGTTCCGGCTTTACGAGCTGGTCTGGCAACGCACCGTCGCCTCCCAGATGGCCGATGCCCGCGGCACCACCATGAGCGTGCGGATCACCGGCACCTCCGCAACCGGCGAGGCGTGCACGTTCGCCGCGTCCGGCCGCACCATCACCTTCGCCGGGTTCCTCAAGGCCTACGTCGAGACCGTGGACGACGAGGCCGGCGGGGAGGCCGACGACGCCGAGCGCAGGCTCCCCCGGCTGACCGAGGGCCAGCCCGTCACCGCCACCGAGTTGGTACCGGAGGGGCACACCACCACAGCGCCACCCCGCTACACCGAGGCGAGCCTGGTCAAGGCGCTCGAAGACCTGGGTATCGGCCGCCCGTCCACCTACGCCTCGATCATCAACACCATCCAGGACCGCGGGTATGTGTGGAAGCGCGGGTCGGCGCTGGTGCCGTCCTGGGTCGCGTTCGCCGTGATCGGGCTGCTGGAGCAGCACTTCGGGTGCCTGGTGGACTATGATTTCACCGCCGCGATGGAGGACGAGCTGGACTCCATCGCGTCCGGCGCGCAGCATCGCACCGACTGGCTGACCGACTTCTACTTCGGCTCGGAGCAGGGCAGCGTCATGTCGGTGGCCCACCTGGGCGGCCTGAAGAAGCTGGTCGGGGTGAACCTGGAGGAGATCGACGCCCGGGAGGTCAACTCCATCCCGCTGTTCACCGACGACGCCGGCCGCGACGTCATGGTCCGGGTGGGGCGCTACGGCCCATACCTGGAACGGGTCGTCGGCGACGACCAGCAGCGGGCCAACCTGCCTGACGACCTGCCACCCGACGAGCTGACCGCCGAGATCGCCGAGAAGCTCTTCGCCACTCCGGTAGAGGGCCGCTCGCTGGGCGCTGATCCGGTGACCGGACACGAGATCGTCGCCAAGGAGGGCCGCTACGGGCCCTACGTTACCGAGGTGCTGCCCGAGCACGAGGCCCCGCTAGACGCCCCGAAAAATGCGCCGAAGAAGGGCGTGAAAAAAGACTCCGCCAAGACCGCAGCCGCTAAGAAGCCGAAACCGCGGACCGGCTCGCTGTTGAAGTCCATGAGTCTGGAGACGGTGAACCTCAGCGATGCGCTGCGGTTGCTCTCGCTACCGCGGGTGGTCGGCACCGACCCGGGCACCGACCAGGAGATCACCGCGCAGAACGGGCGCTACGGGCCCTACCTGAAAAGGGGCACGGACTCGCGGTCCCTGGCCGACGAGGAGCAGCTCTTCACGATCACTCTTGACGAGGCGCTGAAGATTTACGCCGAGCCCAAGCGCGGGGGGCGCCAAGCCGCCGCGAAGCCGCCGCTGCGCGAGTTGGGCGCGGATCCGGTCACGGCGAAGCCGATGGTGGTCAAGGAGGGCCGTTTCGGGCCCTATGTCACCGATGGGGAAGGTGTGAACGCATCGCTGCGCAAAGGGGACAGCGTGGAGACGCTTAGTGATGAGCGGGCGGCGGAGTTGTTGGCTGAGAAGCGGGCTAAGGGTCCGGCTCCGGCGCGCTCCAGGGGCGCCACTGTGCGACGCTCGTGAGTGGGAAACAGTGTTATAACACTGTTTCCCACTCACGAGGGTTTGCGGTACGTGGCACCATGGTGGGGTGAGTGAGCACTCGCCGGACGCCTTGTCCGGCAGTTTCGACGGTACCGAGTCGCCCGCGCCGCTGCCGGATCCCTCGGGCCGCGATGGCTGGCGCGATGCGCCCGATTTGCCACCGTTCACCCTTCCTCCGCTGCCGAACACCCGTCTGATGCGGGAAGCGGTCGCCGCTGCACTCGGCGAGGATCCCACCCGGCTGGTAGATAAGGATCCTGGTGCGGCGCCAGCACCGCAGCCCGTCGGCCAGCCCACCGTCTCGCCGACTGTCGCCCAACCCACCGTCGCCCCGCGCACTGGTGCGCCGCCCAGCGTTGCACCGGCGAATCTCACCGCACCGCTACCTCGGCCTGCCCCGCAGATGGGAGTACCGCGCTCGGCCGGCGGCCCGGGTCGTAGCCCGCGACCGGTGATCCCCGTGCCGGTCCCGTCGGCTGCACCACCGCCGCGCCGACCCGGCGGCCTGCGTTCGCGTTACCGTCCACCGCTGGCAGCCGGGTCCCGCACGCCCGTGCAGCTTGGTGACCTCCGTCGTCGAATCGATCGTTCACGCCCGAGCTTGCCGATACAGACCCACTCCAACGGGGGCGCGGGGCTTTTCTTCGCCATCTCGTTCGTCCTGTTCGTGGTGCTGGCGTACGGCGTCGTCAGTGGAATCGTCGAAGCGATAGCCCGGCTGCTGCCCTGACCGTCGCCGATGGGCCCGGGTAGGGCGCATGGCAGACTCCGCGCGTTACCCACCTGCGCTCGGGGAAGCAGTGATGTGATGCGTGCCGTCTTGGTTGTACTGCCGCTAGCTGTTGTGCTGGCGAGCTGCTCGACGGGTGCTGGGCCGTCAGATGACGCCGGCGCAGCGCCGGGGTCATCGGCGGATTCCACGACGTCGGGGAGCAAAGCCGCGGACGATCCCATCCCACCGGTGCGCAATCCCAAGAACCTGACTGCCATCCCGCCGTGCCTGTTGGTCACCCCGTCACAGCTCGACGCCAATCGGATCGACCAGCCCGGCCAGCCCAAGGACGCCCTCGGTAGCGAGGGTTGCGAGTGGACCGACAAGGCGCACACCCGGGAATTTGCGGTGTTCGTCGACATCGGCAATGACGTACTGCGCAATGTGTACAGCCAGCGCGACTCGATCCCGATTCTCGAAGTCACCCAGGTTGCGGGGCAGCCCGCGATCCGCACCAAGGACGACGCGAACAGCACCAGCTGCTACTTCCGGGTAGCCGCGGCCGACACCCAGACGCTGATCGTCCGGTACACCTGGCTTGGGCAGGGCCGGGAGGATCCGTGCGTCCCCGCGAAGGCGTTCGCCGAGACCGTCATCGGCAACCTGCCACCGCTAACGGGCTGAGGCACTGCGGTGATCACCGTTCGTGTGACGTAGACGACACGGGTTGTCGCGTCCGGCACACAAATCGTGATCATGGGTCGTGAGGCTCCTGCTGCGATGCCGCTGGTGGGACGCCAGCGCAGGTTGGGCGCTGTGGCAGACTCTGCGCGGCGCTGTCGCGCGCCAGGGTGAGGAGGAACGTCACGTTGGGTGATCACGGTGGGTTCGATGCTCCGCCGCCATCGGGTGGGATGACTGAGAACCTCAATGGACTGATCCATCCACCGGTCGCTGGCCGATGCCGGTGCAGGACCTGGCCTCGATTCTGGGTGATCCGGCGCAGCACTTCCAGCTAGATCTGGACCAGGCCGGCATGTTGGCCAACGTGCCTGCTCCGGGTCTCGACGCGGTCAGCATCAACGCGGCCAAAGAGATCGGGCAGTGGGCGGCC
>DASUII010000015.1:0-9909 GCA_036279835.1 Pseudonocardiaceae bacterium
TCCATCGACGTGCGCGGCGCCTGCGTCGACTTTCCCATCTTCGACGCGAAGACCAGATCTTTGGAGAAGGCCTTGCTGGGCACCGTGGGACGAGCCGGCGGAAAGATCGGGATCGACTCCAAAGTACCGATCATCGAGGCACTTCGAAATATCACCGTGTCCCTGCGCCATGGCGACCGGGTGGGACTGATCGGGCATAACGGAGCGGGGAAGTCGACGCTGCTGCGGCTGCTGTCCGGAATCTACGAGCCGACCAGGGGTAGCTCGCAAATCGTGGGGAAGGTCGCGCCAGTCTTCGACCTGGGCGTCGGCATGGACCCGGAGATCTCCGGCTACGAGAACATCATCATCCGGGGGCTGTTCCTGGGCATGAGCCGCAAGCAGATGGAGGCCCGCACCGAGGAGATCGCCGAGTTCAGCGAACTCGGCGACTACCTGTCGATGCCGCTGCGCACCTACTCGACCGGCATGCGGGTCCGGCTCGCGCTGGGCGTGGTGACCAGCATCGACCCGGAGATCTTGCTGCTCGACGAGGGTATCGGCGCGGTGGACGCGGCGTTTTTGGAGAAGGCCCGCGAGCGGCTCACCGCGCTGGTTGAGCGGTCCGGAATTCTGGTGTTCGCCTCGCACTCCGACGAGTTCCTCCTCGAGCTGTGCAGCTCGGGGTTGTGGCTCGACCACGGACAGATCCGGGAACAGGGCGACCTACGCACAGTGCTGTCGCACTACAAGGGCAAAGACCCCTATGAGAACCTCAGCCCAGAAGCCCTCACCCGCGTCGCGGAAGCAACCAGATGACCATGGTGGTCACCGTGGTGGTGACGCGGCACCGGCGGGAGTTGCTGGGGAAGTCGTTGGCGGTGATCGCGGCGCAGACCCGGGCACCGGACCATCTGGTGGTGGTGGACAACGGCCCGGACGACCCGGCCCACGACGTCGTCGGGGACTGCCCGATCCCGTCGACGTACCTGCCCTCGCTGCGCAACCTGGGTGGCGCGGGTGGGTTCGCGCTGGGGATCCTGCACGCCCTGGCGCTGGGCGCGGACTGGGTGTGGCTGGCAGACGACGACGGCTGCCCCGCCGACGTCCGGGTCCTGCAGACCCTGCTGGAGGAGGCCAAGCGCCGGGACCTCGCGGTGATCTCCCCGGTGGTGGTCAAC
Organism: Pseudonocardiaceae bacterium; assembly: GCA_036279835.1. Taxonomy (GTDB): domain Bacteria; phylum Actinomycetota; class Actinomycetes; order Mycobacteriales; family Pseudonocardiaceae. The sequence continues at coordinate 1,161 of DASUII010000015.1, forward strand.
ATCGACGACCCGGAACGGCTGGCGTTCCCGCTGCGCCGGGGACTGACCTGGAAGCGCCGCCGCAGCGAACTGGGGACCGACTTCCTGCCCGGCATCGCGAGCTTCTTCAACGGCGCGCTGTTCAGCGCCGACGCGCTGGACGTCGTCGGGGTGCCGGACTACCGGCTGTTCGTCCGGGGCGACGAGGTGGAACTGCACCGCCGGGTGGTCCGCTCCGGGCTGCGCTTCGGCACGACGTTGCGGGCCTCCTACGCGCACCCGGACGGCTCAGCGGAGTTCAAGCCGATGCTGCGCGGGCACTTCCACGCCCAGGACCCCGCCGACGAGATCAAGCGCTACTACACCTACCGCAACCGCGGCTACCTGCTGTCGCAGCCCGGCATGCGACGGATCGGAATGCTCGAAGTGTTCCGATTCGGGTTGTACTTCCTGGGCACCAAGCGGGACCCGCGGGCCTTCCGGCAGTGGCTCAAGCTGCTCCGGCAAGGGCGCGCGGAGCGCTTCTACCGGCACTGATGGGGCGCCCACAGCGCCCATGATGGGCCCGGGTCGTAACGTTCTGGTCAATGTAGAGGGACGGGGGGTATGGGGTTAGTCCCGTTGGGCTAGCCTCCTGGCGTGCTGACCTCTGGGCACATCGAGATCTCGCGCCGCCGCTCGAGTACTGGCGGCGACGCCACCGAGCCGACCGCCGACACTGGCAACAACGACAAGCGCGGCTCCCGGCTACTCGGGTTCGCCGTGGCTTTCTTCGGCCTGCTCGGAGCGCTGCTCGCCATCGCTGTGCCGCTGCTGCCGGTGATCCAGGACACCACCGTGATCACCTGGCCACGCTCGGGCGATCTCGCGCCGGTCAACGCGCCGCTGGTCACCTACCAGCCGCAGAACATGACCGCCACGATCCCGTGCGCTGCGGCCGTCTCGTTGGATGCGCGGTCGCCGCAGCCGGCTTCGCTGCTGGCCACTACCCCGCCCGGGTCGACCGACGGTGCCGCGGTCGGGATGGTGCTGCAGGTCGACGCCGGGAAGTTGATTCTGATCAGCCGGGGCCAGGCGCTGGGCAACGTCCTGTTGAGCACCATCCCGCCGTCTCCGCGGCAGTGCATGATCCAGGTCTCCTCGGACGCCCGGGGCACCACGGCGTCGGCTGGCGCCCTGCGGTTCGTCAAGGTCGACCAGGACGTCCGGCCGCAGGTGACCGGTATCTACTCGGCCCTGATCGAGCAACGCGACCCGGTCCGTGGGCTGGCAGTGCGGATCACCGCGGACACCCGGTTCCAATCCGTCCCGCACCCGATCAAGCTCGCTGCCATCGCGGCCGCCGTACTGGCCGTGCTGGTCAGTCTGATCCTGATGCATCGGCTGGACCGGCGGATCGGGCGCCGGGCTCCCCGAGTACTGCCCTCGGGCTGGTGGCGACCCACCGGACGGGACGCCGCAGTGCTCACGGTGCTCGCCGTCTGGGTGGTCATCGGCGGGATCACCTCCGACGACGGCTACATCCTGACGATGATCCGCACTCGTGCGGAGATGGGCTACATCGGCAACTACTACCGATGGTTCAACGCCCCCGAGGCGCCGTTCAGTTGGCCCTACGAGCTGTATGCGCTGTGGTCTCAGATCAGCACGGTGCCACCATGGCTGCGGCTGCCCTCCTTCGCTATGGGCGGGGTCAGCTGGATGCTGATCAGCCGTGAGGTGATGCCGCGACTGGGCCGGGAGGTCCGCCGCAGCGCCGCAGCCGGATGGGCCGCCGCCGCCGTGTTCCTGGCCTTCTGGCTGCCCTACAACAACGGGCTGCGCCTGGAGCCGGTGGTGGCCATCGGCTCGCTGCTCGCGCTGTGCGGAGTGGAGCGCGCGGTAGCCACCCGCCGGGTGCTGCCACTGGCGTTGGCGCTACTGGCGGCAGCGTTCACCGTCGCCGCGACACCGACCGGTTTCATCGCGATCGCACCGTTCCTGGTGTCGCTGCGGCCGCTGGTGCGGCTGGTGCGCCAACACATCGCGGTCTCCGGCCGGGCCGCGGTGCTCGGGCCGATCCTCGGTGCCGGCCTGCTGGTACTCGTGGTGTGCTTCGCCGACCAGACACTGGCCGGGGTGCTGGAAGCCTCCCGGATCCGCACCGAGATCGGTCCCAACCTGTCCTGGTTCCAGGAGCCGCTGCGCTACGAGGAGCTGTTCAGCAACTTGCCCGACGGTGCCTTGGCCCGTCGCTTCCCGGTCCTGCTGTTGCTGCTGTGCCTGGGCACTACCGGGGTGGTGCTGTTGCGCCGGGGCCGCATCCCGGGTGCCGGTTTGGGCCCGAGCCGCCGGCTGATCGGCACCGCGGGAGCGTCGCTGGTGCTGCTGGCGTTGACGCCGACGAAGTGGACGCACCACTTCGGGGCGTTCGCCTCGATCGGTGCCGCGCTGGCCGCGCTGACCGCGCTGACCGCCAGCTCCAGCGTGCTGCGCTCAGCGCGCAACCGGTGGTGGTTCCTGTCGGGCCTGCTGCTGATCCTGGCGATGTCGGCGACCGGACCCAACGCACCGTGGTACGTCTCGCAGTACGGGGTGCCCTGGTATGACAAGCCCCCCTCGGTGCATGGCATCCAAGCGAGCACGCTGCTGATCGTGGGCGCCGTGTTGGCTGGCCTGATCGCGGTGATCGAGGGATTGCGGCACGAGCCGGGCGCTGTGCCGCCACCTGGGCCACCACAGCCGAAACGGCGCAACGGGCGGCGCCGCGCCCTGCTGATCGGGTCAGCCCCACTGGCGGTGTTCTGCGGCCTGCTGGTGCTCGCCGAGGTCGGCGCCATGGCCAAGGCGATAGTCAAGCAGCGCCACGGCTACAGCATGGGCGCAGCCAACTTCGCTGAGATAACCGGGCACAGTTGCAACCTCACCGACGCGGTGTTGGTCGAAGCTGACCGGCGTGCCGGTGCGCTGACCCCGTTGCGCACAACGCTGCTCGCCGACATCCCGCTGCAACGCGGCTTCGAAACCAACCGGTCCCCGCTAGAGCAGGCACTGCCAACCAGTCCACCCTCCCAGCTCACCGGCTCCGGGGCCAACGACCGGGCGGACAACCAGGGTGCCAGGGGCGACCGCATACCCAAGCCGGGCGACGATGGGAGCAACCCCGTTGACAAACCGCCGATCGGGCTCGGTGGTCCCGAGATCCCGATCTGGAGCAGCTTCTCCCCCGACACTCCCGGCACCGGCATCCTGCGCTCCACCTGGTACGCCCTGCCCGCCGCGGCCCGCCAAGGCACCGCGCCGGTGGTGGTCTCCGTCGCGGGTCGACTGTCATCCACCACACCGCTGGTCGCCGAGTTCGCCCGCCGCACCGACCGCGGCTTCCGCGTCGTCGACCACATGGAGATCGGCGGGCGCGCCACTGCCGACGGGCCGGGATGGCGGGACTACCGCCTCGGATTGGCCGGTCGGGCCTCTGCCGGGGCGGACGCCGTGCGGTTGGTCGCCACCGACGCCGACGTCACCGATGACGGGTGGCTCGCGTTCTCCGCGCCCCGGGTACCGGTGCTGAGCTCGCTGACCGACCTGGTTGCCCCGACGCCACCGGTGTTCTTGGACTGGCCAGTGGGATTCGTGCATCCCTGTGTGCGCCCGTTCGCGATCCGCAACGGTATCGCCGAGATACCCCAATATCGGCTGCTCCCCGACAAGATGCTGGCCAACGACAGCAAGAGCTGGTCAGCGGCGGATGCGGGTGGCCCGATCGGCTGGCTGCAGATCCTGGCCACCCAGCAGGAGGTGCCGACCTACCTCAAAGAGAACTGGGACACCGACTGGGGCAAGCTCATGGTGATCCAGCCGCGGGTACCCGACGCTGAGGCACCTGTGCTGCAGACCGGCACCGCCGTGCGAAGCGGCTGGTGGTCTCCAGGACCGCTACGCAGTGGGGGTCAAACGGCCGAGATCTCTCAGCTGGGCCGTTGAGTCAACCGGAGCTGAGCTAAGAGAATCCCGGGCCCAATATGGGCCCCTCGCGGAAACGAGGGGGAGGTGTTCCGCGAGGGGCGGCGGATCCGGCTGGGGGTCCCGAACCCGCATGTCTCATTGTGCCACTATTGGTATGCTCCATGCGAGTGATACCCCGGCGTGGCGCGTACGTTATGGTGCGGCGCGTCGCCGTTCCCACCCATCTGGGCGTTTCTCATTGATCAATTTCGGAAGATCACGGTGCGCTGCACGATGAAGTTAATACTCGTGGCGATGCCCTGAGCCACGATGAATGCGCATGTGATCTCGCCGCGGATCGGCGGCAGCAGCGCCAGCATCACCGCGTTCATGCCCACTTGAACGACAAAAGTGATGCCGTACAACGCCATCACCGAGGCGAACTCCCCGCGCCCACCCGTGCCCTGGAACGTCCACCTGCGGTTGATCAGGTACGCGGTGGTCGTGCCGGCGATGAAACTCAGCGCCTTGGCCAAGTGCACCCACAGGCCGGTGGCCAGCAACGCCTGGTAGATGCTGTAGTCCACCACGGCGGCGACCCCGCCGACCAGGACGAAACGGGTCAGCTGGGTCGACAGGCGCGACCTCGCCTGCAGCTGCGGTGCGGCCAACCGGGGTCTCCCTTCAGGCTTCTCGCCGGATGTGATCCGGTCCGAGCAGGGTACCGACATGGGCGGCCGGTTACCCTCGCGCGGTGCTTGCGGCCGCCGACGTGCAACGCTCCGTGACCTCCCGAGCGGGCGTGCTCGCCGGGCTGGCCGCGCTGACCCTCGTCGCTGCGATCGGAGTGCTGCTGGCCCCGGTGACCGCCCAGGACCCGGTGGTCAGCTGGCCACCGGCCGGTCAGCCGGCACGCTCGACGGTGCTGCCGCTGGTGCCCTACCGACCGTTGAGCCTGACTGCCCGGGTGCCGTGCGCGGCGCTGTCCGCGCTGGACCGCCAACCCGCCGGCGGCGACGCGCTGCGCACCCTGCCCGCCACCGCCGGAAAGCCGGGACAGCTCAGCCAGGGCCTGGTCGTCGCGGTCCACGGCGGCGCGGTGCAGGTGACCGCCTCGGGTGCGACGGTGCTGCGCGAGGTGCTGCCAGCCGGCGGGTGTACCTACCGGGTACTGGCCGATGCCGGCGGCGTACGGGTATCGCGCGACGGGCTGCGGCGCGGCTCTGCGTCAGTGCAGGTACCGGAGGTCAGCGAGCTGGCCACTGAGCTGGACGGCCAGCCGGCGGCGGCGGGGTTGGCGGTGTCGCTACACACCGATGCCCGCTACGAATCCACCCCGACAGCGCTGAAGACCGGACTGCTGGTGACTTGCGCCGCGGCCCTGCTGATGCTGCTCGGGTTGGCCTGGCGGTGGTGGGGCGCCCAGCCGGTAACCGCTGCGCCCGCGCGACTTCGCGCACACGTCGCTGACGCCGTGCTGGTGGTCGTCTCGGCGATGTGGGTGCTGCTGGCTCCGACGAACTTCGACGACTCCTGGTACATGCAGATGGCCCGCGGTGCCACCGCCTCCGGGTCGGTCGGCAATGCGATCTACATGTTCAACGTCACCGAGAACCCCTTCGTGGCCAGCCAGTACGTGCTGCAGGTGTGGGGTTCGCTCGGCGGGTGGGGCCTGGCGTGGATGCGGCTGGTGCCGCTGGCCTACGGGCTGGTCACCTGGCTGCTGCTGCGGTTGCTGCTCGTTGCGGGTTTCGGTCCCGAATTGGGTACCAGCCGGGCTACCTGGGCGCTGCTGGTGGCCTACCTGCTGTGGTGGCTGCCCTACGGGATGACGCTGCGTCCCGAACCGCTGATCGTGTTGCTAGCCGCGGCGACGCTGCTGCTTGCGGAGCTGGCCCGGCGACGCCGCTCGGTCGGCGTGCTGGCCGCAGCCACCGCCACCGCCGCGCTGGCGATCTCGGTCTCCCCGTCCGGGCTGGTCGCCATCGCGCCGCTGCTGCTGGCGCTGCCGTGGCTGTGGCGGTGGCTGCGCGCACAGCGCGCCACGGCGCGGGTGGCTGCGGTCCTGGTACTGGCCGCCGCGAGCACCAGCCTGGTGCTGGTGGGATTCGCTGACGCGACGCTCGGCGACGTGCTGGAGTCCGCCGCAGTGCACCAGTGGTACTACCAGACGTTCGCCTGGTACCAGGAGAACGTCCACTACAAGACGATCCTGAGCTTCGAGGATTCCAGCCAGTGGGCCCGCCGAGCCCCCGTGGTGCTGACAATCGCGACCCTCCTACTCCTAGCCGTGAACCGGGCACCTGCACTACGCCTCCCGAACTCCACAGCAGCGCTGTTTACCCGGCTGCGGACAGCACTGCTGTGGAGTTCGGGAAGTGCAGAGTCAGGCAGCGACGGCGGCGGCGATCCGGTGTGGCGGATGCTGGTGAGCAGTGCGGGGTGCTCGGCGTTGGCATTGGCGCTACTGGCGCCGACGCCGACGAAGTTCGTCAACCACTTCGGGGCGGCGGCGGCCGCGCCCACGGTGTTGCTCGCCGCCGCCCTGTTGCGCTCCCCGCTGCTGGCCGCGGTGCAGGCTGGTCTGCGGCGCCATCGCGCCAGCGTCATCGCAGCCACGGTGGGGACAGCGCTGATGATCGGTGCGGTGTCCTGGAGTTTCGCCGGGCCCAACCTGTGGCGGCCCTACTCCGACCGCGGCCAGCCCTTCGGCAACCACCTCACCGCGTCCGCGGACCACCCCGACCTGGTGGGCATGCGCCCGAAGCTGGGCCCCGTGCAGTTGGCAAACCCGCTGGTCTGGGTGGCGGTCGCGGTGGCGGCAGGCGGATGGATGTGGTGGCGGCAGCGACGCCGCGGTCGGGATTCGGCCCTGACTCCCGACCGAGCGGTGTTGCTGACCGGTTCGACGGCGATGGTAGTGATGATCATCGTGGTGTTCTGGTGGGCGCCGTTGCGCCAGTACCCGGGCTGGTCGGTAGCCCTGTCGGCGGTTCGGTCGGTCCAAGGCCAACCGTGCTCACTGGCCGACTACGCACAGGTCCTGGTCGACATACCGGCGCAACCGGTGCCAGTCGGATCGGCGATAACCGAGGGAGGGTTCGCCGCCGCGGCGAACCGGCCGTTACCCGAGCCGGTGCCCGCGCCGAATCCGGGCACGCTGGTCTGGCACGACGCCGTCAACACCGACCTGCGCAGCGACCCGGACACGAGCTCACTGACCAGCCCGGCGGGCTTGCTCGTCACGCCGTGGTTCGCGCTGCCACCCGATGGTGGCAGCACCCTGCTGGTCCCGCTGCTCGGCGCTCGAGCCGCCCAGCAGCTGACTCTGGAGTACGCCACCGCCGTTGGGTCGAACCCCGCCCTGGCGGGCAGCACGTCGCTGCGGCCCGACCCGGCCGTGCCCAGGACCCAGTGGCACCAAGCAGCCGTTGCCCTGGACCGGCTCGGCACGCAGCGGCCGTCGAGCGTGCGGGTGGTGATCCGCGACTGGATGGTGACCGATGCCGGCAGCTGGCTTGCGGTGGGCCAACCGCGGCTGGCGAACTGGCGCCCGCTGACGACGTTTATCGCCGGCCGGCCGGTGTACGTCGACCAGCTCACCGCGGCGCTGTTGCCCTGCCTCGACCAGGTCGGCGTCGAGCATGGCATCGCACGGGCGCCGCAGGTGCTGGTGCTCAGCGACGAAGATTTCGGCCGGGGCTTCCTCGATCTCGGGTTCGAGCTGCACCGGGGCGGCACTGAGGTGCCGGTGAGCCGCTCCGGCACTGCCGTGCGGATGCCCGCCCGGCTGGTGCCCAGCGGGCCGCCCACATTGCCCTGGGGCCGGGTCGAGCGGGTCGTCTACGACCACCCCGTCGGCTTAATCGACCTACACGTCCACACCGTCCGTAGGCCCGGCTGGACCCGCCTCCCCACCCTCGCCGCCAAGACCTACCACGGAAACACCACTGACTGACTGAGGAGCCGCCGCATGGCAGGTATTCTCCATTTGTGACACACATTCCGTCGGAGTGGCCGGGGGTCGAAATCTCTGTCAACGAGCAGGGACGAGTGACGATCCCGGCACAGGTGCGCCGCGCTGCGGGAATCGAGGCTGGGATGCCGTTGGTGGCATACGTCGAAGACGGCCGCGTGGTGATTGAAACCCGGGAGCAGTTGGCCGACCGCATCCGTCGTGACGTCGCCGCCGCCTGGGTAGGTGAGGGGTCAGTGGTGGACGAATTCATCGCCGACCGCCGCGCTGAAGCGACCCGCGAAGATCAGCCGTGACGGTCGTGTTGGATGCCTCAGCGGTGTTGGCGTGGCTGCGTGACGAACCCGGCGCTAACGTGGTGCACCCGTTGCTCCCCGTCGCGGTCATGTCTGCGGCGAACTGGTCGGAGACCTGGCAAAAGCTCCACCAGCACGGCGCCGACGCCGGGCGAGCCACCAGCCGGTTGCGCACCCTCGGAGTTCGGGTAGAACCGCTCACCGAAGCCGATGCGGTCACCGCCGCGAGCCTGTGGACGAGCACCCGCGCGGCGGGGTTGTCTCTGGGCGATCGATGCTGCCTGGCCTTGGCCGCCAGATTGGACCTGACCACGGTCACCGCCGACACCGCCTGGGCCGCCCTCGACGTCGACATCGCCATCCAGATCATCCGCTGACTCAGTGCCGGCACTCGACGTCGTGAACTCGACAGTACGGACGTTTCCGACCGGTAAGAACGTCCGTACTGATGCTCCTATAGAAGTCAAGGCTCACGTGCGTCGTTTCGTGGGGTAGTTCGGGGGGCGTTTTCTGCGGAGTTGGTCCGGTGCGCGCCGGTGGAGGAGCAGGCCAGTTTCACCAGCCGGCTGATGGT
>DASUII010000016.1:0-3560 GCA_036279835.1 Pseudonocardiaceae bacterium
GTGCTGGCGTCGGGAGAGGCGATGTACCTGCCCGCCGGCAACCTGCACACCTATCTGCGGGGCACCGGTGTGGAAATCAGTGCGAACTCGGACAACGTACTGCGCGGCGGTTTGACCTCCAAGCACATCGACGTCCCGGAACTGCTGCGGGTACTGGACTTCTCCTATGGTGCGCTGCCGGTGCAACGCGGTGAACCAGTGCGGCCGCACGAAACTGCGTATCGCACTCTGGCGGAGGAGTTCCAGTTGACCAGGCTGGAGTGGGCGCGCGGCGAGTCGACTCCGATCTGCCTGCACAGTCAGTGGCCGCAGATCCTGCTGTGCACTCAGGGCTCAGCGCGGCTGCATTCCCTCGACGGCGGTGGCGTCACCGTGCGCCGAGGTGGCTCGGTATGGCTGGCGGCCGAGGATCCCGAGGTCACTGTGTGCCCAGGCCCCGGCCCGGTGCAGCTATTCCGCGCCCTACCCGGCCTAGCACCGTTGCCAGTGCACCCCGTGCCGTCATTCGGCTCCGAATAGAGATCTATCAGCCGTCGAAACCGCCATTCGCCTGGCGAATGGCGGGCTGGGTAACAGGAGGAGAGCGGGTGTCAGCGGGGGCCGGGAAGGCGGCGATCGTCGCGGCGTTGGCGGCGAACGCCGGTATCGCGGTGGCGAAGTTCGTCGGATTCCTGGTCACCGGGTCGTCGTCGATGCTCGCCGAGGCGGTGCACTCCGTAGCCGACACCTCCAACCAGGGCTTGTTGCTGCTCGGCGGCAAGCGCTCCCGGCGGGAAGCCACCGCAGAGCATCCGTTCGGCTACGGTCGCGACCGCTACTTCTACTCCTTCGTGGTGGCGCTGCTGCTGTTCAGCCTCGGTTCGGTGTTCGCGCTCTATGAAGGCGCCCACAAGCTGCACAGCCCCGAAGAGCTCACTTCGCCACTAGTGGCCATCGGGATCCTGCTCGTGGCGATCGTGCTGGAGGGTTTGAGCTTCCGGACCGCGGTCAGGGAGTCCAGGCCGCTCAAGGGCTCCGGTAGCTGGTGGCGGTTCATCAGGCAGTCGAAGTCCCCGGAACTTCCGGTGGTGCTCTTAGAGGATTCGGGCGCGCTGGTCGGGCTGGTCTTCGCCCTGGCGGGGGTCGGGTTGGCGGTGCTCACCGGCGACCCGATGTGGGATGCGATCGGGACGCTGGGCATCGGCCTGCTGCTCGGTGTCATCGCGGTCATCCTCATCGTCGAGACCAAGAGCCTGCTGATCGGCGAAGGCTCCTCTCCCGAGGAGCTGCGCACCATCTGTACCGCGATGGTGGGCCGCGGCGTGGATCGGGTGATCCATCTCAGGACCCAGTACCTCGGCCCGGACGAGCTGCTGGTCGCCGCGAAGATCGCGGTGCCGGCCACCATGTCCACCGCCGAGGTGGCGAGGGCCATCGACGAGGCCGAGGCGCGGGTCCGCGGCGCCGTCCCCGCTGCCCGGATCATCTATCTCGAACCGGACCTCGATCGCACGCCAGCTGGCACCACTTGATCGTAAGGAGAGTAGTGGGTGTTTGAGTCACTGTTGATCGCCAACCGAGGTGAGATCGCGCGCCGGGTCATCCGCTCCGCACGTGCGATGGGCATCCGAACCGTCGCGGTGCACTCCTCTGCGGATACGGGGCTGCCGTTCGTCGCCGAGGCAGACGAGGCGGTGGAGCTGACTGGGCCACCCGCGCAGGCTTACCGTGACGCCGACCAGCTACTTGACGCGGCCCGTCGGACCCGCGTGGTGGCAGTGCACCCCGGTTACGGGTTCCTGTCCGAAGACCCCGGGTTCGCCCGCGCCGTGTCCGATGCCGGACTGGCGTGGGTCGGTCCCAGCGCTGAGGCGATCTCCGCGATGGGTGACAAGGTGGCCGCCCGGGAAACCGTCGCGGCAGCCGGGGTACCGGTGGCGCCCGGTTCGGCTCACGCCGTGGCCACGCAGGACGCTGCGGTCGTTGAAGCCGAGAAAGTCGGCTTCCCCGTCATGCTCAAGGCCGCCGCCGGCGGAGGTGGCATGGGTATGGCGGTGGCGACCGACGCGGCGACCGTGCGGGCCGAGTACATCAAGGTCGCCGCCTTCGCCCAGCGGCTCTTCGGTGACTCGAGGTTGTTCATCGAGCGGTACTTCCCGCGGGTGCGGCACGTGGAGGTGCAGGTCCTGGGATTGGCCGACGGTCGGGTGGTAGCGCTGGGGGAGCGCGAATGCTCGGTGCAGCGGCGGCATCAGAAGGTCGCCGAGGAGAGCCCGTCGCCCGCCGTCGAGCCGGATCTGCGCTGCCGGATGGAACACGCCGCGGTGCGGGCCGCCGCCACGGTGGATTATCGCAATGCGGGAACGGTGGAGTTCCTGCTCGACCAGGACACCGGTGAGTTCTTCTTCCTGGAGATGAACACCCGGCTGCAGGTGGAGCATCCGGTGACCGAGTTGCGCTATGGCGTGGACCTGGTGGCCGCCCAACTGCGTATCGCCGAGGGCGCCGAACCTGGTTTCGATGTCAACGCGGCGACCCCGATCGGGCACGCGATCGAACTGCGGGTCAACGCCGAGGATCCGAAGCGTTTCCTGCCCGGTCCTGGGCCGGTCACCGCGTGGGTGGAACCGACCGGCAAGGGGGTGCGAGTCGACTCTGGTTACGCGGCGGGCACCACGGTGACGCCGTTCTATGACTCGCTGCTCGCCAAGCTCGTGGTGCACGGCCCAGATCGGGAGCAGGCGCTGGCGCGGGCCCGCATGGCGGTTGCCGAATTCATCGTCACCGGCCCGAAGTGCAATCTGCCCTTCCATGCCGAGCTACTGGAGAACCAAGAATTCGTCGCCGGCCACTACGACACCGGTCTGGTCGCCCGGATGCGCCCCTGACCCCGTTGCGACTGCGCTGAGGCTCCCGAACTGTAGGGCTGGTCTAGCGTGTGCGGGCGTGGGCAGGCTGGTGGTTATTGAGGGGCTCGATGGGGCGGGTAAGCGCACCCTGGCCGACGGATTGGTCACCGCGCTGAGCGCCCGCGGCGCGCGTGTGGCCCGGATCGCGTTTCCTCGTTACGACCTCGACGTACACGCCGAGCTGGCGCGCGACGCGCTCTACGGGCGGCTGGGCGATCTGGCCAGCTCGGTGCATGGCATGGCGGTGCTCTTCGCTCTGGATCGGCGAGCTGCCGCCGAAGGGCTGCGCGCGCTGCGCTGCGGCCACGACGTGGTACTGCTGGATCGCTACGTCGCGTCGAATGCGGCATATGGCGCGGCGCGGCTGCACGAGGATGCGCAGGGCCCATTCGTCGACTGGCTCCGTGGCCTGGAGGTCGACCGGTTCGGCGTCCCGGTGCCCGATCTCCAGCTGCTGCTGCGGGTGCCGATGAGTGTTGCCGCTGCCCGTGCGGATCGTCGGGCTGGCGCCGACAGCGCGCGGGCGAAGGACCTGTACGAGACCGATCATGGACTGCAGGCGCGGTGCGCAGCCGTCTATGACGATCTGGCCGCCAGCGGCTGGCTTGCCCCGTGGACTGTCTTAGACGGCCCGAGTTTCGCCGGCCCGAGTTTCGCCGGCGCTGCCGCCGG
>DASUII010000017.1:0-4470 GCA_036279835.1 Pseudonocardiaceae bacterium
CAAGTGGATCGTCCGGGTTGCACACAATTACTTTGTGTGGTGCAGGCGGTCCATCAGGGTAAGAAAAGTTACGCCGCGCGGGTATTGTCCGGCCAAGGCACTGGCGCGGTCAGCGGTCAAATAGGACGGTAAGCGGTCGAATAGGACGGTAATGAGACCCGCAGGACGGTCCAGCTCGGCGCGTCGTATCGTCCGTCCCCTACATCGGGCGTATCCGGCTCGCTGCTCGCGACGTTTACCTCCGTGCGGTGGGGGTGACCCACAACCGCGGTTAACAGTGGTGCGCCGGATGCCCGGCCACCGTCGACCCCTGGGAGGGACCTCACCGTGCCAGCGAGTAGCTCGCGACGCCCGGCTTCCGCGGTGGCGGCGCGATGACCGCCGTACTCAGTCCTCCTGCAGAGGCGGGGGCGCCGACCGGCCCGACGACTCCGCGGTCGCGGTGGTACTGGCGCAACTGGCCAGTGGTGGTCAAGCTGGGCGCAGTCCTGCTGGTGCCGACCATCGTCGCCCTGGTCGCCGGGGTGCTGCGGATCGTGGACGAGGCGGGCGCTGCGCCGGGCTACGCCCGGATCTCCCAGATCGTGCACGTGCAGCAACAGCTGTCCGACCTGATCAGCGGGGTAGAGCGGGAACGCGACATGGCTACGGCGTTTGTCGCCACGGGCCGCGCCGGCGACCGCCGACCGCTGGACGTGCAGTTCCACGCTGTCGACAGCAGTGTGCAGGTGGTCGCCGGGTCCGCCGACCAGGTGAGCGGATTGGACTTCACCCGATCCCCGCTGGCCGCCCTGGGCGCGCTCGGGCCACTGCGGGCGAGCGTGACCACGGGATTCGGCCCCGTCGAGGTGGTGGTCACCGAGTACAGCGACGCCATCGACCCGCTGATCGAGTTGGATTCCGCGCTGACCCGCCAGCTCGATGATGTCGCGGTCACCAACGACGCTGCCGCAGTGCATTCCCTGGTCTCGGGTCGCGAGCAGATCAGCCGGCAGCACGCGATCATCTCGGCAGCGCTGTTCACCAACCGGCTCGGCTCCGGTCAGATCGAAGATCTGCGCACCGCGGCCGTCCGGCAGGTCACCGATCAGGATGCGCTGCGGGCTGCTCTGGGGCCGGCTGAGCGGGCCAGCGCGGTCGCTGGAGTCGGTCCGGACGCTGAGCTGTCCCGGCAGCGGCTGTTGCAGCTGGTGCTAAACCGTGGTCTCGCGGGCCAACCGCTGGGTGCCTCGCCGCAGGACTGGGATCAACGCAACACGGTGGTCATCGACAACATCGACACCGTCGAGAAGAACCTGCGCCAGCGAATCGAAAACACTGCGCAGACGCTGCTTGACCAGGTGCGAACCGCCGCTGGGCTGAACTCGGTCATCCTGTTCTTCGCGCTAGGGCTGGGCGTGCTCGTCGGCATCTTCGTCACCCGGGCGCTGCTGCGACCGCTGGGAATTCTCAAGCGCACCGCCCTGGACGTCGCCGACCGGCGGCTGCCTGAGGCAATGGCCCGGATCCGCGACGGCGAACTGCCCGAGACCGAGGTCGAGCCGGTACCGGTGGGCACTCGCGAGGAGATCGGTCAGGTCGCCAGGGCGTTCGACGAGGTGCACAGTCAGGCCGTCCGGCTCGCCGGCGAGCAGGCCCAGCTCCGGGCCAACGTCAACGACATCTTCGTCAACCTGTCTCGCCGCACGCAGGGCCTGGTCGAGCGTCAGCTCAAGCTCATCGACCGGCTGGAAAGCGGAGAGCAGGACCCGCAGCAGCTGGACAACCTGTTCCAGCTCGACCACCTCGCCACCCGGATGCGGCGCAACAGTGAGAACCTGCTGGTTCTCGCGGGCACCGATGCGGCCAACCGGTCCGGTCGTCCAGTTCGATTGGTCGACGTCCTGCGCGCCGCGGTCTCCGAGGTGGAGCAGTACCAACGGCTCGTGCTCCAGCAGCCACCCGCGGTGCTGGTGCTCGGCCGCACGGCGAGCGACCTGGTGCACCTGCTGGCCGAGCTGCTGGACAACGCGACTCAGTTCTCCCCACCGGAGAGCCACGTGATGGTCTCCAGTGACTTCGCCGCGGACGGTTCGGTCTCGATTGAGGTCGCTGACCGCGGCGTCGGGATGACCGAGGCGGAGCTCGTTGAAGCCAACTACCGGTTGGCCACCCCACCGGTGGTAGACGCTTCGGTGTCGCGCCGGATGGGGCTCTACGTCGTCGGCCGGTTGGCCGGTAGGCATGGCATCGTGGTGCAGTTGCGCCGCGGTGACGGCGACGTCGGTGTCTGGGCCTCCGTCATCATGCCGTCGCGGCTGGTGCGGGTGGCATCAGAGGCGGTCGAGCCCAGCCCGGCAACCTTCGCCGAGCTGACCGGATCCAGCGGCTCAGGCCGGGACGACGCCACGGCGCCGGTAGCCGCCAGCGCCAACAACGCGATCCCGGTTCCTCGGCCAGACGTATCTACGGACGTCGAAGCGGATGTCAAGCCCGACGTCGAAGCGGACGTCAAGCCTGATGTCGAGGCGGACCTCAAGTCCGATGTCGACGCGGATGCCGTCGGCGCCCCGGAGACCGTGGTGGAGACCCCGGCGGCGATCGGCCGCAAGGCAAGCGACGATCCCGAGCTGCCGCAGCGCGTCAGCAAGCGGTCACCGTCAGTGTCGGGTCCCGGGCAGCCACCACCGGCTCCGCCTGGACCGCCGGCCAGCCCACCGGTCGACAGTCCAACAGACAGCACGGTGGACAACCCGGTTGACAAGACGGTTGACAACACGGTGCAGAACCCGGTGGATGACCCCGGCGCCGGATCCGGCGTGGATCTGTTCCGGCCGGCGCGGGCGACTGTGGCGGGACCGGTTGGCCCGGTTGGACCGGGTCAGCGGGTGACGCTGCAGCACTCCACGCCGATCTTCGACGACGTGGCGTCGGCGTGGTTCAAGGAACACGAGGCCGTCCCGGTGCGCTGGACCGCGCCAGCGGCACGCGGCCCGGCGGGAGCGCCGACGCGGGGATCCGCGTCGCCAGATGCGCCGTTGCCGGATGCTCCGGCCGCCGATACGGCGCTCGCGGATGCCGCCGCAACGAAGGTGCCAGCGTCGGCCACTGCTAGCTCTTCCCCGCTGATGCGTCGCCAGCCTGGACGTACCTTGGTCGAACCCGAATCCGGCGACGCCGGCAAGCCCCGCTTGGGCCAGCCGATCCCCGCATCGGGTGCGACCCGTCCAGCTGGTGCTCCGGCGCAGGACTGGGGCGCCGCGGATGACGGCTGGCGGGCGGCCGAGGCACTGGCGATGCCGGTCAGTGCGGAAATTACCGCCATGGGGTTGCCGCGACGCCAGCCTCGGG
This sequence comes from Pseudonocardiaceae bacterium, assembly GCA_036279835.1. Taxonomy (GTDB): domain Bacteria; phylum Actinomycetota; class Actinomycetes; order Mycobacteriales; family Pseudonocardiaceae. Next base: position 3,331 of record DASUII010000017.1, read on the forward strand.
CGCTGCTGGTGCCAGGCGCGGCGGGTGGGCCTGAGCCTGTGAGCGCGCCGGTGCGTAGCGCAGAGTCGATTCGTGGCCGGCTGGCCAGCTACCAGCAGGGAATTCGCGAAGGGCGCCTGACCCGCCGAAACCTCGAGCAGGAGGCTGACGGATCGACGCCGGAGCACCAGGATGCAGAAGGGCAGACCAAGTGACCGTTCCGCAGCCGAAACCGAGCCGCTTCGGGTGGTTGGTCGACGACTTTGTCAACCGGGTGGCCGGGGTAGCGCACGCATTAGTGGTGTCGGCCGAAGGCATGCCCATGTCGGCTTCGGCGCACCTGCCCAGGGACCGGGCCGATCAGCTCGCCGCAGTGGCGTCCGGGCTGGTCAGTTTGGCTCAGGGCGCGGCCCGCTGCTTCGACGCCGGCCAGGTCGTGCAGACGGTGGTGGAACTCGAACGCGGGATCATGCTGTTGATGTCGATTAGCGATGGGTCGAGTCTCGCGGTGCTCGCGGCCCCGACCTGCGATATCGGGTTGGTGGGGTATGAGATGACGTTGCTGGTAGACCGGGTCGGCCAGCAGCTCACCCCGCACTCGCGTACCGAGCTGCATGGCGCGCTAGGTCGTTGAGGCCCGCGGTGAGCAAACCCAGCGACGACGACGGTGACGAGTCGTTCGCCGGTTTGGTGAACGGCCTCAGCGGTGGACCCTGGCGCTTGGGCGGCCGTCGCAAGAGGTCGGCGATGTCATCGGTCGCTCCGCGGCCGGTTGCGGCAGACGAGCAGGGCCCAGCGCACGAGCAGACGTCGGCGGCGGGAATTTTCGAGTGGAGCCAACCGGCGGCCGCAGCGTCGGTGGTACGTCCTTACACCTGGACCGGGGGCCGGACCGCGCCGGTATTCGATCTCGCGGTGGAAACGCTGGTATCGACCAGCAAACACGGTCACGACGTGGCGGTGCTGACCAGCGAGGAACACCGGGCGGTGGCCGAGCTGTGTCGTGGCCCCCGATCGGTCGCCGAAGTGGCCGCTCTACTATCGCTGCCGCTGGGAGTGGTCCGAGTTCTGCTAGCTGACATGGCCGACATCGGCCTGGTCGTGGTGCACCGCAGCGCGAACGGATCCAGCAACACGCCGGATATGGCCTTGATGGAAAGG
>DASUII010000018.1:0-12787 GCA_036279835.1 Pseudonocardiaceae bacterium
CCGCCCGTGCGGCGGAAGGCCGGCACCGCCGCGATGTGGAAGCCGCGCGTTGCACGCTGCTGGAGAACTGCGGGTCTGCCCGCCGTGAGGAAGCGCGCCTGGTCGGCCAGGTGGCTGCACTTCTCGGCGATGCCGGGACGGCGTGTGCCGGTGGATCCGACTCCGACACCGGTCCGCTGACCGTCGAGGTCGGCGTCTGCAGTGCCGCGCAGCAGACCGATCCGAAGTCTTTCGACGCCGAGATCGCGCAAGCCGACACCGCTGAGGCGGTGGTGCTTGAGGCGGAAATCGCGCAAGCGGAGGTGGCTGAGGCGGACGTCCGTGAGGCGGAGGTCTCGGAGAAGGTCGCCGAGGAAAAGCTCGCCGAGGAGGAAGTCGCCGAGGAGGAAGACGCCGAGGAGGAGGAGGTCGCCGAGCCGGAGATCGCTCAATCGGCCCCTGCTACGCCGACGTCGCCGGTTTCGAGTACTCCCGTGGTCGCATCGCCGGTGCCGTCGTCGGTTGCCGAGGACCCGATCCCGGTATCTCCAGACGCCGAGGCCGCCGAGTCGTCGAGTGGGGTCGATTCTTGGCAGGCCGGGGCGCGGCACCGCCGCGGTGCCGGCACCCTGGTATCGGTAAGTGATCTGCTGCCCGCGTCGGCGTTGTCGGCAGGCCGCTCCGGCCGGCGTCGCGCGGAGGACCGTACTGCCGAGATGTCCACGGTCGGGATGGGCCAGATCGGCGACGCTGACCCAGAACCGAGCGGTGCGGGCGATCGAGAGGCTGCGAACCGATCGGACGAACCACCCGCTCCGCTCGTGATCTATCCGTTGCCGTACCAGCCCCCACCGGAGTCGGCCACGTTAGAACGTGAAGCCACCGACGAGGACCCGTGGGAAGACCCCGAAACTCCGCAGATCCGGCGGGAGTTGTCGGCTTTTGGGCCGTCCGCTCCGCCGCCCCGCGCGCTGGACTGGCAACCTGCGGATGAGGATGTAGCCGGCGACGAGGCTCAGATGGGCCTAGGCGATCTGCTCGCTGAGGCGCTCGCTGCATACCAACAAAGCCGGGATGTCCACGCTGGCGCGCGATCCGCTGCGATGCGCGGCGATGACGGTTCAACTACTGTTGACAGCGAGACCGAACTCGACGTGTCCCGCTACCGTGGTTTAGGGACGCGCCGGACGGTGGGCCTCGCGCTAGCCCCCAAGCCGATCGACGCGAGTTCGGCCGGACCGAATCCGGTCGACGCAGACGCAGACGATCCCGCCGCAGCGGTCACCAACCCCCTACTTCGGTTGCCGAATTTGACTGCTGAACCACGATGGGGTTCCGCCTGAGGCGCGTCGCGGATCCGCAGCTAGCGGCGAGTGAAAGTGGTCGTGGAAGCGCCTGCTCGTAGGTGGATACAGCGACTTCGTCGGTCGACCTCTAGAAGGCGGCTCGGCAGCCGACCGGAGGTGGGTAGTTGGCGAGGTTCAGTACGGACGTCGCGGTGCGCTGGTCGGACATGGACGTCTACGGGCACGTCAACAACGCGCGGGTGGTCACGCTGCTGGAGGAGGCGCGAACGGAGCTACTGTTCGGTGAGGGTGCTCGGCGGGGTGCCCACACCCTGGCCGAGGGCGTGGTCGTCGTCGAGCTGTTGGTCCGCTACCGGCAGCCCCTGGTGTATTCGGCGAGCCCGGTGCGGGTGCGGTTGTGGGTCAGCGAGCTGTTGGCCGCCTCATTCGCCGTGGAATACGTCGTGGCGGGCACTGCCGGCGACGCAGTCACCGCGCGCACCCAGCTCGCCGCGTACGACACCGCCGCGCAACGGCCACGGCGGCTGACACCCGGTGAGCGGGAATTTCTGGCTGCGTTTCGAGACGGGGGTAGCGGTGGCTGAACTGTGCATTCCGGATCCAACCGAGCGGGACGATCTCGCTGCCTTCGTGGCCCGCGCGGTGCGGCTGGACCGCGATGCAATGGTGCGACTGCGGGACGGCGACGGCCGGGTGCACGCCTGGGTCGATACCCCGTTCGACACGCTGGTGACTCGCTCAGTGCGGGGAGTGGTGCGTCCTGGTGATATCACCGTCAGGAGCACGGATCTGCTGGCCGCGGTGGCAGCGGTCGGCGCTGCGGTGTCCGACCCTGGGCTGGTGCAGGATGCGCTCTGGCGCTGCGCCTTGCCGCCGGAACGAGGCTGGTATGCGGTGGATCAGGTGCCCGCTGACGTGCTCGTCGAGCTCACCGATCAGGGTGCTGCCGTCGCTAGGGACAACCCCGGTCCGCACGGGTCACCGCCCGCCGCACTGTTGGATCAGAAGGTGATCACCGTCAGTGGGGCCGGATTCGAAGTGGGAGTGCCGTTGCGCTGTCTGTTCGCCCTGTCGGGTATGGGCTTCGTGGGAACCTCCGGTGTGCGCGAAACCGTCCGGGTCTCGGCCACCGACTCATGGCTGCGGCTGGATGCCCGCTACGGTGCCGTGCTGCGCCGCCGGCACGCTGCGCTGGCTTTGCTCGTCTGATCGGATCACACCAGCCAGACGGCGGTATCGGGCGGCAGGACATCGCCGCTGGGCGGGAGCGGGCCGCTGGCCAGCAGCACCTGTCCCGGTGGCAGTGACACCTGGTTGCCGGAGGTGTTCAGGCCGCAGACCAGCCCGCCGCCTTTACGGCGGAAGGCCAGGCATCCGGGCGGTGCGCCGTACCACTCCAGCTCAGCGCCGCTGAACGCGTTGTGACCTTTGCGCAGTTCCAGGGCGCGCCGGTATAGCGATAACGTCGAAGTCGGATCCTCCAGTTGTGCTTCCACGGTGCAGCGACCCCAGTCAGCGGGCATCGGCAGCCAGGTGCCGGGGCTTGCGCTGAATCCGTACGGCGGCACGCTGCCCTGCCAGGGCAGCGGTACCCGGCAGCCGTCGCGACCGCGCTCGGTGTGCCCGGAGCGCCTCCACACCGGATCCTGCAACGCCCAGTCGGGCAGTTCGACATTCGGCAGACCCAGCTCGTCGCCGTTGTACAGGTACACGGGTCCAGGCAGGGCGAGTTGCACCAGCGCCAGTGCCCGTGCCCGGGCCAAGCCGACTTCGCCTCCGCCGTAGCGGGTCACCGGACGAACCGAGTCGTGGTTGGAGATTGTCCAGGTGGCCGGGGCAGGACTGCCCTGGACAGCCATCAGCGAGTGCTCGATGGCCGCCCGGACGCTGCCAGCGTCGAAATCGGCCTCCAGCAGCCGGAAGTTGAATCCCAGGTGCAGCTCATCAGGGCGGATGTAGCGGGCGAACGCGGAGTCGTCGATCACCCAGATCTCGCCGATCGCCATCCGTGCCGGATACTCGTCGATCACCTTGCGGATCATCCGGTGGATGTCGTGCACACCGTCGGCGTCGAAGCGGGGATCGGCGACGTCCGCGTCGAGCAGACCGGAACCGACCTCGATCGGCTGCGGCATGTCAGGCAACCCAGCAGGTTTGGCCATCCCGTGTGCGACATCGATGCGGAAGCCGTCCACCCCACGGTCCAGCCAGAACCGCAGCGTCCGTTCGAGATCGGCGGCTACCTCCGGGTTGTCCCAGTTGAGGTCTGGCTGCTCGGGAGCGAACAGGTGCAGGTACCACTGCCCGGCATCGTTGATCGACGGGGACAGCCGGGTCCATGCCGGGCCGCCGAAGGTGCTCGTCCAGTTGTTCGGCGGTCGCGACCCGCCGAACCCGGAACCGTCGCGGAAGACGTAACGGGCTCGCTCGGGGCTGCCCGGCGCTGCCGCGACGGCCGCCTGGAACCAAACGTGGCGGTCGGAGGTGTGGTTGGGCACCACGTCGATGGTCACCCGCAGCCCACGCCGGTGAGCGTCGTCGATCAGCCGATCGAAGGCGTTCAGATCGCCGAACAGCGGGCTGACGGCGCGTGGATCGCTGACGTCGTAGCCGTGGTCGACCATCGGGGAGCTGAAGAAAGGAGTGAGCCACAGCGCATCCACGCCGAGCAGTTCCAGATAACCCAGCCTGCTGCGAATGCCCTCCAGATCGCCGACGCCGTCACCGTCGGCGTCGGCGAAAGAACGGACGTAGACCTGGTAGAAGGTGGCATCTCGCCACCAGGCTTCGTCGTCAGCCAGTCGGCGGTCGTCGGCGCGTCGCACGAGGGTCAATCTTGCCACTGGAGTCCGGGGTGACCGTCGGACCTCAGGTCACGGAATTCACCAGGCTGTTTGCTGCCATCTGCAGGTAGTTCCAGAGCACTGCTCGGTGAGCTTCATCGAGGTCGGCTTCCTCTACTGCGATGCGCATGCAACGCAGCCAGGCGTCGCGTTGGGTCGGTCCGATCTGGAACGGGACGTGCCGCATCCGCAACCGCGGGTGTCCCCGCTGCATCGAGTAGGTGTGTGGCCCGCCCCAGTACTGCACCAGGAACATTCGCAGCCGCTCCTCGGCAGCACCGAGATCCTCGTCCGGGTAGAGCGGGCGCAGCACCTCATCTTTGGCCACCAGCTCATAGAAACGGCCGACGATCCGGCGGAACATCTGCTCGCCGCCGACGGCCTCGTAGAAGTTCTCCGGCGCAGCCATTCCCCCATCTTGCCTTGCTCGGCCACAACGGGGGGAGGAGCCTCAGGTCGGGGGGGCGGCGAGACCGGCCGGCGAGGGCGCCGGAATCCCGGCTTCGGCGAAGGCTGCCTTGATGCCGGCCAGCAACGCCCGCTGCACCGTCCACTGCCGTCCTGCCTGGACCTTGGTCGTGATCCGCAGCGTGACACCGTCGGAGTTGATCGATTCGACGCCGAGCACCTGGGGCGGTTCGAGCACATCGGCGGCCAGTGCGCTGCCGTCGGCGGTGAGCTCGGTGGCGGTCCGACCGGCGAGCTCAGTAGAGGCCTGTATGTCTGCATTGTACCCGATGGGGAGGTCAACGACGGCCACCGAGTAGTCCTGGCTGGAGTTACCGACGCGCAGCACTTCGCCGTTGCGGACGTACCACACGGTGCCCTTGGTGTCCCGCAGGGTAGTGACTCGCAGTCCGACCCCCTCGACGGTGCCGGTGGCTTGGCCCAGGTCGACCACATCGCCGACGCCGTACTGGTCCTCCACCATCATGAACATCCCGGACAGAAAGTCCTTCACCAGATTCTGCGCGCCGAAGCCGAGCGCAACACCGAGAATGCCGGCCGAGGCGATGATCGGACCTAGATTGATCCCCAGTTCGCCCAGCACCAGGGTGCAGGCGACCCCGTAGACCACGAACGTCATCCCCGAGCGCAGTACCGAGCCGATCGTGCGGGCCCGTTGGGATCGTCGTTGCCCTAGTATCCCGGTGCCCCGCCAGGACTCCGGGGCCCGCTCGCGCAGCGGCCGAAGCAATCCTGGCGGTGGTCCTTCGGCCGTCACCTGGGTCAACCGGTTGATCGTCCGGTGCACCATCAGCCGGATCAGTACCGCCAGTACGATGATCAGCAGGATGCGCAGTCCGGTTCCGACCACCGCATCGGCGTAGCGCGACAGCAGGTCATTGTGGGTCAAGTGGTAAATGCGCGAACACCACGACCCGGTGTCCTGGGAACAGTCGGGTTGGGCGATCAGTGAGACGACGATCGGCTGGAGCACACCGGGACTGTATCCGTGACCTCTCTGTGACCACCGCCCGTGGCCGGTTCGACAGCTAGTCACCAGCACGACTCACGTCCTGATACGTGCGCGATCGCCACTTGGTGTGGTGGACTAGTCCCGCGCATCGGTGGAGGTGGTCGCGTGCACGACCGACAACCCAGCCCGGAGGGTCACCCAGCGGGGGCGGACCGGCGGACCGCCTCGCGCTCAGGAACCTCAACCGGGCTTATCGAAACCACTGTCGTCGTCACGGACGCGGCTTCCACTACGGGCGCACCGGTCTGGGGACGCCGACGGGTATTGCTACTCAATGCGAGCTTCGAGCCGCTGACCGCGCTGCCGTTGCGTCGGGCGATCGTATTGGTGGTGTGCGGCAAGGCCGATGTCGTCCATGGCGACGCCGCGGGCTTGGTACTGCATTCCGCTACCACCAGCGTCGTGGCCCCCTCGGTGATCAAGTTGTGCACGTTCGTGCGGGTTCCCTACCGGGCGCGGGTTCCGATGACCCGGGCGACGTTGATGCACCGGGACCGTTACCGCTGTACCTATTGCGGAGCCCGCGCGGAAACCATCGACCACGTGGTGCCGCGCAGTCGAGGGGGCGAACATTGTTGGGAGAACTGCGTGGCCTGCTGCGCGCTGTGCAATCACCGCAAGGCTGACCGGCTGCTCAGCGAACTGGGTTGGAAGCTGCGGGTGGCGCCGCGCGCTCCGCGGGGTCAGCACTGGCGGTTGCTGGCAACAGTGCCCGACGCCGATCCGCTGTGGTTGCCCTACCTCGGCGAGGTCGCCTGATGTTAGCGGCTACCTGGTGAGGCGGTGACCGACTCCGGTCAGCTACCGTGATCGGTGTGACATCGCTGGAGGTCGTCCTCATCCTGGCTGGTGTTCCGCTGGCCATCATGATCTTGTTGGGGCTATTGACGCTACGGCCGAAGTTCGCTCGGACCCGCCGATACCGCCCCGGCGAGCAGTGGGACCACCCACCGGTGTTGTGGACGGCGAACCCCGAGGCTTTGCGCGACAAGGCGGCCCATGGCAGCCGGGATGGATCCGGTGAAGCCCGGGGAGGTGCTCGTGGCAACTGGTAACAAGCAGCACCGGGATCCCGCCCGGCGGGACCGTTCTCAGCGCGACAGGGACCGGCGGCAGTTCGTGCCGGGTGAGGCTGTCGTCGGCACTGGCCGGATCTCCGCCGCGCGAATGGTCACGCCGGTTCTCCCCACGTTGCCCTTCACCAAGTCCCAGCTCGCCAAACTTGACGATGCGTTGGTCTGGGCCAGCCGCAGCGCGAACCTCTACTTCGGCGTCTACCTCGGCGACCTCGGTTCGGACACCCGGGGTCGGGCTGAGGTGCTGCACGACTCGATGGGTAAGTGGGCCGACCATGCGGTGTTGGTGGCCGTCTCGCCCGGGCAGCAGGTAGTCGAGGTGGTCACTGGTTGCAAGGCTGCGCACCGGCTTCCGGACCGGGGGTGCAAGCTAGCGGTGGAGAGCATGGTCTCGTCATTCAAAGCGGGCGATCTAGCTGGAGGGCTGACCGCCGGCCTGCGGACCCTCGCCGCCCACGCGGACTCGTGAGTGCGAAACAGTGTTATAGCACTTAATGCCACTCACGAGTCGCCCGCGTCGAAGACACGGGCGGCCAGCGCCCGGACCACGCCGGCCCGCCCCTCGGCAACCAGTCGACGGAGTGCGGGCGGGTGCTCAGCGGCTTCAAGCCACCTGCCCGCAGCGTCGACGCAGCGCTGCTCGACGACCCAGGCGGGAAACAGCCCGACCACGCACGACTGGGCTCGCTCGGAGGTCCGGCGGTCCCACACGTCGGCGATCTCGGTGAAGTACCGGTCCAGGTACGGCGACAGCAGTGGCTTCTGCGCCGGGTGGCTAAAGCCCCCGATGGTCGCCTCACTGATGGCGTTGGGCAACTCGTCGTCGCGCATCGCCTGCTGCCAGGCACGTTCCTTGTCAGCCGGAGTGGGCAGCAGCGCCCGGGTCCGCTCGGCTTGCCGGCGCCCGGTCGCGGTGGCGTCACGGTCCTGCTCGGCGGCGATCTCGTCCTCGCCCATGACGCCGTGCGCGGCGAGCGCCTGCAGCAACCGCCAGCGCAGGTCGGTGTCCACCGCCAGCGCCTTGGGGACACCGTCCCCGGCCAGCCAGCCGGCCAGCGCATCCAGTTCCGGCTTGCCCAGTAGCGACGTGGTGAGCGCGTTGACCAAGGTGAGCTGGTGGTCGGAGCCGGGGTTGGCCGCGCTGACGAGGTTCATCAGCGTGCCGGCGAACTTCGGCCAGCCGTCCTCGCTTGCCCAGACCGGATCGGCGTAGGAGGACAGCGCAAGCTGCGCCTGCGCCAACAGCCGTTGCACCACGCCCACCTCGGTCTCGGCGGGCAACCCCGCCAGCACCACGGCGACGAAGTCCCTGGCCTTGAACTCAGCCTCGCGAGTCATCTCCCACGCCGCAGACCAGCACAGCGAGCGGGGCAGCGACGCAGTGATGTCGCCGATCCGGTCGACCAGCGTCGCCAGCGACTTCTCGTCGAGCCGCATCGTGCAATACGTGAGGTCGTCATCGTTGACCAGCACCAGCTGGCCGGCGGGAACCCCGATCAGCTCGGGGACCTCGGTGCGACCCTCGCTGACGTCGAGCTCCACCCGGTGGGTCCGCACCAGCGCACCACCGTCCCGGTCGGTGGGGGAGTCGTAGACGCCGACGGCGAGGCGGTGCGTGCGCAGTTCAGCGGCGCCGGGACGGGCGCCGTCTTGGAGCACCGCGAAGGAGGCGAACGCCCCGTCACTGTCGACGGTGAACTCCGGTCGTAACGTGTTGAGCCCGGTGGTTTCCAGCCACTGCGCGCTCCAGCCGGACAGGTCGCGACCAGACGCTTGCTCCAGCGCGGCCAGCAGGTCGGCGAGGGTGGCGTTGCCCCAGGCGTGCCGGGTGAAGTAGAGCCGCAAACCGGCGAGGAACTCCTCCAGACCGACGTAGGCGACCAGCTGGCGCAGCACGCTGGCGCCCTTGGCGTAGGTGATGCCGTCGAAGTTGACCTCGACGGCTTGGACGTCGGGGATGTCGCAGGCGATCGGGTGGGTGGAGGGCAGCTGGTCCTGCCGGTAGGCCCAGGCCTTCTCCACAGTGGCGAAGGTGGTCCACGCACCGGTGTACTCGGTGGCCTGCGACTGGCACAGGACCGAGGCCCAGGTCGCGAAGGACTCATTTAGCCACAGGTCGTCCCACCACCGCATGGTCACCAGGTCGCCGAACCACATGTGCGCCATTTCGTGCAGCACCGTCTCGCAACGCCGCTCGAAGAGGAAGCGGGTGACCCGGCTGCGGAAGACGTAGTCTTCCAACAAGGTCACGCAGCTGGCGTTCTCCATCGCTCCGGCGTTGAACTCGGGAACGAAGCACTGGTCGTACTTCTCGAACGGATACCGCACCCCGAACGCGCGGTGGTAGAAGCCGAAACCCTGCTTGGTCTCGGTGAACAGGCGCTCGGCGTCCATGTGCTCGGCCAGTGAGGCGCGGCAGTAGATGCCCAGCGGGATCGTTGCCTCGTCGTCGATGTACTCGTCGGTCCACCGCTCGTAGGGTCCGGCCACCAACGCCACGATGTAGGGGCTGATCCGGGCGCTGTCGGCGAAGACATGGCGTACCGCCCCGGCCGCGGCGTCCTCGATGTGCTGGCACAGCGCGTTGGAAACCACCACCCAGTCGGTCGGTGCTACCACCCGGATCCGATGCACCGCCTTGAGGTCAGGCTGGTCGAAACAGGCGTACATCCGTTTCGCGTCCGCGGTCTCGAACTGGGTGTAGAGATACACGCCGCCGTCGACGGGATCGGCGAAGCGGTGCAGTCCCTCGCCGGTGTTCATGTAGCGGCCGTCGGCCTCGATGACCACCTCGTTTTCAGCGGCCAAGGCAGGCAGTGCGATCCCGTTCGCCTCGTCGTAGCTGGTGACGTCGAGTGCGGTTCCGTTGAGCGTTGCAGCGCGGATCTCGGCGGCCACCAGGTCTATCCAGCTGGACGCGCCCGGACGGTGGCATGAGAAGCGGACTGTGGTGGTACTCCGGAACGTGCCTTCGCCCGGTTTGCCGGCGCCGTCGGTGAGGTCGAGGTCGACGGTGTAGGAGTCGACGTCGAGCAGCGCGGCGCGCTCGACGGCCTGCTCCTGGGTCAGGTTGGGAACGGACACGGATCACCTCGGATGTCGGTGGGAGTCCTTGGGATCCAATCACGGGTGGCGGTCGGCCCGCAGGTGAGTAAGGCCCGGGGAAGACGTGACCACCCGGACGGGTTGTACGACGCATCGAGGAACGGAGAGTGTGATGACAATGACGGCGGGCCACAACAGCGAGGTTCACACCGAGCGCCGGCCGGCGCGCGTTGATGTCTACTTCGACCCGCGGTGCCCGTGGGCGTGGATCACCTCGCGATGGATCCTTGAGGTGGCTACGGTGCGGGACATCGACGTGCACTTCCGGGTGATGAGCCTGTCGGTGCTCAACGAAGACCGACAGGTCAAGGAGGATTACCGGAAATCGATGGACAAGGCCTGGGGGCCGGTCCGGGTGTGCATCGCCGCTGCTCGCGATCACGGGGACAAGGTGCTTGAGCCGCTCTACACCGCCATGGGCACGCGAATCCATAACGAGGGCAACAAGGACCTCGACGCGGTGATAGCGGCCGCGCTGGACGAGGTAGGCCTGCCCGCAGAGTTGGCAGCGGCTGCGCACAGCACCGATTACGACGAGGAATTACGGGCTAGCCACGAGGCCGGCATGGCTCTGGTCGGGCTAGACGTCGGGACCCCGACGATTCACGTGGACGGGGTGGCCTTCTTCGGACCGGTGCTGTCGAAGATCCCGCGCGGGGAGGAGGCCGGCAAGGTCTTCGACGGCACCCTGCTGCTGGCCAGCTACCCACACTTCTTCGAGCTCAAGCGAACCCGGCACGAGAAGCCGGACTTCTCCTGACCTAGTCGCTGCTTGCCTGACTGGGCTGCGGGACACCCTGACTTCAGACGATGGGTAACACGGCCGGTGCACGATCAGTGACCAATTGAGTCCTGTTACCCCCTAACTGATCCGCCGCGCTGAGGCAAATGGGTTGGCAAGCTAGCTGCAGAAGCAGTTTCATCTTACTGTCAGTGCTTGCAAGGTTGGCGCCCAATGGGTACGTCCAGGGGCGAGCCCTCTCGGTGACGATCATCACGGGGCTCAGCAGCACGTCACACCCGTTACGGAGTGAATCGCGCGGCCGTTCACAGAGCTGGCGCAGGAGCGAAGGAGCAGGGCCATGGACGACACCAGGACAGCAGCGGTCGTTGAGGAGATCATCACGGGCTTGCGGGAGGTCATCCGGCGCCATCGTGTGACGCCCGCGGAATATCGCTCGGCGGTTCGCTTCCTTGCTGAAACAGTTGAGGGAGGCGAGCTTCCGTTGCTGTCCGATGTCCTGTTCGAGGCGGTTGTCGATGGGGTGGCGCAACTCGGCTCGGAGGGCACAGATACCAATGTGGAAGGACCGTTTTACGCCGCCGACGCCCCGCTGCTGTACGCCGATGGTGGAACACCGGTCCTTCCTATGCGCCCGGAGGAGCCCGGCGACCGCCTGCTGTTCGCCGGCGCTGTCCGCTCCACCGCGGGCGCCGCGCTCCCGTCCACTGTGATCGACATCTGGCAGGCCAACAGCGCCGGGTTGTACTCGCGGTTTGCTCCCGACCTACCGGAGTGGAACCTTCGCGGCCGCATTCGGTGCGACGCGGACGGGAATTTCGCCTTTACCACCGTTGTCCCCGCGCCCTACGACATTCCCCAGCATCCGCACACCAGCCGGGTCCTCGACCTCCTGGGACAAGAGCCGCATCGCCCCGCCCATATCCACTTCAAAGTCCACGCCCCGAACCACCGCGAACTTACCACCCAGGTCTACTTCGCCGGAGATCCCTGGCTGGACCACGATGTGGTCGGCGCCGCCAAACCCTCGCTGGTGACGGAACTCCGGAAGGCAACTGACACCGATAACCACGGATACACTTGCCGATTCGACTTCGTGCTCGCCCCCGAGTCAAACGATCATGAATCCTATAACGTCGCCGTTACCTGAGTGAGCCTTCGGCCCTACTCCATTTCGGGTCGGCGGAGCCTGGCTAGGGCGGCGAAGGCAGTCGGGGGGGCAAAGGGGGAGAGCGACACTGCGGCGTCGCGGTCCAGTTCGGCGGCTAGGACGGCTCGGCATAGGTCGGCTAGGGCGGTGAGGTCGTCGCGTTGGGCGGCGACGAACTCGGCGGTTACCGGGTCGCCGTGCCCAGGGACTACCGTGCGCGGCGTCATCCCGAGGAGTTCGGTCACCGCGGTCGGCCAATCGAGCGGGAAGGCGTCGGTGAAGTCGGGATCGGCACCCTGCTCGACGAGATCTCCGGCGAACAGCACACCGGTGTCAGGCGACCACACCGCGATGTCGTGGTCGGTGTGTCCTGGCCCGGGATGGAAGAGTCGTACCCGTCGACCGCCGAGATCGACATCGACGTTGTTGGTGACAAGGTGGTCGGGCACGACCGGACGGACCGGCACTGCGTCGCGAGGCATCCCGTGGGCGCGGGACCAGGCCAGCGCCTCGGCGTGCTGCACCACACCGCCTCTGGCCAGGTCATCTCGGCACCTCGGATGTGCCCACACCGTGGTCGGCATAAAGGCCGCGGTGCCCAGGCAGTGGTCGAAATGGGCGTGGGTAAGCACCACGCTGCACGGCCGCGAGGTGACCTCGCGAATCGCGGTGCGCAGCTCAGCGCCCTGACCGGGATCACTGCGGGTGTCTACGACCAGAGCACTGGAGTCCCCGATTACCAGCCCCACGGAGAGATCTAACTCGGCGTACCGGCGCACCAGCACCCCGTCCGCTAATTCAACCCACCGCGCCGTCACGGACCCTCCTCAACGCTGCCACGGTGCCGCCGCACCCGGTGATCCGCGATGTGGCAATGTTGCACGCTGTGCGCGTCTATCTCGGTTCCGATCACGCTGGCTTCGAGCTCAAGACCTTTCTGGTGGAGCACCTCACCAGTCTCGGTCACGATGTGGTGGACGTCGGCCCCGACGTCTTCGATGCCGAGGATGACTACCCACCGTTCTGCATCGCGACTGCTCGCCGGGTGGTAGCGGACTCGGGCAGCCTCGGCGTAGTGATCGGCGGGTCGGGCAACGGCGAACAG
>DASUII010000019.1:0-5285 GCA_036279835.1 Pseudonocardiaceae bacterium
CGGCGTCGAGTTCAGCTGGGACGGCGAGGACGACGGTGACCAGATCAGCGGGCGCGGCTGGGCCACCGCGGTTGATGACGTCACGCTCAAGGGACACCTGTTCATCCACAGGGGGGACGACTCGGGTTTCCGGGCGGAGCCTTATGCCCGTGCCGATCAGCAGGATGGGCGATGAGCGAGTACCAGTACTACGAGTTCCTGGCCCTCGACCGGCCTTTAGACGATCGCCATCACGCCGAAGTGCGTTCCCTGTCCACCCGCGCGGCGATCACCGCCACCAGCGATCTGATGAATAGCAGTGACGTACAGCGCCTGAGTGGGGTTCGACTTATGGCGTCGACCTGGCGACAGGACAGTGGCACGGTTCGAGCCTGGTCAGCGTGCGCGCGCGAGCCGCCTCGCCAGGGTCGGAACTACGATCGCCGCGGCGACGGTGTGCAGCGTGATCAGGGTGGCAGCGGAGCCGGCGTCGAACCCGAACGTGAGATCCGGGACGAAGGACAGCGCGGTCAGGGCGACCGCCGTCCGCACGAACGTGGCCCGCGGCCGACGCGCTTTGCGCGCCATGACGGCGGCGATGCCGACGCCAACCAGCGAGAAGACCAGCGTCAGCTGCGCGAACCCGGCGAGCGGGATGCTCGCGCCTGTGCTGTCAGCGAACGAGACGCCAGCGGCCGACGCGATCGCCGCGAGGACGGTCGTGGCGACCGACGCGACGATGGCTGAGGCGATTCCCTTCTTCCAGACCGGCTGCCGCTCGGCTGCCGGGGTCGGCGCGCGGGGGGTTGCACGGGTGGGGATCTTCGTGGTGGTGGACATGTCGAGCTCCGTTTCCTCGGCGGAGCGCCCGGTGCGACCCGCTCATACCCCCTCCACGAACGGGCGGGTACGGATCCGACAGGTCGCGAGAAGAAAGATTCTTCGGGTCGATGCCCGGTGACGCAGCACCGCCACGGGTCGGGCGCGAGTCCCGGCGGTGAGGCTGGCGCTCGAACGGGCAGTTGGCCTCTGAGGAACCCGATCGCAAGGCTTTCTGTGGCAGGTTGTCGTATCGGCGGGATGCCGTTCGTGGTGGGGGTAGAAGGCGGTCATCGGGACCGCCCGGATCTGAGGAGAAACTGGGATGACGCACTATTTGTTGACCGTGCACGGCCCCGCCGAGATGGACGAGTTCGGCAACTACGGCTCCAAGGAGGAGATGGAGCAGGCGTTCGCCGCGACCGGCGCCTTCAATGACAAGCTTCGCGCCGATGGCTACTGGGTCTTCGCCGGTGGGCTTCAGTCGGCATCGACCGCGACCGTTGTCGACGGCCAGGGTGAGACGCCGGTGATGACCGACGGCCCCTACCTCGAGACCAAGGAGGTCATCGGGGGTTTCTGGGTCATCGACGCGCCCGACCTCGACGTGGCGCTCAAGCTCGCGGCCGAGGGGTCCAAGGCGTGCAGGGGCAAGGTCGAGGTCCGTCCGTTCGACGGCCTCGCCTGAGCCGGCCCGAACGACGACTGATCGATGGAGGGCGGAACGGCGGCCGTCGAGCGGGTCTTCCGCGAGGAGTACGGCCGCCTGATCGCCTCGCTCGTCCGCCGCTTCGGTGAGATCGACATCGCAGAGGAGGCGGCGAGTGAGGCGCTCGTGGCCGCGTTGGAAAAGTGGCCGGAGTCCGGTGTACCTCCTAACCCCGGCGGCTGGCTCACCACCACCGCGGGCAACCGCGCGATCGACCGGATCCGCCGCGAGAAGCAGCGCGACGTGAAGCACCAGGCGGCCTTCATGGACCACGACGACACGCCCCACGAGCCCACCGGACCGGTCGAGGACGACCGATTGCGGCTGCTGTTCACCTGCTGCCACCCGGCGCTCGCACCGGAAGCGCGGATCGCGCTGACGCTCCGCCTCCTCGGTGGGCTGACTGTGGCTGAGATCGCGCAGGCATTCCTCGTGCCCGAGACCACGATGGCCCAGCGGATCACCCGGACGAAGAAGAAGATCGCGACGGCGAAGGTGCCCTACCGGGTGCCCGAGGTCGCCGACCTGCCCGAGCGGCTCGGCGGCGTGCTGGCGGTACTTTTCCTCGTCTTCAACGAGGGCTACCTCGCCACCGGCGACGGCGACCCGGTGCGCGCCGAGCTCACGGGCGAGGCCATCCGGCTGACACGGGTCCTCCGCCAGCTGCTCCCCGAGGAGCCGGAGGTGGCCGGTCTGCTCGGGCTGCTGCTGCTCACCGAGGCCCGGCGTGAGGCCCGTGTGCGGAATGGGCAGCTGGTCCCGCTCGGCGAGCAGGATCGCGCCGGCTGGGACCGCGGGCTGATCGCCGAGGCGCACGACCTGGTCCGCGAGTGCCTCGCGATCAACCGACCCGGCCGTTATCAGATACTCGCCGCGATCAACGCCGTCCACACCGACGCCCCCACCGCTTCGGACACGGACTGGTCGCAGGTGGTCGCACTGTACGACCAGCTGACCCGGCTCGACCCGTCGCCGATCGTCGCACTCAACCGCGCGGTCGCGGTCGCGGAGCTGGACGGCCCGAAGGTCGCCCTCACTCTGGTCGACGGGCTGCCGCTCACGGGCTACCACGCATGGCACGTCGCCCGCGCCGAGATGCTCCGCAGGCTCGGCCGGACCGCCGAGGCGAAGGACTCGTACGACGCCGCCATCGCCGCGACCCAGAACTCCGCCGAGCGCGCCTACCTGAGCAGGAAGCGCGGCGAGTTGGTCTGAGCGGTCTCACCACTCGGGCATGATGCCGACGGCGCCAGGCGTTGTCGGGCCGGTGACGATCCTGGCACTCGGAAGCTGCGCCGAACCCTCTCCACAGGGCGCGAGCGCTCGGCCCGACTTTGGCCCCAAGACCAGGTCGCGCATCCACACCACGCCTAGCTGGTGAAGGAACTGCTGGGAGTCAGCTCGCCCTGGCCGACAGATGGCGTTTCGGAGGGCACTGGCGGGTGTCGTGGGCCTTCACACTGGCTGATAGCCCTCGGTATGACAGGGCCATGTCAGCGGCCCATGAAGCGTGCGGCCGAGGTCTCGTGAGAATTTCTTCTGGGAGAGTGTCGGATCCGGAGCGAGGCGTTCGTAAAAGAGGCGTTCGTAAAAGAGGCGTTCGTACTCAGGACTCCCTGGCTCAAGTTGATCAGTCTGTTCGGAAGACTCCACAACCGGACACTCACGATCTGTCGCCCTGTTGCGATCATGCGCTGGGGAGAACCATGGCAGGTATGAGGCTCAAGCTCGACCTGCACGACATCTACAACCGAGGCGGTGACATCGATCGCGCACTGCGGGCGATCATCAACGAGGCCGTTGCCACGAAGGCACCGCTGGTCGAGATCATTCCCGGGAAAGGCTCCGGCGCGCTCAAGAAGCATGTGCTGCGCTTCCTGGAGCAGAAAGAGATCAAGTCTCAGTACCACCGGGTGGAGAAGGACTCGAATAACTTCGGCCGGATCTTTGTGCACTTCCGCTGGAAATGACCGACGTCGCCGCCACGCCCGGCAGCGCCCACCCAGGTTGATCTGGCTGTCCCGTAGGGAACCCTATCCAGACACCCAGCGCGCGGACACTGGGCTGCGCTGATCTGTCCACCGACCCCGGCGGCCGCGGCGGGCACAATCGGTTGGACAGCATGTTGGGGGCAGCCCCCACCGCGCGCCTCCACCAGCCACTCGAGCACGGCCTGTGCCGCTACCCGCGCGACTCACGGCAGAAGAGTGCGTTGTCTGCGGTCGGTTAGCTGGCATGGTGTAGTTCAGGGGCTGGGGACCGCCCGATAGTAGCCACGAATGACAAAGCCCCGTGAAGCTGCCGGGTCGGGGGTCCGACAACCTCACGGGGCTCTACCCATCTCTATCGCAGCGACTCATGGCGGTGTTGCAGATCTTCCAACGATTCACTAATCAGCATGAACGCAACCCCGCGTAAACACGGAGAGCAACCGTTGCCGCAGCAGCGAGCAATCTGGCGGGCCACGCCACGTCATGACGCGCGCCCCGACCCGATCGGCCTCCCGTATCATTTTCCGCTCGGCAAGGCGGTCCTTGGCCGAATCCTCGACTGGCCCACCGCACCACCGCTCCCATCATGATCGGGCAGCATCCCGCTCACCATGCCGGCCGGGCTTCCGTCAAGATCGGCGAGAAGGTTGAGCAATACACCATCGAGGCGCCCACGCCAACGGCGTTCGGAGTGTCCTTCGCCCTGCCAGTCGGCGAGCTTCGAGCCAAACGCTTGCGGCGCATCCCTCAGCGCCGCCAACCTCAACACCCGCCACTCGGACCAGTCGTCAACCGTTAACACACGCACCACGATCACGGAAAAACTTTCACCGAGGTACTCGGGCAACCGCAAGGCGATTGTCGCCGAGACACCACCGACCGCTCATCGGCAGAAGCGGATGCCGCCTCGACTCCAACCGATCTCGGTCGCAGGTTGGAGTATCCAACTGAAAGACCACCCCTCAACCCATGGGGCGCTGGAAGCTAGAGGTCAACATCGAAACGTAAGATTGACATCGCAGGCTCGCTGCTCTCGGAGGCTCGAACATGCGGCAATCAGATCACGTGACTGGCGGCCTCGCTGTCAGGTCTACGGTGGGGTCCACGCGGTGTAAGTCGGTGACCAAGAGTCACCCGTGAGCGTCAGCAGTGGGTCGCGCCTGTCGCTTTCGCCAGCCCAACGGTCAGACCGTCCGCGTTGAGCGCTGGGGATCCTCCAAGACCGCCGCGACGAACAACCTCCACGACGAACTGCGCAACCGGGCCGGTGAGCGCACCATGATGTTGTCGGCCGGCTCGCGTTTTGCCGACGCCGCCGAGATCTACCTTGTCAAGATCGCTGATCGGCGCGAGGATTCCACCTACGACACCTACCGGCACTGGATGGACAACGTCGTGCTGCCGGCGCTGGGCCAGCTACGGATTTGCGAGTGCGACGTCGCCCAGCTCGACGCGCCTTCACCACCTCCAGCAGCGCGGGTACGCGGAGAACACCCGGTGAACCCTCCGGACCATCGTCCTCGGAACAATGCAGCGGGCCGTCCTACACAGGGCCGCACCGACCAACCCGGTGCTCACCCCGAACGACAGGCTGTGGCACCGGGGGCGACGGTCAGGTACAACCTGCGGGCCAGCGCGTTCACCGTGGCGTCAATGACCGTGAGATTCCGCCCGGCATGGCAGTGATCGGATGTGCCCAGGGAACTTTCAGTTACTCCCAGGGAACTCCCAGCTACCTCATACAACGATATTTGTGTCCGAACGTCCCTTCTGAGGTCCTTACGGAC
>DASUII010000020.1:0-5569 GCA_036279835.1 Pseudonocardiaceae bacterium
GTGAAAGCCGTAGACCGGCTTGCCTTGGTAGACCAACGAGCCATAGAGATGATCGAAACGACGGTAGGTCCAATCGGTCTTGACCGTCAGCGCGGCCAGCGGCCCGGTCCAATGCGAGAGGCGAATATCCCAGGCAGAACGCGCCCCGGTCGCGAAGACCCCGTAGTTCGGTAGTGACCGCTGCCATGCCTGCAGCGCCCAGTTCGATCCGTCCGGCGCCGTGCAGGCAGCGACGAGCCAGGGGAGCGGCTGCCCTCGGTAAGCGCCGCACTGGTGGCCGAAGCTCCTCCAATAGGCCCGGTGATACTTCCCGAACCCACCCGCGTAGTCGAGCCGAAACGCGACCTGCGGCTGCGCCTGTCTCGGTGCCCGCGCGTTGATCGCTCCCCAGGCGAGAACGTGTTTCAGCCTCGCATGAGCCGTGTAGGTGATAAGCGCTTCACCCCTGCCGTTGACGGCGAGCCTGACCCCGGACGCGTTGCGGTCGACGAGCTGCGAGGCGGTAGCGGAAGGAGCCATCGATGCCGCACAAATTGCCGCAGCTATGTACAGGCGCCACATGCGCCACCCCCCGACTCGGTCCGAGACCGACTTTAGCGAACCCACCGAATCCGAACTCCCAGGGTGGGACTCCGACGAGCAACCGCTTCGCGCGGGGCGGTTTCACCCCTGCCCTGGGGCTCTCGGCCGCCGCGTTCGCCGGCAACGCCGGCTAGTGCCCATGAAGAGCAGCGGTCAGTTTGCGGCGGCTAGAACCTGTTCGCGTACCGGTCGACGTTCTTCTTGGTGATGGTGATCGGCTGTCCGAGCCGCAGCTCCCGGTGCTTGGCGTAGTACCAGACGAGGCCGATCGGGCCGCCGACGCGGTATGCACCGGGTCTGAAGTGATGGCCGGTGAGCAGGTAGTGCGCCGCCCAGACGGTGAGGTAGCCGAGCTTTATCGGGTCGCCGACGACGACGTCCTCCATGGCACCGCTGCGGACCCACCCGACCAGCGGGGTGCCTTTGAAGTCACTGCCACCGTTGCCGGCGGAGAAGACCTGGCCGATCCTTCCTGCCTGGGTGATCGCTTCCGCCGCCATGTAGGTCTCTGTTGGAGTGATGCCGATGAGACCTTTGAGGTTGGGATGGGCCGACATGAAGCTCTTGATCGAGTCGACCTCGGTTTGGTCGCCCGCGCCGGTCTCCGTTTGAAGTCCGTCCGACTTCATGTTCGGGTAGGCCTTGGCGATGTACGCCGAGGCCTCCTTCACCCACGCGTGGGCGATGGGGAACTCACCTCGCTCGTCAAGGATGGCGAACTCGCCTTTGTCGTGGATCTGGGAGGCGAGCGCGTCGGCGATGGCGCGGGGGAAGGCGGCCGTATCGGAATAGTTGACCCAGAGGTCGCGCCCGCCGGCGATGTCATCGCCGGACGAGATCAGCAGGATCCCTGCCTTCCGAACCTTCCTGAAGATCGGCTTTAGCGCGGGGACGTAGCCACCGGTCGCGATGGCGTCCACGTGGCGGGCGATCAGCGACTTGTAATACCGGATCGCACCCCGCTCGCCGCCGAGGTTGTCAGAGGTCAGGATGTAGCGCATGCCAAGCCGCTTGGCTGCAGCCCGGCCGCCTATCCCGGTCGACGGGAAGTACGCGACGTTCACCATCGTGTACCTCCGGTGCGCCGCCCCGCCCGGGCGGGGCGAGAGGGTTGCCGCGAGAACGGCAAGCGAGACCGCGAGTGCGATTGCAACGATTGTCTTTCGGATCATCGGACCTCCAATCAACTACAGGTGGTTTCGCCGAAGGTGACGTAGACGGTGCCGTGAATCGCGGCGATTCCGCACGGAATCGCGCTGTAACTGCCGAGCGGGATCGTGCGCACGACCTTGTTCTTCTCCGGGTCGACTTTGGAGACGTCGTAGTTCTCGTGGTTGGCAGTCCACACGGAGCCGGCGCCGACTGCGAGCAGGGTGGGCTGTTCCGCGGACATCGGGATGCGGTGAGTGATCTGCAACCCTTTGGGGTCGATCCGCAAGAGATTGCCGCGAGAGGTGACAACCCAGACGCTGCCTTCTCCGACGGCGACGGCGAGCGGCCCTGCCCCGTCCCCAGTCTCGAGCCCCAGGGACTCGGGTTGATCCGAGCCGGGCCTGACTCTCGATAGCCAGGCGGTCGAGTGTCGGGGATCGTACGTGCCGATCCAGGCGTAGCCGTAGCCGTAGGCGATCGCGGTCGTCTGCCGGCCGAGCGGGACGGTGGAGTGGAAACGCCTGTGGCGCACGTCGATCAGCGCGACCCGGCTGCCGGCAGTGATGGGGCCCGGGATCACCCACAGATAGCCGCCGCCGACCGCCTCCGCGCCGGTCCTTGCCAAGGGTACGGGGATGTCCTGGGTGGTCGCCGCCGGCGTTGCGTAGGGGTCGCCGTTCCATTTCACCCTGCGTGAAATCCAGGTGACGAACGGCTTCCTCTGCGAGACCCAGGCGTTGCCGTCCGCGTCGGCCGCGATGTCGTAGGGGGCGGCCCCCACCGGAAAGGGAGGTGTTCTCTCTTGGGTGATCGTCCCGCTACCCCGCGTGACGATCCAGAGCCTGTTCCCCACGAGCGCCATCGGCCCCGGCTTGACTCCTCCCCCCGGATCCACGACGAACTTGCCGGTGGTCGGATCGATGCTGGCCAAGTTGTTCGATCCGACGTAGGAGACGGGACTGCTAGGGGGCTTAGGCCCGCTGCCGCGGGTGGACAGAACCGTGACGGACGCGGCAGCCGCCGCGACCGCGGCGAGTCCGGCCGCGACCACGTACCGCCGACGGAACGTCGGCCGCCGTCGACGAGAACGAGGGGATACCCCCGCAAGGGCGGCATTGTGCGCTGCTGCCGCTGCAAGGGCTCCTCCGTTGGCGGAGGCAGTCCCGGCGGGTGCCTCGAGCGCGGGGTCATGTCGCAGGATTGCTTGCTGGAGCCGTTGCAGGGACTCGCTGGGGTCGATTCCGAGCTCCTCGGTTAGGTCGTGTCGCGCTTGCTGGTAGGCGTCGAGGGCGTCTGACTGGCGGTCGGCGCGATAGAGAGCGAGCATCTGCTGGGCGCGCAGGCGTTCCCGCAGAGGATGTTCTCCGACGAGCACGTGCAGCTCGCCCAGCACCTCTTCATGGCGACCGAGGGCGAGGTCGCAGTCGATTCGGTCCATCAGCGCCGTCAGCCGGAGCTCGTCGAGCTGGGCGACCTCTTCACGGCCGTGCGATTCGAGCAGGAGACCCGAGAGGGTGGGTCCGCGCCAGAGCGCTACGACCTCACGCAGGACCTGGGCAGCCGCTTCCGGCTCTCCAGCGGATGCCTGCTCGCGGGCGGTGGCGAGCAGCTGCCGGAGGCGCCCGGCGTCCAGCTCATCGAGGTCGACCCGGAGGCGGTAGCCGCCGTCCGCGGTCTCGATCGGATCGTGACCGTTCTGAGCCAGCGCCTTGCGCAGCTGGGAGACGTAGACATTGACGGCCTTCTTTGCCGTCGGCGGGGGCGCCGCCCCCCAGAGCTCGTCGATCAGTCGCTCGCGGGAGACGAACTCATTCGCGTGCAGAAGCAGAACCGCAAGGACGAGCCGCTCCTTCGGCCTGCCCAGCGGGACCGGCTCGCCCTCGTCGGCCACCTCCAGCGGCCCGAGGATCCGGTACTCCATCAGTAGGTTTTTACCGCTTTTGAGGCCAAAAAGAAAGCATCCTGAGCAATCCTGAGCCGGCTCTAGTTATCCGAGTGTGGTCGCCGTTTTACCGCCGCCGGCGAGAGTCGCGTCATGGCTCGCTCGCACAAACCCGCGGCCCCGGAGCCCGCCTCCTACCACGGCGAGGTGTGGACGGATGCTCGCGGCTACGCGACGGTCATGCTGCCGGCCGAGGCCGGCCCGCTCGAGCCGCCGCTCGAGTACGAGCTGCGCGACCTCGAGCCACCGAGTAGCGCGCGGATAACCGCCGAGCTCGAGAACGGCCGTTTCACCGTCGCCACCGATCAGCCGCACGTGAAGGTCGCCTGGCGAATCAGCGGCCGTCGCCCAGCGAACCATGCCCCGCATCGACAACAGAAGGAGGGATGACATGAAGAGGGCTCTCAGCGTCACTGCGGTCGCGGCCGCATGTGCACTTGTCGCAATGGCTGCCCTGAGCGGTTCGGCTCATGCGACCTACCCCGGCGCGACGAACGGACGGATCGCGTTCGGAATCAACGTCAACGGCAACACCGACGTCTACACGGCTCGACCCGACGGGCAGGGCCTGCGCCGGCTAACGACCGACCCGGGCTTCGATGCCTGCGCGTCCTACTCGGCCGACGGACGCCGGATCGCCTACTGCTCGGGCCAGGGCGGCGGCCCGGTCCAGGTCTGGACGATGAAGCAGAACGGCACCGACAAGCAGCAGGTCACGCACATGACCGGAGTGGCGATCTTCCCCGACTACTCACCCGACGGGAGCAAGATCGTCTTCGCCGCCCAACCCGCCGGCGCGACCGCGCGCAACATCTACGTCGTCCCCAGTGACGGCGGCACGCCGCAACAGCTGACCACCGTCGGCAACAACGTCTACCCCGCCTTCTCGCCCGACGGCAGCAAGATCGTCTTCACCAGCAATCGCACAGGGACCTCGCAGGTCTACGTGATGAACGCCGACGGTTCCGGCCAGACGCAACTCACCTTCGACCCGCAGCCCAAAGACCAGGTGCCCGACTGGAGCCCGGACGGCTCCAAGATCGCCTACCTCGCCGACACGCACGGCATCTCCGACATCGTCAATCCCAGCTGGGGCGACATCTGGGTGATGAACGCCAACGGCTCCAACCAGCACCCCATCACCCACAACGCCACCGACTACGGCACCGCCTGGTCACCCGACGGCAGCCGCATCGCAACCCTCGACATGCCCAGCCGCACCGTCTACACGCTGAACGCCTCAGACGGAAGCGACCGGCAGGCAGTCCACCCAGGCGGCCTCCAGTTCGTCCCCGGCTGGCAGCCGTGCGGCACTGGCGCTGGCGAAGAGGACGACGACTAGGCGCGAGCGGCCGTCCACGACGTCACTGACACCACGGCGCAAAGCATGAGAGGGGCGGAACCAGCCGCCCCTCTCGTCTACTTGGCGAGCGTGATCACGCCGAAGTAGCTGAGCCGCAGCGGGGTGCCCCCAGCGCCATCGGGGCTGGGAGTTGCGACCGACTCCGGCTGTACTCACCTATCGACTTAACAATCCCTCGTCGCGCCGGAACACGGAGGGCGAGAGATGGCTTGAACAGGGAATGGAGCTAGCCGGACGCGATGCGCACCTATTGGGTAAAAGGCGGTGCCGTTCGTCGACGCCGGGCGATACCTGGGGGCTGCGACGTACATGACAGTTATTGCTGAGCGACCCTCCCTTTGACCGAATCGGGACGGAGGTCCGGGTCGCTCTCAGCCGTCGCGCGCTGCATCCGCTCTCATGCGTCGCCGTCAATTTCGAAGCCTCTAGGAATCGTCGACGACGAGGTGTGTGACGGGTAGGGAGAAGCGATTGAGGGCGGCCTCCGCGCTTCCCTTCTCGAGCCAGGCGGCGTCCTCCTCGGGGCGTGT
>DASUII010000021.1:0-4822 GCA_036279835.1 Pseudonocardiaceae bacterium
GAGAAGGGCGACAAGAAGATCGTCGGGGTGAACACTGCCACCCAGTCGGTCACTGATGAGCTGGGAATCCTTCGGGTCAGCCCGGAGGTGGAACGCCGACAGACCCAGGTGCTGGCCCGGCGCCGCGCGCAGCGCGATCAGCGCACCGTCGACCGGGCTCTGGCGGCCATGATGACGGTAGCCAGCGCAGGAGGCAACCTCATCGAGCCGATGCTCGACGCGGCGCGAGTTGAGGCCACGCTCGGTGAGATCTGCGGTGCGCTGAAGGCTCAGTGGGGTGAGTACCGGGAGCCGGCCCGGTTCTGAGCCTGGCGCTGAATACCCAGGATGGGATCCATGCCAGGATAGGGGCGTGAGCAGGCCTAACCCCCAGCAAACCAGGAAGACCCCAGCCCTATCCGGCGCCGTCGACCTGTCGGTGCTCAAGGCGCGGACCGATCCGGCGGCTCACCGTGGTGCCCCGGGCGGCACACCGGGCGGCACACCGGGCGGTGCGCCGGGCGGTGCGCCGCAGGCGGGCACGGACGGCACGTGGGTGCTCGATGTCACCGAGCAGACCTTCCAGACCGATGTCGTCGACCGTTCCATGCAGGTACCGGTGTTGGTCGACCTGTGGGCGACGTGGTGCGGTCCCTGTAAGCAGTTGTCGCCGATGCTCGAACGGCTCGCCGAAGCGGCCGGCGGGGTGTGGGTGCTGGCCAAAATCGACGTCGACGCCAACCCGCGGATAGCCGAGCTCTTCGGCGTCCAGTCCATCCCCACCGTCATCGCTATCGCTGGCGGTCAGCCGGTCGACGCCTTCGCCGGCGTCCAGCCGGAGCCGCAACTGCGGCAGTGGATCGCTTCGCTGCTCGACACGCTACGTGACAAACTGCCCGGTATCGGGGCCGCCGAGCGGGCCCTGCTGGGCGCTGCCGCTGGGCAAGCCGAAACCGAGTTCGAGGATCCCCGGTTCACCGCCGCGGAAGCAGCAGTGACGGCTGGTGACTACGCCGCCGCCGAGGCCGCCTACCAGCAGATACTCGATGCGCAGCCGGCTGACGGGCAGGCTAGGGCCGCGCTGATCCAGGTTCGCTTCCTGGCGCGGGCCGAATCCGCGGATCCCTCAGCAGTGGCCAGAGCCGACGCCGCGCCCGATGACGTCGACGCGCAGATCGCCGCAGCCGACGTGCAGGTGGCCGCCGGGGCGCCGGAACAAGCATTCGAGCGGCTGGTCGGCGCCGTGCGGCGGTTGACCGGAGACGACTGCGACCGGGCCAGAGCGCACCTGGTGGAGCTGTTCGAGCTCTTCGCCCCCGACGACCCCCGGGTCACCTCAGCGCGCCGGGCGCTGGCCCGGGCGTTGTTCTGACTCGTGAGTGCGTAACAGTGTTCTAACACTGTTACGCACTCACGACCCCGCGTCGAGCCACGGCTCGACGCGGGGCCATAGCGCGCCGACCGCCCAGTTCGCGCCGATCCAGGGCCAGCACGCGGCCTGCTCGGTGCTGTCAACCGGGAAGGCGACCACGTCGATCCCGGCGCCACGGACAATGTGCACCAACGCCTGCGCCGCTTGGGACAGGATCCGGGACGGATCAGCGGCGACCTGATCGGAGATCGGGTGGGCGATCCGCACCACGCACACCGAGAGGTCTGCCAGGCAGCGCAGCGCGCCGATACCACCACCGAAGTCGTAAAGACCGGCTCGCACGCCGAGCTTGGTCAACTCCCGGATGTTGTCCTCAGCGCGTGCGCCACCAACGCCGGCGAGTTCACCGCTGACCGTGCGGATCGCTGCCGCCGGCGCCCGCAGCTCCAGCTCAGCCGGTGCCAGGCCGGTCTCATCCAGAACTGCTGCGATTCGCGGCATCAAGTCGGGGTGCTGCGCCTGCGACGGCGTGAGATTGACCGCCATCGGCGGCATGCTCGGGTTGCTGCGCTGCCACGAGATGGCTCGCTCTGCAGCAGTGCGCAGTAACCACTGGCCCACGTCGTGCCCGACACCGGTCTGCTCCGCGGCCTGCATGCACTGTGCGTGAGACAGCGCGCCAAGCTGGGGATGCTGCCAGCTCAGTGCCGCTTCGATGCCCACCAGCCGTTCGCCATCCAGGGTGACCACCGGCTGGTATGCCACTCGCAGCTCGCCGGTCTCCCAAGCGCCAGGCATCGCCGCGGCCAGCCGGAGCTCGGCGCGGTCCGCGGCGTCGGCGTCGGCATCGAACAGGGTCCACTGCCGCTTGCCTGCGCCACGCATCCGGCGCAGCGTGGCGCTGGCGGCCCGCATCAGCTCGTCGGCCGTCGTTGTGGCGACTTGGCGCTGCACGACCCCGATGCTTGCGGTGGCCGCCACCCCGATGTCATCGATGTAGAAGGGTTCGGCCAGCTCGGTGTTGATGATCTCGGCGAAGGCTCCGACGTCCAGAGCTGAATCTTCGGGTTCGATGAGGATCGCGTACTCGTCTGCGCCCAGTCGGGCGAGCATCGCAGGCCGTCCGGCGACCACTGCTTCCAGCCGCCTGGCTACCACATCCAGCAGCTGATCACCAGCCAGATGCCCGAGGCCGTCATTGATCGTGGAGAAGCCGTCTAGATCGAGGTGCATCAGCGTGACCACGGCCCGAGGCTCGAGCCGCGCGAGCACCTTTTCCAGGTGGGTGACGAAGTACTGCCGATTCGGCAGACCGGTCTGCAGGTCATGCAGCGTCTGGTGGTGCAACCGCTGCTCGAGAAGGTGCTGGTCGGTGATGTCCTCGACCATTGTGACGACGTGCTGGGCGGCCTGCTTGGTTTTGAGCTGCGCCGAGCCGGCGAGGTAGACCCAGGCAGTGTCGCCATCCGCCCGGCGCAGCGGGAGGCGGACCCGGAACCGCGACTCCCGACCCCCAGCCAGGTCCCGGTAGTGCTCTTCCACGATGGGCTGGTAGCCGGCTACGGGCAGATCGCTGAGCTGACGTCCGAGTAGTTCGCCATGGGAGTAGCCGAGGATCTTCTCCAGCGACCCGTTGGCTTGAATGATTCGGCCGTCGTCCTCGGTGATCGCGATACCCACCGGGGAGAAGTCGAAGACTTCTAGGAACCGGGCTTCGCTGACCCGCAGGTCTCCCTCGAGGTCCTGCCATGCCAACGACAGCGCCCGCTTGACCTCTTCCTGCTGGTCGCAGACGAGGTTGCGCAGCGCCCACGTGTAGCCGGCAGCCAGCGCCCCGAGGAGTTGGATGATCTGGTCGCAGCTCGGCTGCGTCCCGGCACCGCGCGCGGCGGCGGGCAAGGCCTCCCTGAGCACCTCGAACGTTCGAGACAGGCTCTGCGCACCGGTGAAGCCACCGACGACGAGCCGTGCGCCTACGTCGGAAGCAGTCTGGGTGTCCACCGAAGCGCCGGATAGTGCGGCAACGAGCCGCTCGGCGAGATCCCCGAGGTAGTCCCGAATCTCGGCGAGCGGCATCGGCGCGGAAGACGTCGCGCCGATCGCGCGGGCCCAGTTGCGACCGAGATCAGCCGATGACGGGAAGGTGCGCCCCTGGTCACCGGATCTCGCTGTGTGGTCCTGTCCCAAGTCGTTGACCCACCGATCACTACCCCACGGCAGGCATCACCCTACCGCCCCGTGAGCCACACGCGCGACAGTCAGTTCTCTTCGGCAGGGATAAGCCAGAGCGCTCCGGCTGGTGGCAGACGGAGCACCGCGGAGTAGGGCAGTCCGTGGCATGGCGTCTCGCTGGCGATCACCTCTCCGAGGTTCCCCACGCCCGAGCCGCCGTAGCCTTCGCCGTCTGTGTTGAGCACCTCGCGCCAGCGTCCTGGACGGGGTAGGCCGACCCGGTACTTCTCGTGCGGGTTTCCGGCGAAATTGGCCAGGCAGGCCAGGACCGTGCCGTCGTCGCCCATGCGCAGGAAGCTCAACACGTTGCCCCAGGCATCGTTGGCGTCGATCCACTCGAAACCGGCTGGGCTGCTGTCCTGGCTGAACAGCGCGCGGTGTGATCGGTAGGCGGCGTTGAGGTCCCCGACCAGTGCCAGCACACCGCCGTGCAGCGGGTGGTGGCGCAGGTTCCAGTCCAGCGACCGGTTCTCCGCCCATTCGGCGGGCTGGCCGAATTCGCCGCCCATGAACAGCAACTGCTTGCCGGGGTGGGCCCACATGTAGGCCAGCAGGCACCGCAGGTTAGCGGCCTTGTTCCAGTCGTCGCCGGGCATCCGGCTCCACAGCGAGCCCTTGCCGTGCACCACCTCATCATGCGAGAGCGGCAGCACGAAATTCTCGCTCCAGGCGTACATCAGCGAGAAGGTCATCGCATTATGGTGATAGCCGCGGTGTACTGGATCGTGGCCGACATAGCTCAGCGTGTCGTGCATCCAGCCCATGTTCCATTTGAAGCCGAAGCCCAGGCCACCCACATGCGTCGGCCGGGTGACGCCGGGCCAGGCGGTGGATTCCTCGGCAATCGTCACCACCCCGGGATGTCGCTTGTAGACGGTGGCATTCATCTCCTGCAGGAAGGCGACGGCGTCCAGGTTCTCCCGTCCACCGTGCTCGTTGGGCGACCATTCGCCCGCCTTGCGGGAATAGTCGAGATAGAGCATCGATGCCACCGCGTCGAC
Source organism: Pseudonocardiaceae bacterium (assembly GCA_036279835.1). Taxonomy (GTDB): domain Bacteria; phylum Actinomycetota; class Actinomycetes; order Mycobacteriales; family Pseudonocardiaceae. The sequence continues at coordinate 4,585 of DASUII010000021.1, forward strand.
ACGGAGCCCGTCGAGATGGAACTCCTCGAGCCAGTACAGCGCATTGGCCACCAGGAAGTTGCGCACCTCGTTGCGCCCGTAGTCGAAGATCAGGGTTCCCCATTCCGGGTGCGCCGCACGCTGTGGATCGGGGTGTTCGTAGCACGATGCACCATCGAATTGCGCTAGTGCCCATTCATCGCGCGGGAAATGCGCGGGCACCCAGTCCATGAGCACGCCGATCCCGGCCGCATGCAGC
>DASUII010000022.1:0-2040 GCA_036279835.1 Pseudonocardiaceae bacterium
CTCGAGATCGTCGAGTTCAGCCCCTCCGCCGACTACGAGAAGACAACCGCGACCCTGACGGCCTGAGTTCGCCGCAGCGCAGCCGACCGGTGGTCTCGATGTCGACGCGCATGCGGGACTTACCGTCGTCGGCTCTGCGACGCACAGCGGCTGTGGCTGTCTGCCTGGTGCTGTCTAGGCCGGGTTTCGTGCATACTCCGCTTGTCGCATCCAGCCCGGGATGGGCTGGTCATGAGCATCGCAGGTGGCTTCGTGCTCGGCTGGCGGAATGCCGCCGAGGCCGTGTGCTGTCGCCTAGTGTTGAGCCAGTTCACGGAGTGGTTGTTACATACCACGCCGCAGTCTTTGCCAATGCATCAGGCCAAGCCGGGCATTTCCGACTCTGCGCCTGGACGGGTTTGCGCCGGCCGATGAGCTTCGGGTACTGCGCCGGTCTACCTGCCGACACCACCCGACTCGAAGGGATCACCGCTATGGCGAAGGTCATCTCTACGCTGTTCATCTCGGCCGACGGCGTGGCCGAGATCGACCCCGACTGGCACTTCCCGTACTACGACGAGAACATGGGCCGCGCGGTCGGCGAGGACTATGACGCAGCTGACGTGCTGCTGATCGGTCGCGAGACCTACGACAGCTTCGCAGGGGCGTGGCCCGGCCGCGAGGCGGCAGGCGGGGACGACGCCCCGTTCGCCAGGCAACTCGGCGACATGCGCAAGGTGGTCGTCTCGCGCCAGCGGCTGGAGTTCTCCTGGCGCAACTCCGAGCTGATCAAGGGCGATCTCCTCGATGCCGTTACTTCGCTCAAGGCCGATACCAGCATCAGGGGCATCCTCATCCCGGGTTCGATCTCCGTGGTGCAGCAGTTGCTCGCCGCGGGGCTGGTCGATGAACTGCGCCTGCTGGTGCACCCGGTGGCGGCGCGTAAGGGCCGCAGGCTGTTCGACGACGGCGACGCGCCGTACCACCTGAAGATGACGGCGACGGAGGCGTTTCCGACGGGCGTGATCCGCGTGATCTACTCACCGGCCGAGGTACCCGCCAAGGTCGGCTACGACGAGGTCAAGGACAAGGCACCCGGCGGGAAATAGCCGCCTTCCGAGGAGGATCACCGCAACGCCGCCATTAGTCGTGGGCCGGAAGCCGGGCTTGCGGTTGTCATCGCCAGGCCTAGCCGAGCGGACGAACCCGATGTGGCACGCGCTGGAGGCGCCAGCGTGAAAACCGCCTGGGCCTAGTGGGTGCGGATGTGCCCGGTCTGTCATTGTTAGTTGAGGATTAGCAAGTACCGGGTCTTCAGTGGGGAGCATGTCCGCCCATGACGCTCAATTCTGACGCGGCAGGCGCGCCAGTGCAGGCAGCCCGCGCGCTCGGACCGCGCTATAAGTGGATCGCGCTGTCCAACACGACGCTCGGCATGCTGATGGCGACGATCAACCAGTCGATCGTGCTGATCGCGCTGCCGGACATCTTCCACGGTATCGGGCTGAACCCGCTGAGCCCTGGTAACACCAGCTACCTGCTATGGATGTTCATGGGTTTCCTGGTGGTATCCGCGGTGCTGGTGGTGTCGTTCGGCCGGCTTGGCGACATGTTCGGCCGGGTGCGAATGTACACCCTGGGCTTCGCGGTCTTCAGCATCGCGTCCATCTTCCTGACCGTGACCTGGATGCACGGCAGCGACGGCGCGTTGTGGCTGATCATCTGGCGGGTCGTGCAGGGCATCGGCGGCGCGTTCTTGTTCGCGAACGCCGCCGCCATCGTCACCGACGCGTTCCCGGCCAACCAGCGCGGCACCGCCCTCAGCGTGAACTCGATCGCGGCTATTGCCGGGTCGTTCATCGGCCTCATCCTCGGCGGCGTCCTCGCCCCGGTGAACTGGCACCTGATCTTCCTCGTCTCGGCGCCGATCGGGGTGTTCGGCACCGTGTGGGCGTACTTCATGCTGCATGACATCGGGGTGCGCAAGCACGCCCAGATGGACTGGTGGGGCAACCTGCTGTTCGCCGCCGGGCTGATCGCCATCCTGGTCGGCATCACCTA
>DASUII010000023.1:0-3073 GCA_036279835.1 Pseudonocardiaceae bacterium
TGAATTGCAGCATGCGCTCGGCGGCATCGTCCTCGAGGCGGCCTACCTGGAACGAGTGCTGCGGACGGCATTCAGCGCGCTGGTCGGCAGCAAGTACGCGGCCGTGGTGGACGGGCGGCTGACGGCGGCCGCGCTGATTGAGGACTGCGAGCGGATCACCAGGTATCACACCGCCATCACGCAAGCGGCGAAGGAGGACATCTGGAGAGCGCTCAGGGCCTGCCATGAGGCGAACAGGGACCGTAACCGGGTGATCCACGACACCTGGGCAACGCGGCCCGGCACTGTGATGGTCACGCTTCGGGGCAGCCGGACGCCGCACGACGTAACGGTCACCGTACGGACGCTGGCCGAGGTGCGCCAGCTAGCCGATCAACTGGCAAACGCTGCCCACGAGCTGAGGGCCGCCATGACCACCGCCCTCGGCCACGGCTGGGACCGTCTGGAGGACCAGCTACGCCAAGAGCTCGGCCATGACATCGGCGCCGAACCGGGCCGATAACGATGCCTGCGCCGAGCATCATGGTGGCGGAGGATGCGAGATTCGAACTCGCGAGGGCTTGCACCCAACACGCTTCCGAAGTCTGCAACGGATTGCTGCCGCATACAGGTGGCCGATAGGTAGCGATGTGCCCTGTCAAAGTCTTGACGGACCGTCGTGGCACGGGATCATTGAGGTAGTACCGTCGGCTCTAGACCCCGGCCGTCCGTGCGGGACAACCGGAAGGAGCCGGGTCATGGCACATGACTATAGACGCGGCGCGACTGGTGCGAGCGGCGCCATGACCCTGGACGGGGTGGCGGAGACTGCGGCCGCCGCGGATTCGATAGTCACCGCCACCATCCCGGTTGGCCGGGAGTCGGATGCGGTCGCGGCCAACCCGATGACTGGCGATGTCTACGTCGCCAACCAATTGGATAACACCGTCTTGGTGATCAGCGGCCAGACCAACACGGTCAGTGCCACCATCCCGGTCGGCAGCCCGCAAGGGATAGCGGTCAACCTGCTGACCGGCGATGTCTACGTCACCAACTATGGCAGCAGCACCGTGTCGGTGATCAGCGGCCGGACCAGCACGGTCACCACTACCATCCCGGTCGGCAGCCTCCCGATATCGGTGACGGTCAACCCGTTGACCGGCGATGTCTACGTCACCAACTTCAACGACAGCACCGTGTCGGTGATCAGCGGCCGGACCAACACGGTCATCGCCACCATCCCGGTCGGCACCAGCCCGTACGGGGTCGCGGCCAGCCTGCTGACCGGCGATGTCTACGTCACCAACTTTGGCAGCGGCACCGTGTCGGTGATCAGCGGCCGGACCAGCATGGTCATCGCCACCATCCCGGTCGGCACCAGCCCGTACGGGGTCGCGGCGAACCCGCTGACCGGCGATGTCTACGTCACCAACATCAACGACGGCACCGTGTCGGTGATCAGCGGCCGGACCAGCATGGTCATCGCCACCGTCCCGGTCGGTAACGGCCCGGTCGGGGTCGCAGTCAACCCGCTGACCGGCGATGTCTACGTCACCAACGTCAAAAATGGCACGGTGTCCGTGATCAGCGGCCGGACCAGCATGGTCACCGCCACCGTCCCGGTCGGTAACGGCCCGGTCGGGGTCGCGGTCAACCCGCTGACCGGCGCCGTCTACACCGCCAACGTCGGCGACGACACCGTGTCAGTGATCTCCGGCTAACGCTGCTGAGCATCGAGCGTGGATTCCCAGTGATCGGGCAAGCCTAAGTTCGTGCCGGTCAGCGCCCATAGCGGCCGAACGTGGACCGGAATTGAGATCGGGCCGCAACCGCTGCGGCCCGGTACGACAAGTGATTTGCCTGCTCAGGCGCGGCGGAGGATGCGAGATTCGAACTCGCGAGGGCTTGCACCCAACACGCTTTCCAAGCGTGCGCCCTAGGCCACTAGGCGAATCCTCCGCCGGGAAGCTTACCCGAATCCGTCGGTGACCGGGTTGGGGAGCATCCGGTCCGCGGGCTGACTACACTGGCCGATGACCCCCCGCATGGCGTTATCCCGCCAACCCCCCCAGGGCCGGAAGGCAGCAAGGGTACGCGGGCCCTGACGGGTGTGCGGGGGGTCCCCGATTACCGGTGAGGATGAGCTGATGGCAGCAGCCGCGTCGGAAGGCGAGGGAGCGACCCAGGCAGCCCCGGCCAGCCTGGCCCAATCCGGGCTGGCCCAATCCGGACTAGCGCTGTACCGCAAGTACCGTCCGGCGTCGTTCGCCGAGGTGAAGGGGCAGGAACACGTCACCGGGCCGCTCCAGCAGGCGCTCCGCACCGGGCGGATCAGCCACGCGTACCTGTTCAGCGGGCCGCGCGGCTGCGGCAAGACGTCGAGCGCGCGGATCCTCGCCCGCTCGCTGAACTGCGTCAAGGGCCCGACCCCCGAACCGTGCGGGATCTGCGACTCCTGCGTCGCGCTCGCGCCGTCCGGGCCGGGCAGCATCGACGTGATCGAGATCGACGCCGCCTCGCACGGCGGGGTGGACGACGCCAGGGAGCTGCGCGAGCGGGCCTTCTACACGCCGGTGTCCGGGCGCTTCAAGATCTACATCATCGACGAGGCGCACATGGTCACCCAGCAGGGCTTCAACGCGCTGCTGAAGCTGGTCGAGGAGCCCCCTCCGCACCTGAAGTTTATCTTCGCCACCACCGAGCCGGAGAAGGTCATCCCGACCATCCGGTCACGCACGCACCACTACCCGTTCCGCCTGGTGCCGCCGTCCGTACTGCGCGACCTGATGCAGGACATCCTGCGCCAGGAGGGCGTGGCGGCGGAGGAGGCGGTGCTGCCGCTGGTGGTCCGGGCCGGCGCCGGCTCGGCCCGGGACTCGCTGTCCGTGCTGGACCAGCTGCTGGCGGGCAGCGACGAGTCGGGCCTCAGCTACGAGCGCGCGGTGGCGCTGCTCGGCTTCACCGACGCCAGCCTGCTCGACGAGATCGCGGACGCGTTCGCCGCCGCCGACGGCGCGGCGGTGTTCCGCGTGGTGAACCGGGTCATCGAGGGCGGGCACGAGCCGCGCCGGTTCGCGGCCGACCTGCTGGACCG
>DASUII010000024.1:0-15917 GCA_036279835.1 Pseudonocardiaceae bacterium
GGATCCGGCCACCCCTTACCAGGCCGGCGTGAACCTCGCCCGCGACCTCAATGCACGGTTGCTGACCTACGAGGGCACCCAGCACACCGCCTTCCTGCAAGGCAACACCTGTGTCGACGATGCTGGGATCAGCTACCTCGCCGACCTCAAGCTGCCGACTGAGGGGACCCGCTGCAAACCCACCAGTTAGGGTACTGCCTAGTCTCAGAAGGCTGATGCCGTCAGCGTTATATCGGCTTTGCTCCAAGCCTGCTGGAATTGTTTCTTCACGTTCTCCGCTTCGGAGTTCTTGTCCTGTTCCTTCAGCGTCTGGGCCAGCCCGTACAGTGCCCGACCGTTGTGCGGATGGAGCACAAGATCCTCACGGTAAACGGCCTCCGCCTCGCTGATCTTTCCGGTTTTGAGCAGATCGGCGCCGAGAATATGTCGGACCGGGAAGAACCAGTCGGACGGTTCGTCGTACGCCGTCTGATCCTCCTTGGTGACGGCGTCGCGCAAGAAGGACAGTGCCTCGTCAGGCTTTCCCTCGGCATCGGCGATGCGCGCCTTGGCGACGAGCACGCCGATCGCGAACATATCGCGGGCAGTATTGTTTCCGGCGCCATAGTCGGCCGGCGTGTTCGTTGACAGTTCCTCAAGCTGGGCGACCGTAGCCTTTGCATCGTCCAGGCGGCCTTTGGCGGTCAGCGCCACGGCTCTGCCGAACAGGTAACCGCCGGTTAAACCATGCAGCTTAGGATTGGGCGCAGGCTCAGCCAGCATCTCGTCCGGGATGGTCTCGCGTGCTTTGCGCACGGCTTCCAGCGTCTCGGCTTTGCGGCCCTCCATCGCTGTCGAGAGCCAGGTACTGATAGTTGTGGCCAGTGTACATGGTGTAGTAGTCCAGCGGCTTGGCCCGGGCGTAGTACGCTGTGTCCGCCGCCGCGCCCTCACGGTTGGCCTCGGCAGCGTCTTCGTACCGGCCGACGCGCTGCATGATGTGAGCGGGCATGTGCTGCAGATGTCCGGCGGCCGGCATCATCCCTTTCAACCGTTCCGCGCAGACGAGCGCTTTTTCGGGATGCGGCGAAGCTTCCATCACGTGGATGTAATAGTGGTTGGCACCCGGATGATTCGGATTCTGCTTCATGACGGATTCCAGCGTCGCAATGAATTTCCTCCGTGCCCGGAGCCGGACTGCCATCTGATGTCTATAGTTTCTACGGCTTCAAGTTCATCATCGCCTCGGCATACATTGTCTGCACATCGAGGTCGCCAGGGAATTGCTGCGCAACGTTTTTCATCGTCTCCGCATAGGCGTTGAGCACCAGCCCCTCGTTGGTCGGGTCGAGCGGCTGAGCACCGTTGTAGCGCTTGGACACTGCGTCGACCAGTGCCCGCTCCACCGGGGTGGTGCGCTGCTCGGCCTTCTGCGCCAGTTGTACCGCTTCCCACGCTGCCATGACGCGTGGCTGCGCCATGAAGGGCACGGGATCGAGTTGCGCAGCCTTGGCGAAGGAACGTGTGGACTCGTCGTGGTTGAAGGCCCAGAGGTAACGCATGCCCTGGTCGAAGTACCGTTGCGCGTCCGGCGACGACGTGGTGACCGTGCGGTGGAAGTCTCCCAACCCGTCGAAGAGCTGTGCTCCTGTCGACCACGCCGCCACGGTCTGCGGTGGACGGGACACTTCATGGTGCGCCGGCGCCGCGCTGTGCTGCCCGCACGAGTAGCTGCCGAGACCCGAGGATGGCGACTACCACCACAGCGGCAAGTTTTCCGCGGCTCGTGGTTCACCTTCCCGCTACCAGACGCACGAAGGTCGCGCCGTCTACTCTCCTGCACCGAGTCATCGTTGTGACGCCCATCACACATGGTTCCCTCGGGGTGCGAGGCGTCTATGCGCCGACCGGGCTACGCGTTCGGACATGTCTAGAACTACGACAGTCAGTGCGTAGATCACGTCCCCGAAAATCCCGAGAGGGAAGCTCGGGCAGGGAGGTCGCTGGTATCTCGGTTGCGGACCAGCTCACCAGAAGGCATGCTGGCCGCAAGTAATTGTATTCTGCAACCAATAAGTGAGGGCGAAGAGTCCGGCGTGACACTCTCGGCGGAGCACACCGGGCTGGCCAAACAGGAAGGGCCCTGTTCATGACCGCCACCGCGGCGGCGCCGCAGCATCGCACCTCGCCGGGTGCCGCGCCCGGAAGCTTCACGCACCGGCAGATTGTGACGATCCTGCTCGGCCTGATGCTGGGGGTCCTGCTGGCCGCGTTGGACCAGACGATCGTGTCCACGGCAATCCGTACCATCGCCGATGATCTGCACGGGTTGAATCTGCAAGCCTGGGCGACCACCGCCTACTTGATCACCGCGACGATTTCCACTCCGCTGTACGGGAAGCTATCTGATCTTTACGGGCGCAAGCCGTTCTTCCTCACCGCTATCTCGATCTTCATCGTCGGATCGGTGTTGTGCACGTTCTCCATGTCGATGTACCAGCTGGCGGCGTTCCGCGCTGTGCAGGGGCTCGGCGCGGGCGGACTGATGTCACTGGCGTTCGCGATCATCGGTGACATCGTGCCGCCTCGCGAGCGGGCCCGCTACCAGGGTTATTTCCTAGCGGTGTTCGGGACCGCGAGCGTGATCGGTCCGCTGGCGGGGGGTGCCTTCGCCGGGGCAGCCTCGATCATGGGGTTCGCTGGCTGGCGCTGGGTGTTCCTGCTCAACGTCCCGATCGCCGCGGCCGCGCTGATCGTCGTCTACAAGGTGCTCAACATCCCGCACACGCCTCGCGAGCACCGTATTGACTGGCCAGGCGCGCTGGCGCTGACGGTCGGGGTGATCCCCATTCTTGTGGTGGCCGAGCAGGGCCGGGACTGGGGTTGGGATTCGGCTCGGGCCATCGGCTGCTACGTGATCGCGGCGGCAGGTCTCACTGCGTTCGTGATGGCCGAGCAAAGAATCGGCGACGAGGCGTTATTACTTCGCCCACCGAGGCTGGCCTGCGGTTGCTGCCCCTGATGGGTGGGATCATGGTTGCCTCATTGGGCTCCGGGCAGCTGACCTCCCGCACCGGTCGGTACAAGATCTTCCCCGTCTGGGGTACGGCGCTGATGACCGCTGCGCTGCTGCTGCTCTACCTGCGTTTGGATGCCGACACCTCGCTGCTGGAGGTGGAGATCTATATGGCGCTGTTCGGCCTCGGATTGGGCGGTTGCCTGCAGACCCTGATCATGGCGGCGCAGAATGCGGTGCCGGCCCGGGACATGGGGGTGGCCACCGCGTCGGCGACATTCTTCCGGCAGATGGGCGGCACCTTAGGTGTCGCGGCCTTCCTGTCGATCCTGTTCTCCACGGCCGGCGGCCGGATCGCCGACGCGTTTCGCACCATCGCCCCCACGCCGGCATTTCAGTCTGCGCTGGCCGACCCCGCCGTCCGCAACGACCCCGCCAACGCCGCCGTCCTGCAAACGGTCCGGGCTGGCGGGGTCGGTGGGTCCGGCAACGCCGGCGGGGTGTTGCAGGACTCCTCGTTCCTGCAGCACATCGACCCACGCCTCGCCCAGCCGTTCCTGGTGGGTTTCTCCAATGCGATGGATGAGGTATTTCTTGTCGCCGCCGTAATCATGTTCATCGCCTTCGTACTATTGCTTTTCCTGGAGGAGGTTCCGCTGCGCACGCAATCCGGCATCCAAGCGCTCGCGGCCGAACTCGCGGCAGAAGCGAGCGCAGCGCCGTACCCAGAACCAACCGACCCCGCAACGCCGCCACCAGTCATGGCGACTCATCCGGCGGACGTAGATCACCGGCCCGGACCGGTGATCTACGGGCAGGTCACTGAGGGCGGCCACACCCCAGTTGTGCAGACGATCCTCACCCTCACCGACCTGGCTGGCCGGCAACTGGACCGTGACTTCTCCGGTACCGACGGGAACTACCGGCTCGGGCCGCCCGGCGGGGGAAGCTATCTGGTCATCTGTGACCCGGCTGCGCGCCAGCCCGGTATCGCGCTAGTCGCGGTGGCTGATGTGCCAGTGCGCCGCGACTTCATGCTTTCCGGAGCTGGCGCGAGCCTGTCCGGCACGGTGTACGCAACCGGGTCCGGCCAGCTCGTCGCGGGTGCGGTGGTCACCATCCTCGATATCCGCGGCGACGTGGTGGCCAGCACTACCACCGGGTCCGACGGTCGATTCAGCTTCGTCGGTCTGGCTCAAGGTCTGTACACGCTCACGGTCGCGGCCGCCGCCGTTCATCCGGTGGCGCACGGCGTGGAGGTCCCCGGCTATGGGGAGGTCACCCACGACATCGAGGTGGTCGCCCGGGTTGCCCTGATGGGTAGGGTGCGCACCGCAACGGCCGGCGTGCTGGTGCCCGAGGCGCTGACCACGCTGCTCGACGCCGACGGCCGCGTGATCGCCTCGACCATCACCGACACCGGCGGCGAGTTCGTTTTCGACGACTTGCAGGCCGGGGTTTACACCGTCATCGCCAGCGGTTACCCGCCAGTGGCCACCGAGGTGCAAGTCGGGCTGGGCGCCTCCACCGACGCCGTGATCACGCTGGGTCATCCCACTTCGGCCAACGGTGACCAGTATGGCCGCTACTGAGCGCGGCGGCGGGGTGCTGACCGGCACGGTGATCACCCGCGACGGTTGGCCGGTCCCGCACGCGGTGGTCACGGTCATCGACGTCACCGGTGCCCAGTCCGCCCGCACTACTGTGCGTCACGACGGTGACTTCGTCGTGGCCGGGTTGAGTCCCGGAAGCTATACGGTGATCACTGCGGCCGCAGGGCATGATCCACAGGCCCGTACCAGCCAGGTCAACGGCGCCGGCCCCGTGGACCTGGGTCAGCTGGTGCTGGCCAAGATCGGCGCGACCGTACTGCCTACCGCCGGGATCTGGCACATCGATCCCCTCCACTCCACCGTGGCGGCGACCGCGGTCCACCTGGGCTTCGCCAAGATCCACGGTCGGTTCCGCACGTTCAGCGGCATCCTGACCGTGGCCGACCCGCTGGAACACAGCTCGGCCGACGTCGTCATCGACGCCGCCAGCATCGACACCGGCAACTCCGACCGCGACGCGCACCTGCGCTCACCCGACTTCCTGGACGTCGCTGCGTTTCCGCAGATCCGCTACTCCGGACGGGGGCTGACTGTGGTGCGCCAGGACAGCTGGCGACTCGACGGCCGGTTCGCCATGAAGTCCGTCACCCAACCCGTCGCGCTGAACATCAACTATCTGGGTACCGCTGCCGGTCCGCTCGACGACGCCCGCGTCGGGTTCCATGCCAGCACCGAGCTCGACCGCGATCAGTTCGACATGATCTGGAACCAGTCACTGCTCGCCGGCGTCCTCGCCGTGGGCCGCACGCTGCGCATCACCATCACCATCGACGTCGAAGCTTCGTACCAGCGGTGATTAGATGCCGCAGCGACGACGACAGTATGTGCTGTGGAGGCTGTCGCCTCAGCCTTGCCCGCGTTCTCAAGATCGCCAACAGTGAGCGGTCACCGTGCAGGATCGCACGACCAGCACTCACTTTAGGCGATCATGGCATGGTCGTTGGGCCGTCGGCAGGGTCCATAAGCGGATTCTGTCAGAACACTTGGTCTCACAGTGGGGTCCCACGAGCAACCACTCTGATTAAGCAACTGCATCTGCGGGCGCTTCAACCGGGCGGACAAGCCCGGTCGGCTAGCGCTTATCGGGAGGCGAGTTCGGCTGCGGCGGAACGCACTTCTTGCTCGCTGGCACCGGCGGCCACCAGCCGGCGGTAGCGGTTGAGCAGCCGGGGCGCGTGAAAGGCCAGCACGGCGACGAGCGCACCGTCGGCGAAGTAGCCCGCGACGGTTCCCTTGATCGCGCCGGGATCGTGCAGCACCTCGACAGACGTCGCCAGATCGCAGCGCCCGATCAGCTGCAGCGTCAGCCCGTACTGGTCGGACCAGAAGTACGGCACGGCATCGGCTAGCCGGGTGATCTCCGCGCCGGCGATGCGCTGCGCTACGACGGCGGCCTGCTCGGTGGCCGAGGTCCAGTGCTCGATGCGCGGCCGGTCTCCGAACGTGGGGTGCCGCCAGGCGGCGATATCACCGACCCCGTAGACGTTGCCGGTGCCCTCTACCAGGCCGGTGGCATCGCAGAGCAGCCCGCCTGCGGTCGGTATGCCGAGCCCGGCGAGCCACCTGTCGTCGACTACAGTGCCCACTCCGACGACGCCACAGTCGGCTCGCACGACGGTCCCATCGGCTAGTCGGGCGGCGATCCCGCCGTCACCGTTGAGAAGAAAGCCATCGAGCCGCATCCCGCAGCGCACTGTGACCCCATTGTCGGTCTGCAACCGGGCGCACAGCTGGCCCATCTGCTCGCCGAGCACTCGGCCGAACGGCACCGGCAGCGCCTCCAGCATGGTTACCTCGAGACCGGCCATCCGGGCCGTGGCGGCGACCTCAGCGCCGATGAAGCCGGCGCCGACCACCAGTATCGAGCGTGCCCGGGAGATCGAACCCCGCAGCGCCCGACAGTCCTCCAGCGTGCGCAGGACGTGCAGCTCCGGGTGATCGGGCTGACCGGGAAGTCGCCGTGGCCGCACCCCGGTGGCCACTACGAGGGTGTCGTAGTGCAGCCGCGCGCCATCGTCGAGCTCGACCGCACCGTTGTCCAGGCTGATAGCGGATCTGCCCAGGTGCAGTGACACATCGAGGTCGGCCAGCTCACCGCGATGCAGGCTGGCCCGTTCCTCGGGCCAGGTGCCGGCGAGGATCTGCTTGGACAGCGGGGGACGGTCGTAGGGTTCATGCGCTTCGTCGCCGACAAGGCTGATCCGGCCGGAGAATCCTTCTGCGCGGAGGAACTCGACGGTGCGCAGCCCGCCCAACCCTGCGCCAACGACCACCACGTGACTCATGCGCCCTCCGATGTCAGGGGCACATGGTGTCACGGATCGTCAGCTCACCAGCAGCTCGCGCTCGCTGGTCCAGAGCTCTCGGCGTTCCTCTTCGGTGAGACCTCCCCAGACGCCGTACGGTTCCCGCGCGGATAGCGCGTGACGGCGACATTGCTCCAGAACCGGGCAGCGCTGGCAAATCGCCTTCGCCCGATCGGCACGGCGGGACCGCGCTGAACCTCGTTCGCCGTCTGGATGGAAAAAGACGTTGCTGTTCAACCCCTGGCAGGAGCCCTTGAGCTGCCAGTCCCATTCATTAGCGACCGGCTTTGGAAGTCGTCGGGTGTCCGTCATCTCCAACACCGTCCTTGCTGGTCGATCGGTCCTGGGTTGTTCGATTGATACCCGGGCAGCGCTGACCGCAAACCTGATGCACGGTATGTGGACCCTCGATGCACCGAGCTCGGATGATCGGGCATAATGGGACTTACGATGCTGCCACCGACGTTCGGTGCAGCCGAGGTCGACTGTGAGCGCCTTCGCGGCGCAGCTTCTCCGCGGGACAGCGGGGTGGCCACGCATCAGCGGCCACCAGCTCTCCAGGAGAGGATCACCCCCGCGTGCCTTCGAATCACCCCGCCTCCGGGCAACCATGCAGTTTCCGCGAGCTCGGAGTACGAGCAGAACTGCTCACCGTGCTTACCCGCCAAGGCCTCACCACGGCATTTCCGATTCAGACCGCCACGCTGCCAGACGCACTCGCCGGCCGTGACGTGCTCGGCCGTGGCCGCACCGGCAGCGGCAAGACGCTTGCCTTCGCGATCCCGACGATCACCGCGCTGGCTCACTCCGGGCTGCGCCGCACCGCGGGGCGTCCACGCGCTCTGGTGTTAGTGCCCACGCGGGAACTCGCCAACCAGGTCGCCGACGCCTTCGCTCCGCTGGCTGCTGCGCTCGGGCAGCGAGTGACCACCGTCTACGGCGGTGTCGGACAGGGTCGGCAGGTGTCCGCACTGCGCGGTGGGATCGACGTCCTCATTGCGTGCCCCGGCCGCTTGGAGGACCTGCTCGGCCAGGGCCACGTGCAGCTCGACGAGGTCGAGGTCACCGTGCTGGACGAGGCCGACCACATGGCCGACCTCGGTTTCCTGCCTGCCGTCCGCAGGTTGCTGGACCTGACTCCGGCCGGCGGCCAGCGGCTGCTGTTCTCGGCCACCCTGGACAACGCCGTGGACGTGCTGGTGCGCCGCTACCTGACCAACCCGGTGGTGCACTCGGTCGACCCCGTGGTGGCGACGGAATCGAAAATGGCGCACCACGTGTTCACGGTGGATCACGCCGATAAGCCGTCGGTGATCCGCGAGCTCGCCTCCGGCCAGCGCCGTAGCCTGCTGTTCACCCGCACCAAGCACGCCGCGAAGAAGCTTGCCAAGCAGCTGACGATTGCCGGACTTCCCGCAGTGGAGCTACACGGGAACCTCTCACAGCAGGCTCGGGCGCGGAATCTCGCGGCGTTCAGCGCGGGTAGCGCGCGGGTGCTGGTGGCTACCGACATCGCCGCGCGCGGCATCCACGTCGACGAGATCGGCCTGGTAGTGCATGTGGATCCGCCGGCGGAGTGCAAGGCGTACCTACACCGCTCCGGGCGTACCGCCAGAGCCGGTGCCGAGGGGGTCGTCGTCACCCTGTCGACCCCTGACCAGATCAGGGATGTGCGGACACTGACGCGGTTGGCCGGTATCAAGCCGGTAATGGCGCAAGTCCGTCCCGGTGCCGAGCAGATCACCGCGCTGACCGGCCCGCCGGCCGCACTGGTCCCGCCACCCGCGGGTGCATCGGTTTCTACCCCGGCTCTCGCGCCGGCAAAGCCGCGGCGCCGTCAGGGCGGTGTTGTCGAAGCCTCCCGGCGCGGACCACGACGGCCCACCCGCCGCCGCTCCACCCGTCGAGCTGCTTGACTGGGGGGCAATGGTCGCCACGTCCACGCCGACCCCGACGAATCAGCCGGATCACCCACGGCGTCGTCGGTGGCGGTGGTTGTTGGTGGTCGGGCTCGTCGCGGTAATGCTCTTCGGATCCGTGGTGGGTGTTTCGGTGGCGGGCGCGTTGCGGGCGCCCGGTACTGACAGCGCGGCGGCCCGGTTGGCTGAGTGGGGCCGCGACCACGGCTTCGACGGGCTGATCACCTGGTTGGAGAAACAGCAGTACGAGCACAACCGGCCGCGGACCGGGGGTGTGCCGGTGGGCGGGATCCCGCGGGTCGGAGCGGTGCCGGTGGCACCAACTGATCCGCACGTCAGTGCGTCCGCAGCGCACCTGCGGGCGCCGCTGCCGCTGCCGCCGCCGGCGGGTGTCGCGCCGTTACCCGGCGAAGGTCAGTGGGAGACCGTGACGACGGTGCACGGTCAGCCTGCGGTCCGGGTGGCTCACGTGCGTCCGGATCGCGAGCACACGTCCTTCCTGGCCGGGGTGATGTGGCTTGATCCCACCCTGGTACGTGGTCAGCTGCACCCGGGTTTCCAGGATCCCGGCGGAACTTGGCAGGCCGCAACGGCATTGACGTCCGCCGAGGGCCGCACCGTGGTCGCCGCGTTCAATGGTGGTTTCCGCCTCAACGGTGCCAGCCACGGCGGCTACTACAGCCAAGGCCGCACCGTGCGACTGCTGGTCAACGGGGCCGCCAGCCTGGTGCTGCGCACCGATGGCACGGCCACCGTCGGCGCCTGGAATCGCGAGGTGCGGATGGCCTCGGACGTGGCCAGCGTCCGGCAGAACCTCGTCCCGCTGGTCGACGACGGACAGGTCAACCCGACCTGCCGCAGTGGTGGCACCGCCGAGTGGGGTAGCACGGTGGGGCAAGTGGCGTTCATTCACCGCTCGGGCTTCGGTATCACCGCCGATGGTGGCGAGGTCTACGTCGGTGGACCCGCCCTTTCGGTGTGCAGCCTGGGGCAGATCCTGCAGGCCAGTGGCGTGGTGCGCGGTATGGAATTGGACATCAACCCGAACTGGGTCAGCGGTGCCTATTTTCATCCCACGCTCAATGGCGCACCAGAAGCCTTCCGGCTTTTTCCCGGCGAGAAAGTCGCTGCCGAGCACTACTTCAGCCCGTCGAGCCGGGACTGGTACGCCTACTACGCCCGACCTTGACAGCTGCAACGCGGCGGCCGGCTCGGCGTTCAGGCTGGCGAGTGGGTCATTCACGAGTGAGGTCAACCGAACCCACGTGGCAGTCATTCCACCGATGGATTCGACCGGGGGTGCAACGGCTGACGCGGTGACCCCACGACTCGGAGAGCCGCTTCGACGAGGTGGTTATCGGGCGACAGTTGGCATACCGGGTCTGCTCGGGATGCGTCGCCGGTGAGTTGGAAGGCCTGGCAGCGGCAGCCGCCGAAGTCGATCTCCTTGCGGGGGCAGCTGCGGCACGGCTCGGACATCCAGCTGTATCCACGAAATCGGGTGAACGCAGGGGAGTGGTGCCAAATCTCGTTCAGTGGGCGCTCGCGCACAGTCTCGATGCCGAGCCCGACGATCTGCGCCGCCGCCGGGCAGGGCAGCACCCGCCCGTCAGGAGCGATGACAATGTGTCTGCGCCCCCAACCGTGCATGCACGGCTTCGGGTACGACTCGTGATAATCCGCGACGACATAGAGGATCTCGAGGGTGTCGCCGTAGGTAGCTCGCGCGTGCGCGACGGCGTGTTCCGCGGCGACAACCTGGTCACGTGTCGGCAACAGCGCGGAGCGGTTGAGCAGCCCCCAGCCGTAGTACTGGGTGTGCGCGAGCTCGAGGCGATCCGCGCCTAGGGCAGCGGCGAGATCGGCGATCGGCCCGATCCGGCCGATGTTGCCGCGATGCAGGACGACGTTGACCGTCAGCGCCAGCTCCACTGCCGTCACGGCTCGAGCGGCAGCCAACTTGTGGCCGAAGACGTGGGCACCCGCTACCTCGTCGGCTGCCGCGCGGTCGGCGTCTTGCATGCTGAGCTGGACGTGGTCGAGCCCGGCGTGGGCCAGCTCGCTTGCCCGCCGCTGGTCGAGACCCACCCCACTGGTGACCAGATTGACATAGAATCCCAGGTCGCGGGCCTGCTCCACCAGCGGTGTGAGGTCAGGCCGGGCCAGCGGCTCACCTCCGGTGAGGTGCAGCTGCAGCACGCCAAGCTGCCGAGCCTCGGCCAGCACGCGGCACCACTCGGGCAGTGTCAGCTCCGCTGCCCGCGGGACAGCCACGGGATTGGAACAGTACGGGCAGTGCAGCGGGCACTTGTAGGTCAGCTCCGCGAGCAGGCCCAGTGGCCTATCCACGGTTGGCCACCAGCAGTTTCTGCGTTATCAGATCCCGCAGCAGCGACATGACGTCGGCAACTGCGACGTCGTCGTAGACCTCACCGACCGCCTGGGCCACCTCGGCCACGCTGAGACATCCGTCGCACTGCCGGACGACGGCCGCCGCCGTCTCATTGAGGATGAGCACACCCTCGGGGAACAGCAGCACCGTCTCGTCGCTGAGCGGGTCGGTAGCGGCGCGGACCCCTCGGCGCAGCTGCGGCCGATCAGTGAGCGCCAACGCTGCCGTCATCTATCCGCCAGCAGCGAGTGCTCGATGGTGTCCAGCATGCTCCACAGCACGTCGGTCTTGAACTCCAGGGCGCGGACCGCGGCGTCTTGGCTGGGCCGTGACGTGCAATGCGACAATACGATATCCAGCGCATCGACGCATTCTTGTTGGGCGCGATTGATACGGGAATCAAAATATCCGAGCGCGTCGTGGTCAAGCCACGGGTAATGCTGCCTCAGCGCGACGGTGCGCGCGGCCATCGCGGCTGGGGCGAACAACTCGGTCAGCGACGACGCGACGCCCTCAATCCACGGCCGAGTGCGAGCAAAAGTGACGTAGGAATCGACCGCAAAACGTACACCCGGCAACAGGTGGCGCTCGTCGATGACTTCCGCGCGAGTCAATCCGACCGCATCCGCCAACGCCAACCAGCGGGCGCAGCCGCCGTCACCGTCCGCAACGCCGTCGTGGTAAGCGATTCGTGGCAGCCACCGTCGTCGGACCTCTGGCAGCGGGCAGTTCGCGACGATGGCAGCATCTTTCTGCGGCAGATTCCGCTGGTAATACCACCGGTTGGCCACCCACACCCGCAGCTCAACAGAACTGAGCTCACCGGCGTGCATGCGCTGATGAAAGGGATGCTTGTCCCAATAGCCGCGCTCGGCACTGCGCAGCATCCCCTCGAACTCGCCGCGATCTAGCGCCGGATGAATTTCGTCCATCTTTCCCCTGTTCTACAGCTCGTATTCGGCCCCGTCGTGAGCGATACTTGCGCCGGCACTGGCCAGGCATGCTCGTTGCGGACCGTCTTCGAACAGCATCGGATTGGTGTTGTTGATGTGGGTGTACACGATGTGCGGCTGGGTCAGCTGGCGCAGCCGCCGCAGGCTGCCATCCGCACCGTTGATCGGTAGGTGACCCATCGACCGAGCCGTTGCCGTGCCACGCCGGTGCTGGTGCATCTCGTCGTCGTCCCAGAAGGATCCGTCGACGAGAACCAGATCAGTTTCGCGCAGCTCCTCGACAACGCCAGCGTCAAGTGCCGCCACCGACGGGAGGAACACGGCGGCGCGAGCGGTGCGTTGGTCGGTGATCCGGTAACCGATGACTACGCCGGAGCTCGGACCGGAGCCATGGGCGTAACGGGGCAACCGACCACTGGAAGCCTCGAACGGCTCACACCATAACGGCGACGTCGCGCCGTCGCGGTATTGCAGCCCGAATCGCTCACGGGGCCGGACTTCGTGCCAGTGCACCATGGTGTAGCTTTCCAACGTCGGCAGCAGCCCGCACCGGGAAAGCAGCGTTCGCACCGCCGCAGTGCCATATACGTGCAGTTCGCTCGCCTGGCGCAGCGACAGCAAACCCACGGTGTGGTCGAGTTCGGCGTCAGTGAGAAAAACGCCGTGAATCGGCGCTGTTGCGTCGCCGGGCCGAGGCCATAAGGGGGTGCATTCGCGCAGCGCAGCGCCGAGATCTGGCCCAGCATTGCCCAAAAACCACTGATCATCACCATCGCCGACGGCGATGGTGGATGACCGGCGTGGCGTCACCGGACGCGAGCCTGACCGTGCCGCGGCACACACCGGGCAGCCGCAGTTCCATTGTGGTACTCCACCGCCGGCCGCAGAACCCAGGATGCGAACGAGCATCTCAGCTGAGCTGATGAGGTTAGCGCCGACCTACGTACATCGTGACTTCCATGGGGGTGTCCAGTCGTTGCCAGGTCGGCGTCACCCATTGCCGGCGGACGCGCACCGTGCTCACGGTCGGACTTCCGGGCTTCCCGCTGACGACGCGATGATTGTGAACAGCGACCATCTGGACCTCCGCCCACGCTGCCGTCAGCGCGACCGGCAACATTCTGGTGGCGCCGCGAAAAGTTGTGAATCACTCACCGGAGTTGATGCTGACAGAGCGCATCGGCCGATGTCAAGGATGATCATCCAATTACTCTGTGCCGACCTGTGCCAGCAGCTCCTCGCAGGTTCGGACTAGGACTTCGGCCGCGTCCCGCACGGCTCTCGTGGTGGCCGGATGTGCGGCGCGGAGCTGCCAGCGAGTCAGCTGTTGCCCGGCAGCCTGGCGCACTTCGCCGATATCAGCATTGGCTCCCAACCCAAATCTGGTTCTCGGCTCAGTACCAGCAGCCCCCAGCAATTCTTCGGCCACCTGCCGTTCCTCGAAGGTCAGCGGCAACATGCCGGATCGCAGCTCATCGAGGAGCTCGAGTTCGGCCAGCTCATGGGCTTCTGAACGGACTTGCTCAAGCTGGTAGCGCAGCCGAATCGACCGATCCCCGCCCAGCGGCGACGAGCGCACAACTGCATCGAGAACTCGCAACGCCGAGTGGGCCTTGATCGTTTCGGCCCGCCGGATGTCGCCCACCCGCGTCATCCCTGGCCGCAGCGGCTCGTCCAGCTGGGTCTGTACCGCACGCAGCCGTCCACTTTCCGCCCTCCCGTCATAGAGCTCGTGAGCCTCGCGGGCGACCGCACGCACTCGGTC
Organism: Pseudonocardiaceae bacterium; assembly: GCA_036279835.1. Classification (GTDB taxonomy): domain Bacteria; phylum Actinomycetota; class Actinomycetes; order Mycobacteriales; family Pseudonocardiaceae. Next base: position 13,944 of record DASUII010000024.1, read on the forward strand.
GAGCAGGGACTGTTCGACCGAGTGCACCTCCGCGGGTGCGATGTGTTCCACGGTGGCCGCTGGGCGGGCATCGCGAGGCAGCGGAACAGAACCCTCGATTGTCGTGCCGACACCCGGAACCGAACGGATCAAGATCTTGCCGCCGACCGAGGTGATCCGGGCCGTGACGTTACGCAACCCCTTCCCGCCAGGACCGGTTCCGCTGCCCGCCCCATCGGTCTGGGAGATGAAGCCCGGTCCCTTGTCGCAGACCGTGAAGCGCAGGGTGCCCTGCACCTCGCAGACTCCGACCGCGACGGCGGCGCCCGGTGCGTGCTTGCGCGCGTTGTTGACTGCTTCAAGGCAACAGAAGTAGACGGCCGTCTCGACTTCCGAGGGAAAGCGGACGCCGGACAAAGCGTCCGGTGACGTCACCACAATCGGTGGGTGCGCACCGGACAGCTCCGCGTTGAGCGCCGCGACGAGTCCGCGCTCGGAAAGCAGGATTGACGACACCCCGCTCGCGGTGTCCGCAAGTACGGTCTCCGTGGTATCGATCTGGGTGGCGAGCCGACCCAGCCGATCCCGTGCCTGGTCGAACTGGCCGCACGCGAGCTCGTGTTCGACGAGGCCCAGCGCCATCCGCAAGGACACCAGATGGTGCTGGGCACCATCGTGCAGATTCCGCTCGATCGTTCGCCGCTCGCTGTCCATTTCGGACACTGCCTGGCGTCGGGAGACTGCGATCTCTTCGGCGTGGGCGAGCGCCGCCCGGAGCTGCCTTTCGAGCTCAATTTCGAGCCGGCTTAGTTGCAGGATGGCGCCTAGGCTGTCCGCGATGTCCTCCAGCAGGTGACGGCGCTGGGTGTGCAGGCCCGCGAGCGCTGCCCGATCCACCGCGATCCTGCCGATCGGCTCGCCGCCCGCTCGGATCGGTAGCGTGACGACTTCATCGGTATCTGCAGCGACGTCGCCGTCCACCCAGGTATAGGTGCGGTCCTGCATGCCAGGGCGGATGACGGTCAGCCGGCATGTGCTCGCGCCCAGCCCACGAGCGATAGCCTCGGCGACTCCGGCGAGGTCGGGAGTCTCTGTCGGGGTGATCTGCGACCGCGAAGTGAGGTCGGCTAGGACGCTGTAGGGTGTCGGCCGGCTCCCGTACAGCAGCCGGTCCACGAGTCGCTCGGCGTGCGTATACAGCGGCAGGAACAGCAGCGCGACGAACGCGGTAGCCAGGACTGCCGCGGTGGACGGCCGGCTGTCGGTTAGACGAACAGCGACGGCCCGGACGACAACGAATGTGCCCCCCACGAGCACGACGACGAGCGTGGTCGCGAGACCGCGGCTGAACAGCCGCTCTGCAGTCCACAGCCGGTTGCGCCGCGCGGCTATCAGCAGAGCGACGGCGATGGCGGCTGACCCCAGGCGGGAGAACCAGAACAGCGGTGCGGACACCGGAACGTCGGCGAAGGGCCGGGTGAGTTCTGCGGTGGGGTCGACTACGGTCAGCCCGGGCTCGTTGAGGTGCCGCAGCAGCAGGGTAACGGTGCACAGCACGGCGAAGGTGCAGAATGCAGCTGCGAGCACGCTGAACAGCAGGCGTGCTTGCGTCCGTTGCTCAGCAGTCGTCCCCTGCCGGATGCGGCGGGGCAACGCGAGGAGTCCGACGATGGGGACGACTAGCCCGAAGAACAGCACAGAGCTGATCGCATAGGGGGGCAGAGTGGTAACCAGCCCGATCGCGCCGAAAATGCCGCCATATGTGATCACCACGAGGTGACGGCGCCACCCAGAGCTCGGGGCAATGTCCCACCGCCCGGCGGGGAACAGTAGCAGTGCGAGCAGATAGGCGGCGCAGGCGACGACATGCAGCAACGCGTCATGCAGTCCCGCGATGCTGTGGCCTGTTGCAGTCTGCACCGCCAGCTCTGCGGTGTCAGCCTGGAGATTGAAGGCGCCGGCCGACCCGATCAGCCCGAGCGCCAGCAGCCGGAT
>DASUII010000025.1:0-17416 GCA_036279835.1 Pseudonocardiaceae bacterium
CACCGACGACCAAACCTACCTCGACTGCGTGGCCGCCGAACTCAACAACCGACCACGCCGTATCCTGGGCTACCGAACCCCAGCAGAAGTCTTCGCCGACCTCCTGGCCAGCTCAATTGCTTCCACCGGCTGACACCGCCGTGGCCTTGGACCGCGGTGCTGGCGGCGTCGTAATGCGCCCGCGGGTAGAAGTATTCCAAGGCGAAGTCGGCATCGTAGCGTCGGTTGAGGTGCGAGAGGTGGTTGAGTCGGAACCGCGCGAAGGCTGACCGGTCGAGTGGATCGTTGTAACAGGCTTCCAACACCTCGGCCGGCTTCTGCAGGTCCGCTGACACCAGGAAACGGTCGCCGGGCTGCAGGGTGGCAGCGATCTCGGCGAGGAGCGCAGCTCGCTCCTCGGGCGTGGTGTTGCCCAGGTTGCTTCCGAGCAGCGCCACCGTCACCGGCTCTGGCACGCCGTCGCGCAGCCAGCCCAGCCCCGCCTCGTACCGACCCCACAATCCCTGCACCCGCAATCCGGGCAGTTCGGTGGTCAGCTCGCGCGCGCTGGCCACCAGCATCTCGCGGCTGACGTCGATTGGTAGATAGCAGGTTGGACGGAGTTGCACACAGGCCGCCAACAGCAGCCGGGTCTTCTTCGCGCTGCCGCTGCCCAACTCGGCGATTCGCTCGCACCCGATTAGGTCGGCGATCTGCTCGGCGTGGCGTTGCAGCAACCCGCGCTCAACCCGGGTGGGGTAGTAGCACGGGAGCTCGGTGATCGCTTCGAACAGTTCTGACCCGAGCGCGTCGTACCCAAGGTAGGCGGGCACCCGCGGCGGGGTCTCGCGCAGACACGTCAGCAGGCCATGCCGGTCGTCCCAGAAGCCGCCCGCACCGTCCACGGGTACGATTTCGATTTCCGGCGGCTCCACTATGCACACTGTATTGTGCCGGCCGGCCTTTGCGCTGCCGCCAAACCGCCGCGCTGACCGCCTCGTGCCCTCGGTGGGAGCAGCCCAATGATCCAAAAAGCTCACGCGCGTGTGCGTTGCTACTTTCCGTGACGTGCATGACGGGGTAACGTCTGAGTTGGACCGCGTACGGTGGGTGACGTCCCCTCCCGCCCCGAGGTCCGGCCGAGTAGTGCGCTACAGGGGTGGGTGCGCTGCTCGCCTGCCGGTCGCCGGGGCCCGAGCGCGATCAATATCTAGATGGGGGGAGTAGACATGATCCAGCTTGAGGACGTTAGCAAAGTCTACCGGATGGGCAAGGTCGAGGTGCTGGCGCTCTCCGGCGTCGACCTGACTATCGACGACGGCGAACTGGTCGCCATCATGGGCCCATCAGGATCGGGCAAGACCACGCTCATGAACATCTTAGGCTGTCTCGACGTCCCGACCAGCGGGCGCTACCTGCTCGACGGCACCGACGCGGGCCGGCTGTCCGACAACCGGCTGGCCAAGATCCGCAGCCGCAAGATCGGATTCGTCTTCCAGTCGTTCAACCTGGTCGCTCGTACCAGTGCGGTCCGCAACGTGGAGCTCCCCTTGGTTTATGCGGGGGTACACGCTCGGCGTAACCCAGCCCGGCACGCCCTGGCGCAGGTCGGCCTAGGCGACCGCGAGAAGTTCATGCCCAATGAGTTATCCGGTGGTCAGCAGCAGCGGGTGGCGATCGCCCGGGCGCTGATCAACGATCCCACCCTGCTGCTTGCCGACGAGCCCACCGGGAACCTCGACACCGCATCCAGCGCCGAGATCCTGAAGTTACTCGGCGCGCTGAACGATGCCGGCCGCACCGTTGTGATCATCACACACGAAGAAGAGGTCGCCGGGTTCGCCAAGCGGGTCGTGCGGATGCGCGACGGGCGCATCGAGAGTGACCGGGTGCAGCGCAGCCGGACGGAGGTCACCGCGTGAACCTCCGGGAGGCGGTACGCATCGCGCTGCGCGGCTTGCGCGCCAACCGGCTGCGCTCCGTGTTGACCATGCTCGGCATCATCATAGGTGTCGCAGCGGTGATCCTGCTCGTCGCCATCGGTAACGGCGTGCAGTCCTCGGTCAATGAGAAGATCCAACCACTGGCCAACTTGATCACCATCGTGCCGTCGGTCGGCAACGTGCCAGGTGGCTCCCCCCCGAAGGATCTGATCGACGCCGACGTCGCGGCGCTGCAGGACCCGACGATGTCGCACGACATCGCCGCAGTCATCCCCGCCACCTCCGGCAAGGCGCTGGCTGAGACCGACTCATACCGGTTCCGGACGACCGTCGTCGGCTCGACCGATCGCTGGCTCGACCTGAACAACGGGGATATGGCGGCGGGATCGTTCTTCGACGACGCCCAGGTCCGCTCCACGGCCAGAGTGGTAGTGCTTGGTCCCAGTGTGGCGAGCTATCTCTTCGGCAATGATCCCGCGGCGGCGCTGAGCCATACAGTCCGGATCAACCGCCAGACCTTCCATGTCATCGGCGTGATGCAGTCCGTCGGCGAGCCGGGAGACAGTGCCACGATCATGCCGCTGAACACGGCGCGCCGGTACATCTTCGGTGGCGGCGACAAGGTCAACCAGATCATCGTGCAAGCCGCCCAGGCATCGGTTGTGCCCGCCGCTGAGAACGACGTGATTCGCGTTCTCAGCGAGCGGCACCGGATCAAGGATACGGCGAACCGAGATTTCGAGGTGCAATCTCTACGCAGCCGGCTTGACACCTTCAACCAGATCCTCCGAGTCCTCACCCTGTTCACGGCCGCCGTCGCGGCGATCTCGCTCTTCGTCGGTGCGATCGGAGTCCTGAACATCATGCTGGTCTCGGTGACCGAGAGAACCCGTGAGATCGGCATCCGAAAAGCCATCGGTGCCACGAGACGGGCGATCCTCGAGCAGTTCCTCATCGAGTCGCTCGTGCTGGCGGGCCTCGGCGGTGTCATCGGTATCGGAGTCGGGGTCGGGCTGTCGGTGCTCGGCTCGGTTCTCGCTCCCGCGCTCGGCCCCACCTTCGCCACGTTCGCTCCGGCAGTGACCATCCCGTCGGTGGTGCTGTCGTTCGCGATCAGCCTGGTGATCGGGCTCGTGGCCGGTGGCTACCCGGCCAACCGGGCCGCGCGGCTGCGGCCCATCGAAGCCCTCAGGTACCAGTGACTTCGACACTCCCTCCACCGACGCGGAAGACCCCGTAACCCCCTGCCTACTGAGGCGTTGCACAGCGTGAAGCCCGAAAACACAGGGGGACATCGTTGTGACAATGACGCAGACCAGCTCATCGATGCTGTCTTCAGCCCGGCGTTCAGGTGCCCGGGTGCTGGTGGCGCTAGGGCTGGTCGCCACGCTCGGGGTGGCGGCTGGATGTGGCGGTGAGCCGCCACCGCCACCGACTGGGCGGGTGGAGCGCGGCGCGGTGGTGACGAAGGTGTCAGCCTCCGGTTCCTTGTCAGCCATCAGGGAACAGAACTTGGGCTTCCCCAAGGGTGCACAGCTCAAGCAGCTGATGGTCAAAGTCGGGGATCGGGTGACCGCGGGCCAGATAGTGGCGCAGGAGGACGACTTCGCGTTTCGCCAGTCCCTTGCCCAGCTGCAGGGCCAGCTGAACTCCCAGCGGGCGTTGTTCGGCAAGTTCGTGGCCGACCCAACGGTGCAGGGCGCACAGGCCACCCTGGATCAGGCGCACGAGATCTTGGAGGCGACGCAGAAGTCGGTCGACGCGGAGCTGGCAGCGGACCAGTCGGCGACTGACCAAGCGCACAAGCAGTTGGACTTCGACAGCTATCTCCAGGACAAGGCGCAGGAAACGCTGCGTGCCGATCAGGTCTCTTGCTCTGCTACCGGAGGCATTCCCTTCACTCCGCCGGCACCAGCCAATGGTGTCGGCGGTACAGGTGGTCCTAACTCCTCGGTCGGGGTGGGGCCGGCTCAGGCGGGTGTAGACGACCCCGCCCGGGTAGGACCTGTGTTCGCGGGCAGCACTGGGTCAGGTGGATCAGGTACGGCCGGTTCGGGTGGCAGCGGCAACCCGGCGTGTAACCGGATTCCCACGGATCAGCAAGCGGTCCTCAACGCCCGCCGCACGGTAATGACGGACAAAACCACGTTGCAAGCCGATCAGCAGAAGGAAAACGTCGACCGGGCGCAAGGGCTGGTGTCGATCGAGAACGCCCGCCAGAGCGTGGTCACCGCCCAGAACGCGGTTGACTCCGCAGCCGCCGATCGTCCGTTCAATATCGATCAGCAGGTCGCGTTGGTGGCCAGCATTGCGGCTCAGGTCGAAGCGGCCCAGAGAGATGTTGACAACACCGTATTGCGCGCGCCGGTCACGGGCACCGTCTCGGCGATCAACGGCTTGGTGGGGGAGTTCCTCCAACCCAGCACGGGCGTCAGCGCATTGGCGCCGGGTTCCACCGCTCCCATCCCCGGACTCAGCGGTACCTCGTCCAACAGCAGCTTGTCCTTGGGTAACCCGGCTACCGGCGCTCAGCGCCCCGGTGGCACGCAGTTCATGGTTCTCGATAACGTCAATACCTTCCAGGTAGTTGTCCCGTTCGAGGAGTCCGATGCCGCGAAGGTGGCACCGAATCAAAAGGTCGATGTCACCTTTGACGCCGTCCCCGATCTCACTCGGTCCGGTACCGTCGTCTCCGTTTCCCCCACCGGAAGCAACATCTCCAGCGTTATCAACTACTATGCCACCGTCGTGCTCAACGAGACCGACCCGCGACTCAAAGATGGCCTGACGGCGCAAGCGCGAGTAATCACCAACCAGGTCCAAGACGTCCTCACCGTTCCCAACTCGGCGGTTCGTAAGAGCGGCGATCAAAGCACCGTCACCATCATCGACGCGAACGGTACGCAGCAGCAAGCGAGGTTCCAGGCCGGTCTCGTCGGAGACGATCGTACCCAGGTCATTTCAGGACTCAGAGAAGGCCAGGAAGTCGTCCTTCGCCAAGGTGTCTAGACTTCTTCATTAGCGAACGTGTCCCCTGTGTCGCGAGCGACACAGGGGACACGTTCGTTTGCTCAGCTGGTCGCGTGATCGTCCCAATTCGTTGACGCCAGGTACGGGCCCGATCGCAAGCAACTCCTCGATGAGAGTAAGGACAGATTCTGGTTCGGTGTCGGACTCTTGCCATGAGTCCAGAGCCCGGCTCAGCGCCTGTAAGACTTCAGCAGTTGCGTGCTCGTTTAGCGCTGGCGAATGACTCGTGCCCCATCAGGCAGGACTGTTGTCGCTCTGACGGAAGCCTGGTCGCGACGCGCCATCCACATCGGCGAGAGGTCCGTTGCCAGCCGAGGTGTTACCGACGACGGTGCAGCTAGTCGACCCATCAATGATCAATATCGCGCGCTGCAGATTGGGCCCGGAAAACTTGTTCTGGCGTATCTCCACGTTGGGCCACCGGCGTAGGTTGATCGCCTGAGCCCCGTTGGGTGCGCAGGTGTTGCCGACAAACGTGATCGACGGGGCTTTGCTGGGGGCGCCATTATCGCCGGGCTGGTCGTTAGTGGCGATCAGACACTGCGCGTCGACGTTCTCGCAGGTGTTGCCCGAGATGACGACGTCGTAGGTAGCCGGGTTGTGGTCGTAGGTTTGGAAGCAGTCCGGGTGCGGGGGAGACCGATAGCCCCGTTCGGAGATGTCTCGAATAGTGTTACCGGTGATCCGGTGGCCGGCGCCGAAAAAACGCATGCCATCGGCATCGCCATCATCGCGCGCCACTGTATCGCTCACCGTGTTGCCGGTCACCGTGATGCGTTGCCCGGTGATGTAGATACCGGCTGTGGACGCGTGTTGGACGGTGTTGGTCGCGATGGTCGAGTCAGTGCACGGCATGCAGGCGATCCCGTCGCGCTGCGTGTCATGAATCGTGTTGTGCTGCGCCGTGATCCCGGATCCTTCAAGCAGAATTCCATCGCCGCCGGTGACGGTGAAACCCTCAATCACGATGTGGTCGGCGCTGACGTGTACGTTCTCGACGGTGGCGCCGTTGGCGATGAGTCTGATCGGCGAGTCGGCCGTTCCCGATCGGGTCATCGTCAGGTCAGCGTCGGCGAGATTATCCCCGCTGAAGCACAAAATATTGCCAGGCGAAGCGCTCTCCAGAGCGGGGCGCACGTCGTCGGATTGGGTGATCGTGCGTGTGCAGTCGGCCGGGAGACCCTGGGGCTTCTGCTGGGCTTGATCTGGTGATGCGGTGCAGCCGGCGGTGAGCGCTAGACCCAACGCCATGGACCAGACCGGCAGCGTGCGGATACCCCCTTGGACTGTCACCGCGCCAGGATAGATCCCCGTCGCACCACTGTGGGGGCGTAACGTTACAATCTGCTACGTTCGGGTGACCCTTAGCTGATACAGACGGGGGAGGCCCAGCCGCTATACGAGTGGTTCGCCCACCCAGCGGTGAGGCTCACCGTGTGACGAAAGTTGCTCCAGCTCAGGGCGGGCAGCCGCCACGGGGCTGGGCGTCCACGGATCAGCAGTTCATAGCCCGATAGCCAGGTGTAGGGCACATTCTTGCCGTCCATCGCACGGATCCATCGCGGAAAATGTGCGGCGGCGGCGAGAACTTCGGCGTGCGCCGTGTCGAGGCTGCGCAGCGCGCTCGGTCGAACGTAGCGGCCTGGCTCGAAGTGAGCCGCGAGGTCGACGGTTACCCGGCGGACGCCCGGCCGGTGAGCAAGGCCGGCGATCAATCGCACCGGCTTGCGGCGCTGTTCCCACCGGTCACTGTACCAATCCCAGGACCAGCTGTGCGGCTGCTGCGCGGCGGCCACCGTCCACAGCTCATGACAGGTGCGTTGGACGTCGTCCATTTCCGCGCTATCGCGCAGATAGACCGCGATGAGATCAACGACGAGGCGATCGTTTCCGGCTCGCGGCGTGAGGTCGACCGAGTGGAGATCACTGGCGGTCAAGCCCCACTGTCGCTCTTCGTTCCAGCGCCGGATATTGGCGAGCTGCTCAGGCAGAGGTATGAACATCATCTCTGGCGGGCGGGCCGCGATCCGTGCTTCGCGCGCCGCTACCTTCCCGTTACTCACGGTGGCCATCTATTCGCTCGCCTCCCACCTCGACGCAACCTGCTGATCGCGAGCGTACGGTTCCGCAGACCGGATCGCAGCGAGCTCGTCAACCGCGCGGGGTCGCCAATGCCGCCATGGTCCACGAACCGGGGCGGGACTGTTCCCAGCTCAGCGGTGTGGTGGTGACGGCGATGGCGGAGGTCTTGAGCACCTCGTCCACCCCGGTCAACAGGGTCAGGAAGTCCTCCAGCCCAGGATTGTGACCCACCAACACTGCCGTCGATGCACTGCGCGGTAGTTCCTGGATAACCGTCAGAAGCTCGTGAGCCGACGCACCGTAAAGCCGTTCGTCGTGGCTGACTCGGGGCATCGCAGCCAATTGGACGGCCGCAAGGTCCCAGGTTTGCGCGGCCCGGACCGCGGGCGAGCACAGCACACAATCGATCTTTGGGACCTGCGCACGCAGCCAGCGACCGACGGCTGGGGCGTCGCGGAGTCCGCGGGCGGCCAGTGGTCGGGCAGCGTCGGGAGTGTCCGCCGGCCAGGCCGACTTCGCGTGCCGGAGCAGAATGAGGGTGCGTGTCATGGTCAGTCCAGGGCGAGGGTGCGCAGCACCAGCCGTGCGGCGTCACCACCGGACTCCTCGCCGATAGCAAGCGCGGCGGGGACGTCGAGGTCGTCCACCAGGGCAGCAATGACGGCGGCCGCTGCGGTTTGCGAGCTGTGTGCCGTGCCGGCCGCTGAGTACAGCCGATCAAGCTGGTTCGTCTGGGCAACAATGTCACTGGGACGGAAGTCCCAGGTCTGTTGCCATGGCCGGTTGAGCAACAGCAGCCGCACCGACGCAGCGGGGTAGTGACCGAGCAGATCTGAGACCAGCACCAGGTTGCCCGTCGACTTTGCCATCTTCGCCCCGTTGATGGTGACGGTGCCGACCGGAAACTCTCCTCGCGCGAAGGGCCCGACGCCGGTGGCTGCCTCGACCATGGCGGCCTGATATGCGTGGTGCGGGAAGCTCAGGTCGGCACCGCCGGCCAGGATGTCCACCGCCGGGCCGAGCGTGCCCAGCGCGATGGCGGCACACTCCGCGTGCCAGCCGGGCCGGCCGCGACCCCACGGGCTGGGCCAGCCAGGCTGGTCGTCTGCTGACGGCCGCCATACCGGGACGTCGAAGGGGTCGTCCCGGCTCAGATCTCCGAGCCGATCACCGAACTCGGTCGCGAGCTCGGTGGCGCGCTCCAGCGTCAGTCCGGTCTTGGTCGGGACGTCGGCGCCCCGGAAGTACACCGCACCGTCGCGCTGGTAAGCGTGACCAGTGGTGAGCAGCGCCGAGGCCAGCTGCACTACGCGCCCGACGTGGTGGCGCGCGCGCGGTTCGTGTTCCGGCCGGCGCACCCGCAAGGCGCCCATATCCCTGCCGAAGAAGTACTCCTGCTCCAGCGCGAACTCGTCGTAGTGCCGACCCCGCTGCACGGCGGCACGGGTCAGTACATCATCGACGTCGGTGACATTGCGGCACGTTACGGTCTCCGCGCCGGCCAGGCGGAGGACGGCAGCGGCCACATCAGCCCAGACGAACGTGCTGGCGTGCCCGAGATGGGTCACGTCGTAAGGAGTGATCCCGCAGACGTAGAGCCGGGCCGGGCTGATGACGGGCAGCGCGGCACCGCCCAGCCGGATCTGGTCTGTGTACTCGCGGCGGCCGTGGTGGTCCATGTACCCATCCTGCCTGCCTCGGGTGCGGTTCCCCGAAGCGCCATCAATCAGGAACCGAATAGCGGATTCGCCCAGCCCGCAGCGCTGTTCGCTAACCGTACGGCGGTGTCAGCCTGCCAGTATGCAGGGATGGACAGCCGAGATCGGGATCCTAGCGGGCGGGCCCGCAACACCCGTCCCCGAGACGGCCTGGGCCGGCCGCTGCCGCACGGTGCGCGAGGGGTTGAGCGGGTTCCTGAGGATGTCGTGCTCAGCCCGGACGACGCGGTCGGGCAAGCCCAGCGGCTGATCGACGATGGCTACCCCTTCCACGCGCACGAGGTATTCGAGGCAGTATGGAAGGCCACTTCGGGGGAGCATCGCGAGCTGTGGCAGGGACTGGCCCAGCTCGCGGTCGGCCTGACCCACGTGCAGCGGGGCAACGCGAAGGGCGCGGTGGCGTTGTTGCGCCGCGGCGCAGACCGGATAGATTCCTACGCTGGCGAGTCGCCGCACGGTTTGGACGTCGCAGGCCTCGCCGGCCACGCCCGTTCCCTCGCCGCCCGGATCGAGCGTGAGGGCAACTGCGCAGCCGCAGCCGGCAGCCTGCGGCTGCGGCTGCGCTCGTGAGTGGCAAACAGTGTTATAACACTGTTTGCCACTCACGAGCCCGTCAGCGCACCTCGCCTGGTCCGCCGTCGGACGACTCCAGCGGCAGCTCGGCGTCCCGCCAACCGCGCATACCCCCGGCCAGGTCCCGCGCTGCCAATCCCGCCGCACGCAACGCCACGGCCGCTCGTGCTCCCCGACCGCCGGAACGGCACGTGGTAAGGATCTGCACATCGGGGGGCAACGCGGCGGCATCGAGTTCGCCGATCGGCATGTGCACGGCCTCCGGGGCGTGGCCAGTGTCCCATTCGTGTTGCTCGCGGACGTCCACCAGCACGGCGGCACCCGACGCGATCAGCTCGCGCGCCTCGTCGAGGGTGATGGGCTCGGTGGTGATCTGGTCGGAAGAGCTCACGTTGACAATCCTCCTCGGCACCGTCTCCAGCAGTACGCCGACGTTACCCGCACCTGGCAGGCTGCTTATCTTTGAGCGAGGAGGAGCACGGTGCGCATCGGGACGGTTCTGAGCTACAGCGGTGGTTTCGCTGAGACCATCGCGGAGCTGACCGACTATGAGAAGGCCGGGCTCGACATTGTGTTCGTACCGGAGGCCTACAGCTTCGACGCGGTCAGCCAGCTGGGATTCATCGCCGCACGCACCGAGCGGCTGCAGATCGCGTCGGGGATCTTGCAGATCTACACCCGCACTCCGGCGCTGACGGCGATGACCGCGGCGGGGCTTGACTACGTCTCTGGCGGTCGGTTCAGTCTGGGCATCGGCGCTTCGGGGCCACAGGTGATCGAGGGCTTCCACGGGGTGCCCTACACCGCACCGCTGGCCCGCACCCGGGAGCTGGTGGAGATCTGCCGTCAGGTGTGGCGTCGCGAGCGGCTGGATCATCAGGGCAGGCACTACCAGATCCCGCTTCCCGCGGATCGTGGCACCGGGCTGGGCAAGCCGCTGAAGCTGATCAACCGCCCGGTGCGGGAGCGGATCCCGATCATCATCGCTGCGATCGGGCCGAAGAACGTGGCGATGGCCGCGGAGATCGCCGAGGGCTGGCAGCCGATCTTCTACCTGCCCGAGCGAGCCGTCGAAGTATGGGGCGATTCGCTGGCGGTGGGGCGGGCCAAGCGAGACCCGTCGCTGGGCGATCTTGATGTCGTGGTGACCACCCCGCTGGCCATCACCGACGACGCGGACACCGCTACCGGGGTGCTCGACGCCATCCGGCCGATACTGGCGCTCTACATCGGCGGCATGGGTGCGAAGGGCCGCAATTTCTACCATGACCTGGCCTGCCGCTATGGGTTCGAGGCGCAAGCTCAGGCGATTCAGGATTCCTATCTGGCGGGCCGGAAAGACGACGCAGCTGCTGCGGTGCCTGACGAGCTGGTTCGCCGCAGCTCGCTGATCGGTTCCGCGGGCTACGTCCGTGAGCGGCTGGAGGTGCTTCGCGCCTCAGGAGTCACGACGCTGAACGTGACCCCAATCGCCGGCTCTGCCGCCGAACGCGTCCGGCTCATCGAGCGGATCCGGGACTTCGCCGGCGATTCGTAAAGTCCTGCGTTGGTCAGCCGAGCAGGACGGCGGCCAGCTCCTCGATCAGTTCCTTTCTGGCTCGTGACGTGCGGGGCAGCGCTGCGGGCGTGGTGCGCGCAAGCTGGGCGTGTCCGAGATACGCGGCGTAGGCGAGCGTCGCCCGCAGGTCGGCGACCGCTGGCGTGAGGCCGGTATCGCGCAGCAACCGTGACACATAGCCGATCCGACGCGTGGTCGTGCGTTCGAGCGCAGCGGTCACGTCCGGCTGTCCCGCGCAGCCGAGCAGTAGCAGTTGTCCGGGGTGCTGCTCGCTGCTGGCTGTCACGTGGTCGAACAGCCGCTTGACCTTCTCGACCGGGGATCCGGGGGACGCTTCGATCTCGGCGATCACGTCGTCAGTGGCGACGACCTCCCAGCGGGCGAGCGCGGCGCGCAGCAGTGCGTCCCGCGAGGAGAAGTGCCAATAGAAGGAGCCTTTCGTAGCGCCAAGCCGGCGCGCGATCGGCTGCACGGCCACGGCATCCGGTCCCTCGTTCAAGAGCACGTCCAGGGCCGCGTCGGTCCAGTCGTCCTGCGTTCGCCTCGCTACTGCCACAGACCGTACGCTAGCGTACGGTGGTGTAACCATACGCCAGCGTACGGAGAAGTCGATGTCAGCAGCCTTCGGCCTGATGCCGTGCCCGGACTGGGCGGCGACCACGACGATTTCGGTGGCGAAAGCAGCCGGGCGCACGCCCGAGCAATGGGCTCGGGCGATTTTCGATCTCTCGGCCCTATCGGTTTGGATCAAGGCCCTGTTCGCGCTACGCGCGGTCGCCGCGACGGCGCTACGCCTGCCGCCGGCCGATCCGGCGGTGCTCGCGGTAAACCGGGTAGTCGGCGACGAGGCGATCATCGACACCGACGACCGGCACTTGCGGTTCGTCGCCGCGGTCCGCGTAGAGCCCGGTCTGGTCCACGTGACCACGGTGGTCAGGCTCAAAGGTTGGCGGGGCAGGGTGTACTTCGCACCGGTGCGCTTGCTGCACGATCCCGTGACACGCTCGATGATGACCGCCGCCGGCCGTCGGATCGAGGAAGCCAGCGGTTAACGGTGCCGAACTCGATGGCGGTTCGTCCCGAGCGCCGCGAAGCTCATGATCACGAATCGGGAAGAACGAGCCGCGCTGACAGCGGCTAATTCTTCCCCAAATCGCGATCACTGCGTGAGCTGGAGCGCGTCGGGAACTCTCCCGCGACCGGTCCGACCGAGCGACCGTCCTCCCTTGCGGGTCGCTCAACCACGGGTTGGACCGTCCTGGTGAATGCCACATTGGACAGTCGTTGACGACCACTGTGGACAAGTTTCAGGTAGGCGTGGCACCGTGGGTGGATGCGCGACCTGAACGCCACGTCGGCCGCCCTGCTCGGACTGCTACACACGGGCCCGCTGACCGGTGGCCAACTCGTCGCCGCCGCTGATGAGCGATTCGGGTCGTTCTTCGGGGTCACCCGTAGCCAGGTCTACCGCGAACTGCCTGTGCTCACCGAGGCCGGCCTGCTGCGGCTCGGCAAGAGGGGAGCGCGGTCCAGCCAACAGTACGTCCTCACCGCCGCCGGCAAGCGCGCGTTCAAGTCGTGGCTGAACTCCACCTCAGGATCGGACAATTTGCGCAGTCCGCTGATCTTGCGCCTAGTGCACGCCGGGCAGCTCACCAGCAAGCAGCGGGTCAGCCTGATCAGCAGCGCACGGGCCGTCTACGTCGGTTATCTTGACGAAGCCAGGGCTGACGCCAGAGCTGCCACCAGCCCGTACGCCAAGGCCGTCGCGGATTTCACAGTGGCGCACCGGCGAGCAGTGCTCAAGTTGCTCGATGCCATCCCCACGGACTGAGCAACGGGGCGACTACGCTGGCTCGACGTGAACGCCGACGTAGCCGCCGACCTCAAAGAGCTAGCCGCCACCCTCGCCGGGATCGAGGCGGTGCTGGACATCGACCGGTTGCGGGCCCAGGTCGCCGAGCTGCAAGAACAGGCCGGGCGCCCCGACCTGTGGGATGACGTTGACCATGCCCAACAGGTCAACAGCAAGCTAGCCCACCTGCAGGGCGACTTGCGGCGGGTGCTCGGGCTGCGGCAGCGGCTGGATGACGTCGAGGTGCTCTACGAGTTGGCCGAGGAAGGCGCTGATGAGGGCGCTCGCCGCGAGGCTGAGACCGAGCACTACCGGCTGCGCAAGGAGATCGCCTCGCTGGAGATCCGGACTCTGCTGGCCGGCGAGTATGACGGGCGCGACGCTCTGATAACGATCCGCTCGGAGGCCGGCGGGGTGGACGCGGCCGACTGGGCCGAGATGCTGATGCGGATGTACCTGCGGTGGGCCGAACGACACGGTTACCCCACCGAGGTCTACGACATCTCGCCCGCGGAGGAAGCGGGCATCAAGTCGGCGACGTTCGTGGTCAAGGCGCCCTTCGCCTACGGCACGCTGTCGGTCGAGCAGGGCACCCACCGACTGGTCCGGATCTCACCTTTTGACAACCAGGGTCGCCGGCAAACATCCTTCGCCGGCGTCGAGGTGCTTCCGGTGACCGAAACCACCGACCACGTCGATATCCCGGAGAATGAGATTCGTATCGACGTTTTTCGATCTTCCGGACCCGGTGGCCAGAGTGTCAACACTACCGATTCGGCGGTGCGTATCACCCATCTGCCGACTGGAATCGTGGTGTCCTGCCAGAACGAGAAATCGCAGATCCAGAACAGGGCTGCGGCGATGCGGGTACTGCAGTCCCGGTTGCTGGAGCGCAAGCGCCAAGAGCAGCAGGCGGAGATGGACGCGCTCAAGGGCGAGGGCAGCTCGTGGGGCAACCAGATGCGGTCCTACGTGCTACATCCCTACCAGATGGTCAAAGATCTACGGACCGAGTACGAGGTGGGCAACCCTACCGCGGTGCTCGACGGGGACATCGACGCCTTCCTCGAATCCGGTATCCGGTGGCGTCGTCAGCAGGAGGCCCGGGTCGCTGGCTGAAACCCGGTTGAAATCCGCAGGCGCGCCTTCGCCGTGGCGCCGGGCAAGTGCCCGGGCTGGATGAGTAGACTCGCCGCTCGTGATCCGACTCGAGCACGTCAGCAAGTCCTACCGGACTTCTACCCGACCCGCTCTCGATGACGTCACAGTCGCGGTGGGAAAGGGCGAGTTCGCGTTTCTCATCGGACCGTCCGGATCGGGCAAGTCCACTTTGTTGCGGCTGTTGCTGCGCGAGGAGGTGGCGAGCACCGGCGACGTCTACGTGGCGGACCTCAACGTCGGCAGGCTCTCCCAACGTCGCATCCCGCAGCTGCGGCAGCGGGTGGGCTGCGTGTTCCAGGACTTCCGGCTCTTGGCCAACAAGACCGTCTCCGAGAACGTCGCCTTCGCCCTGGAGGTGATCGGCAAGCCCCGGCACACCATTCGTAAGGTGGTGCCGGAGGTACTGGAGCTGGTCGGTTTGGAGGGTAAGGCGGACCGGATGCCGCATGAGCTCTCCGGGGGTGAGCAGCAGCGGGTGGCGATCGCCCGAGCCTTCGTCAACCGCCCGCTGGTGCTGCTGGCCGACGAGCCCACCGGGAACCTGGACCGCGACATCAGCCACGAGATCATGCTGCTGCTGGAAAGGATCAATCGAACCGGCACCACGGTACTGATGGCCACCCACGACCACACGATCGTGGACTCCATGCGTCGCCGCGTCGTCGAGCTCCATCTCGGACAAGTGGTCCGGGACGAAAGCCGCGGTGTCTACGGAGTCAGCCGCTGAGACCTAATCTGAGCCCACCGTCCCCGACCCGAGGAATGTCCACTTCCCATGCGCGCCAGCTTCGTGTTCAGCGAGGTCGTCACCGGCCTGCGCCGCAACGTCACGATGACCGTGGCGATGATCCTGACCACGGCGATCTCACTCGGCCTGCTCGGCGGGGGTCTGCTCGTGGTCCGCACCATCGATCGGATGCAGCAGGACTACTACCAGCGCGTCGAGACCGTGGTGTATCTCAGCGCCGACATCAGCGCGAATGACCCTGGTTGCACCTCGAGTACCTGTTCTGCCCTGCGCGGGCAGTTGGAGTCCGCTCCCGGCGTGCAGACCGTGATATTCGAGAGCAGGCAGGCCGCCTTCGCGCGGTTCCAGCGGATCTTCCAAGGTCAGCCGGAGCTACTGCAACTGGCCAGACCCGAGGCGCTGCCGGCGTCGCTGCGGGTGCAGCTGTCCGATCCCGCGCGGTTTCCCTCGATCGCCAAGGCGTTCACCGGTCGCCCCGGCGTGGATCGGGTCACCGACCAGGGTGAGTACCTCCGGCAGCTGTTCCGGGCGCTGGACGGGTTGCGCAACGCCACTTTTGTCATCGCGCTGATCCAGGCTCTCGCGGCGCTGCTGCTGATCTCCAACACGATCCAGATCTCGGCGTTCACCCGGCGCGCCGAGGTTGGTGTCATGCGCCTGACCGGCGCGTCGCGCTGGTACACCCAACTGCCGTTCCTGCTCGAGGCGGTGGTTGCCGGCGTGGTCGGGGGCGTACTGGCGATCGTGGGCTTGATAATCGGCAAGGTCGCCTTCATCGACCGGGTGTTGGCCGGCGTATTCGAAGCGGCGATCGTGCCACGGATTGGCTACGCGGACATCTTTTCGGTCGCGCCGATCCTGCTGTTGGTGGGTTCCGTAGTCGCCGCACTGACCGGATACCTGACGCTGCGGCTCTACGTGCGGACGTGATGCGGGCGCCATGAAGGAGCACGGCCGCAAGGTGATCGCGTCGAACCGGCGGGCCCGGCACGACTACGAGATCATGGATACCTATGAGGCGGGCATCGTGCTCACCGGCACGGAAGTCAAGTCGCTGCGCGCCGGCCGCGCCTCGCTGACCGACGCCTTCGCCAGCGTGGACGACGGTGAGGTGTGGCTACGTAACCTGCACATCCCCGAATACACCCAAGGTAGCTGGACCAACCACGAGCCCCGACGGACCCGCAAGTTACTGCTGCACCGCAAGGAGATCGAGCGCCTGATCGGTAAGACCAGGGAGAGCGGGCTGTCGCTGGTGCCCTTGTCGATGTACTTCTCCGAGGGCAAGGTGAAGGTGGAGATCGCGCTGGGCCGCGGCAAGCGGTCCTACGACAAGCGCGCTGACCTGGCCAAGCGTGACGCGAACCGCGAGGTGGCGCGAGCTTTGGGGCGGCGCGCCAAGGGCATGGGGTAAGTGAGCCGCGACCCGGTGACCGCGCCGCCCGTCGACGACGCCGATGTCGCGGCGTGGACGGCGGCGCTGGGCCCGGACGGGCTGACCGACCTGCACGTGCATTTCCTGCCCGATCAGGTGATGGCCAAGGTGTGGGCCTTCTTCGACCAAGCCGCAGAGCGCTACGGCACCGCATGGCCGGTGCACTACCGGCTGCCCCAGGACGATCGCCTCGCGGTGCTGCGCGCGATGGACGTACGAACCTTCGCGCCGCTGGTCTACCCGCATAAACCCGGCATGGCGGACTGGCTCAACAGCTGGGTCGCCGAATTCGCCGCCGCCGTGCCAGAGGCCGTGCTCACGGCAACGCTCTATCCCGAGCCGGGTGTTGTCGAATACCTGGAACGAGCGCTGGCCGCCGGCGCTCGTTGCGTCAAGGTGCACGTGCAGGTAGGTGGTTTCGACCCGCGGGACCCAGCGCTCGACAGGGCGTGGGGACTGCTGGCTGAAGCGAGCGTCCCGGTTGTCGTGCATTGCGGGCACGGGCCAGGCGCCGCCGGGCCCTACACCGGTCTGGACGTATTCGGTGAGGTACTCGCTGCTCATCCCCGACTCGTCGCGGTACTGGCGCATGCCGGGCTGCCCGAGTACGGCGATGCGCTGAACCTGGTGCGGCGTTACCCTCGGGTGCATCTAGATACGACGATGGTCGGGGTGCCCTTCGCTGAGGCTGTCGCCCCATTGCCATCGGACTGGACTGCACAATTGGTCGACGTGGCGGACCGGATCGCGCTCGGTACCGACTTTCCGAACATCCCCTACGACTACGCCACCCAGCTGCGGGCCGTGGCGGGCTGGGCAGCCGCCGACGACCGGCTGGGTGCGGGTTTCCTGCGCGCGGTGGTGCACGACACGCCCGCCCGGTTGCTGCAACTCGACGCTGCTGGGCATCAAGGATGAGGACTGGACGTCCAGGCGTTACCCTAGGATGGTTAAGCAGCCCGACAAGGGGGTGAACGGTTTCGACTCTGGACGTTGAGTCAGTGGGAAGCGTGCCGGTGCAGGCGAGAGACCACCGTAAGCGTCATCGCAACCAATAAGTGCCGACTCTAGTCAGCACCAGTTCGCCCTCGCCGCCTGAGCGAGTAGCGACTGTGTCGGACCGGGGGCCGTCCCCGCCCCGGACCCCGGCATCAGTGAGGGGACTTACCACCAGGCTTGGTCGCGGGGCCTGGATGGGACACCTACAGCGACTGGGATCGTCACACCGGCTTGTCCGCATGACCGGTGGATCCGAGTAGAGGCTTAGCGGACTGCGCACGGAGAAGCCCTGACGAGGCGACGGAGGACCCGGGTTCGATTCCCGGCACCTCCAC
>DASUII010000026.1:0-9840 GCA_036279835.1 Pseudonocardiaceae bacterium
CCACTGGCCCGCTGGTCAGCCGGCGACCCGCCGATCCTGCCCAGCCCGGCGCAGCTGCACGAGGCGTTCCTGTGGTCGGAGTACCGCACCGTTACCAAGACCGCGACCGTGTCCCTGCACGGCAACCGCTACGAAGTCGACACCGCCCTGGTCGGCCGCAAGGTCGAGCTGGTGTTCGACCCGTTCGACCTGACCAGCATCGAGGTCCGCTGGCAGCACCGGGCGATGGGCACCGCCGTCCCACACAAGATCGGCCGCCACGTACATCACAAGGCCAGCCCCGACGAGGCGACACCGCCGCCCACAGCGACCGGGATCGACTACCTGCGACTGGTCGAGGCCCAGCACACCGCCGAACTCGTCGACCGGCTGCGTTACGCCGACCTACCCGCCACCACGTGCCCGGCCAGCTCACCATCACCGGCACCGCACAGGAGGACCCGGCATGATCGAGAAACTGCAGTCCCACTACGGATTCACCCGCACCCCGTTCGGCAGGTCGCTGCCACCGGGCATGCTGCACCGCCACGGCGCGCACGCCGAAGCCCTCGCCCGCATCGGCTGGTGCATCACCGAACGAGCGTTGGGCGTGATCACCGGCGAGGTCGGCGCCGATACGGACAGCCACTCGCCGTTCGCAGGCCTGCTCGTCGGGCAGCCCACCCTGCGACGGCGGATCAAGCTCGGCACCTTCGCCGCCCTTGACCAACGCATCACGCTGCGCTACGCCATGAATGGAATGACCACCCAGGAGACCGGCAGTTACATCAACCACCACCAGAAGCTGGCCGGCCGCTCGGACACCCTGTTCAGCGACGACGCCCTCGCCCTGATCCACCAGGTCTCCCACGGCCTACCCCCAGCGGTGAACAACCTCGCCATCCAAGCCCTGGTCGCCGCATACGCCAGCAATAAAGCCATCGTCGACGAATCCAGCGCCCGCGCCGCCATCGCCGAACCCACGGCAGAGTGACCAGCACCGCGTCGCGATGACCACGAAGCCCCACCGGCACAACCGGCGGGGCTTCTCTCACACCCGAATCAGAACGTCATCTTCGATGACGCCACCGTCGTCATCCCGCGCGTCGCTCAACAAACATACCTCGACCACCTACGAGACCGTCACAAACGCAAGACGTCATTCATCGCCAAACTCGACCGCGCCAACCTGTGACGCCTCAATATGCAGTACCGCCTCGCAGGTCGATCGGTGGCTTTGACAAAAGATCTTCAAACTGGCTTTCCGGGAAAGCGCACCTGATAACACCACGTGGGCGAGCTTCAGATAACACTGCTCACCGTCGTTCCCGAGATCACCATGTCACTGTTGGCCTCGACCCGCCCCAATACTCACGGGCTGGCGTGCCACGTTGTGGACGACCTGATCGAGCGGATCGCGGCAGATCACCCGCTGCTAGATGGCGGGTGCCTGCTCGGAAAGGGGGCGCATTGATGTCTGCTTCGGGACGTGTGTACAAACGCTGTGGATGTCTCAATCCCGATACTCGACGACGATGGGGAAGCCACTGTCCTCGGTTGTCCCGGACAGGTCACGGGAGTTGGTATGTGGCGGTCGAGTTACCCACCGGACCCAGCGGAGCGCGGCGCCGGCTACGGCGAGGCGGTTACCGCACCCGCACCGAAGCCCAACAGGCACTGACCGGGTTGCGCCAACCGCATCCCACCGACTCATACCGGGAACTGCTGACCACAGGACAGTGGCTGCAGCACTGGCTGGCCACCTGCCTCCGCCCCAGGGCCGCCACGCTGCGTAGCTACCGCCAGCACATCCACCACCATCTCAGTTGGGGATCGTTGCTACACGACTGCTACACGGTCGATCGCTGACCGTCCTTTATCTGCTGTATGGACACTGTTTGCAACAGTGCAGGCGTGGAGGGCGTCAGCCAAGTTGTGGTGCACGTCAAACGCTGCTTCTAGGGTAGCGATGTGCAGTGCAGGGATGGCTTGAGAATTAGAGTCGACTACGACTGCCATGAGACCGTCGCCACTAATGTCATGCGTATAACGAGCTTCGAGAAGGGTGTACAGACCGGCCGCATCAACATCCATAGATATGATAGTGGAGAGGTCGATTACCAGGTGGGCGTTGTCGTCGCGCTGTGCCTCGACGAGTGCATCTCTCAGAACCGGCGTTGTGCCCGCATCTAACGTACCCGTTACGGTGCACACTGTCGTGTTGAGCTGGGGTCGACTCAGCACCGCTGTGGCGGTCAGCGCCCTAGCATGGCACGGCGATGTTTCACGACACCACTTCTCGGCGATCACGGTCTAGCTCCCCCCGAAGAAGCGCGTGGTCGCAGACTGTACACGTATTGCCACTGAACGTGATAGCGCAACCGCATCACTACAGAGTGTACACAAACATGCAATATCGTACAGCACGCAATTTCTGTGCACGTGCAATCACGGGGAGAGGGGGCGCGTGTCACCTTCGGCAGGCCCTGGCCTGCCGGCAACGCCGGCCGAGGAGTCGTAGGAGGCGAAACCCCGCAAAGCTGGACCTCGATACTGGCACTCGAGGACAGCGACGACGTATCGACCATGCCTACCTGATCTTGCTCTCCACCGACGCAACAGACCCCGCCAGAACCCTTTCTGCTGACTCCGTCGCGGGCTCCGGCCCACCGTCAGTATGGCTACCGACGCTCACCGACCGTTCCTAGGCACGTGCGGGCGGCGCGGACCGGTCGCGGGACCCGGTGTCGTTCCGGATAGAGGCGCGCCAGCCCTGCGTCTCATGGTCAAGTCGTTGTGAGTATCGAGCCGATCGTCTGGCAAGCTGCGCTTCATGAACCTCTTGCTCAGTGTGACCTCTCAATGACGAACGGTAATCACGTCCCGCTGATGGGATCGGAGCGACCGGTGACGATCGCGCTACATGCGGTCCACGCTATCGGCGCTGGACACCTAGCACGGCAGACGGCATTGGCCAGATATCTGCGGGCGCACCAGCCGGGGCTCGCCCCGGTGATCCTCAGCTCGGGCCCCGCCGTCGAGGACATCTGCGGGGAGGTGCCGGCGATGGAGTTGCCGTCGGCGCTGCGGATGCACATGATCCTGGGGAAAGATCCTGTCTTCCCTAAGCTGGCTGCGGCCACGGTGCAGATCTGGTTCGCCGCGCTGGCTAGCCTACGCCCCAAGGTGGTGGTGCACGACACGCTGGTGTGGCCACCGTTGCTCCGTGCGGCCGCCCTGCTTGGTGCCCGCCAGGCACTTTGCCTGCGTCCACGCAAGGACCTCGCGAAGTATTTGGCGAAATCGTTGTGTCCATTGCGCGAGATGGACTTGGTGTTCGTGCCTGACGATCCGGGCCGGTATCCGGACGTGCATAGCAGGCTGGAAGAGGCGGGTGTCGAGGCTATCTGGACTGGTCCGATCTTCCGGACCGCGACGGCCACTTGTGCGGACACCCGACGACAACTTGGCGTTCCCCCTTCGACGCTTATGGTCGTCGTGGTATCCGGTGCTGGCTCCGGGACTGACTCGCAGCGTCACTTCTTGGATTCGCTGGCGGCGCTCCGCCTTGTGTCCGAGCTACGGTTGAGCGTCGTGGTAACCCTCGGTCCTTTGTTCACGTCCACTGTCTCGATACCGGAACACTTCCCCCATGCATTGTTCATCGCGCGGTCAGGCGACCTGCCGAACATCCTCGCAGCAGCCGATTTGGTGCTGTGCCGGGGTGGGTACGGGTCGTTGCATGAGGCCACCGCTGGCGACGCCGCCGTTCTCGCCACTCCAGCGGCTCGCGATTATGACGACCAGGAGACCCGTATCAAGCGTTTCGCCGCGGAGACTACCTGTGAGTTGGCCAACAACGCCAGCCCGCAGAAGCTCGCCGCACAGATTACTGGTGCTCTGTGGAAACGATCGCAGCGGCAGGCAACCGGTGTGCGATCGGGCGCTCTTAGCGAGGTGGGCAAGCGCCTGGTGAAGCTGGCACGCCAGAACGCAGGCTCTACGAGTCTTCCCATGCACTTTTGGAATGTGTGACGGTTATACGTCGCTGCGCTTTTACGCCGTGCGCGGCGGTCGTCACGAGTCGGCGACAAGAACATCCCTTGGGCCGCGGGGCATACTGCGACCCGCCTGATCCAGCAAATCAAACAGCAGTGTAGCTATTTGATCGGCACCGCGTGTGCCGGCCTCAGTTGTTAGGCCATCCCATTGGGTCACCGTCGTGGTGTGTCGGATCGCGGCGATCAGCTGATCGATAAGCCACGGATGTACAGCGCGGGGATCGAGCCGGTCCAATGCCTTGTAGATGACGGCTAGGCCGGCATACTCCCCTGCTAGACGTGCGCGTTCAACCTCGGACCAGTCGAGTATGGTCGGCGGCCATCCGACACGGCACTCGGCGTCGACGGAGGAGGCGAAGCGGTCCCCGTTGAAGATCTGGCTGAGGTTTTGCGCTGGCAAGCATACGGTCGGAGTCCGGTGGGCACTGGCCTCAAGCAGCGTAGTCAAGCCCGGTGAGGTCATCAGCAGACCAGTCTCGGCGAGCAGCTTTAAGAAATCTCCTTGTGGCAGCGTATCAACCCGAACGGTCAATGAGAGGTCATCCATGACGGATGGCAGGTCGCTGGAGCGGATATTTCCGCAGAGGTGCACGGTACGAAAGCCGGTTGCTTCACATGCCCGGAGGGCAGGTTCTAGCACGAGGCGCAGGTAATTCGGATTACCCTCTGGGTTGGCGGGCGAGTGCAGGCCCCCGACGTTGAATACTGCCAGCTCGCGATTGCGGGGACGTAATGGCACGGTGGCGTTAATTCCTTCGACCCAGTGGAGTCGTGCGATCCGTCTCAGTGGTGCCCAGGCAGGCTGGGGTAGTGCCGGACACATCTGGGCACAGTAGGCGGTGACATCGAATGGGAGAGAATCGGCCTCTGTCCATAGATAAGGGAGGCTGTCAACGAAAACAGTAGGGCAACCGGCGGTCTCCAGAATGTCAGCAGCGCGGGGATCGAGGACGACGAGTCCGGCAGCCACATCATGGCGATCGAGCAGTTCCCGTAGTTCAGAGCAATCTTCTGGACTGTCTGTATACCATGCCTCAATGGGCTCGCCAGACAAGATAGTTCGTCCCAGTTTAGTGCCAAGAATCACGAAACGTTGGACTGGACGCACTCTTCGACAAGAACGCATAATGGCACACAATTTTCCAGCACTGCCCCAGCCGAAGTCTACACCGCATAGAACAACGCTCTTCCCCAATTCAGCTATCATTATTCAACCAATCCGAAACTCTCTGGGTCCGCACCGCCCTGCAGATCGACCTGCTGATCACCCCTCGCCTACCCGACGTCGTTTTCCCCATCTCGATCCCGCTCCGACCAACGGCAAGGCCGCCGACCTGTGGGGCTTGAATATCGGATTGTGGGCTTGACCAGCGAGTTTTGGGTGCCCGGTTGGGTCATGCTGCGATCTGATACTCGCTGGTGAGCCCGACGAGGATCGACCTACGGCGAACGTGGTAGCGACGAGGTTGATCACGTGTGGTAGCTGAGCGTCGGCCTGGGTCGGTGTGAGTTGCGCGAGCGCTCGGTGTGGCCACGCCTCGTTGAAATCGTGCAGATACGTGGTGAGGACCTGCCGTAAATGGCGCTCATTCATGATCAGGATCCGGTCGAGCAATTCGCGGCGCAGCGTTTGATCATCCGTTCACAGATCGCGTTCGCCCGCGGTGCTCGGGCTGGACTGGTAAGGATCCAGATGCCGTCCGCAGCGAAGACCGCATCGAATCCTCTGATAAACCGGGAGTCCCAGTCCCGGAGCAAGAACTTCAGGCTGGAGGCTCGGTCGCCGAGGTCCATCAGCAGGTTGCGAGCGACTTGGGTGGTCCACGCACCGCTCGGGTGCGCGCTCACTCCGACCAGAAACGTTCGGCGGGAGCCATGCACGACCGCGATCAGCGCGTAGATCCGCCTGAACAACACGGTGTCCACGGGCACAGAGTCCACCGCAAGGACAGCCTTGACCTGCGCGGCGAGGAACTGCCTCCAACTCGGACCCGACCGACGAGGAGGGGGATCGATGCCCGCGTCATGCAGGATCTGCCACACCGTGGAGGCGGCCATCCGATGGCCAAGCCGGACCAGTTCACCCTGCACCAGCCGGTGTCCCCAGGCGGGATTCTCGGTTGCCAGGCGAATCACCAATTTCTTGATCGCTGTTGCGGTCGGAGGACGTCCGGGCCGGCAGCGGGCGGAGTAGTCCCATTTCCGTGAGACCAGCCTGCGGTGCCAGGCCACAATCGTAGCGGGAATGACCGCGAAGACCTCTCTCCAGCGGCGGCGCGGCAGCAGCCGCGATAAGGCGGCCAACCACACTCGGTCAGCGGGCGTGTAGTGGACCCGGCAGATCTGGCGACACAATACGGTATTTTTAGTGCCGCAACACCAGCAGCTCGGCGTCCTTGCTCAGGTCTCGACCTACCCGCACGGCGGTCAGACCAAGCAGACAACGCAGGAGCCGGTACGAGATCGACAGCAGCAGTATCCGACGATCATCCACCACCGACCAGCACACAAGGAGTGCAGGCCAGGGCGCCGCATCGCGTTTCCGAGCCCCACACGACCCCTTCCAGCAGCGCCGAGCCGTCGAGGTCGATGACCGAGTCCCAGGCTCACCGAGCAGCGGGCTACCGGACTGCCAGACCCCGGCGCGGTTGTCTACGCCACCTTGGCGCTCGGAGCCCTCGCCATCTTCCGTGCGCAACCTACGCCATCGCCCGACAGCCACCACCTCGTCCAACGGCCATAGCGAAAGGCAACGCACGGGAAAACACACCTGACAACAGCACGTAGGCGAGCTTCGGAGAACACTCCTCTCTGAACGAGATTCTCCGCTCACCCTCGTTCCCGAGATCACCATGCCACCTTTGACCGCTACCCGCACCAACGCCCAAGGACTGGCGTGCCACGTTACTCGACGACGGTGGGGAATCCACTGTCCACAGTTGACCCGGACAGGGCACGGGAGTTGGTATCTCACGGTTTGAGTTGCCCACCGGACCCGACGGAGCGCGGCGCCGGTTGCGGCGAAGTGGTTATCGTACCCGCGCCGAGGCCCACCAGGCCTTACCGGATTGCGCCCATCGCACCCCGCCGACCCACGCCAGGCGCTGCTGAGCACCGGGCAGTGGCTGCGGCACTGGCTGGCCACCCGCCTGAGGCCCCGGCCCGCCACGCTGCGCAGCTACCATCAGCACATCCACCAGCACCTCATCCCGCACCTCGGTGGGATCCTGCTGCCGCCGCACGGCTGATCCTCCCCTCCGCCGGCACCACCTCCCGTGCCATCCGCGACCGCCACCGCCGCCGTCCTCACCAACGTCCGACGACACGACCGCTACGCCTCACCATCGCGGCACAGCGATCAACACCGCCCTCCCACCACTGACGATTCGCCCGCCGGATCCGAGCGAGCCAGCAGAAGCACGAGAAACGGTGATGGGGCCGACCAGCCTGGAGCGACATCACGTGACGTGAGCGTCGGCAACTCGCTGTCATGGCCCCACGTCGGCCCCACACAAGATCACCTGAACTAGGTCAAGATCCACTGCTGTGGCTAAAGTCGCAGTTCAACACCTACGTTGATGTTGTGGGCCGCCTGGGGATCGAACCCAGAACCCAAGGATTAAAAGTTTGCTGTTCCGAGTGTCGCGTAGTGTCGGGTAATGATGGTTAGGGCCGGTAAATGCACGTCAGCGGCCAACCTTGCTGGTTTCGAGTGTCGCGTAGTACCGGGCAGTGGCGGGTACGCACAAAACTGCGGAGCCCGATTGGAGCCCGCTGTTGGTTGTTGGTCACTGGCATAGACCACATGGACTCCATCGTAGACCTCGACTGCGAGCCCGGCAGTCATCGTGATCTGATTGCCACACGTTCGAGTCTACGAGAAAAGCGAGTTTTCGACGTTGGCCTACGTTTCGGTGGTTGAGCTGGAGATTTTAAGTGTCAAGGGGTTGCTCAGCCGCCGATCCGAACACGTCCGGGTTTGTTCGAGCCAGGTCGTGGTAGGGCGCCGCAGCTTCGCGAGCCAGGATGAGGGCCCGCTCGTACCGGCCCGCCTCGGCGAGCCGGTTGGCGAGGTTGTTCATCGACGTGGCCAGGTGGGGGAAGTAGGCCTCCCGGTTGAGCTCGGCCGGCACCCGGTATAGATCGACGGCGACGTTCGTCGACGCGCTACGCGCGATTGAGCGAGTGACCACTGGGCCGAGGTGGCGTTGATTCGAACGACGCCGGTTGATTGCGGGCGACATTCGATGACTGGCGCAAGCGCCTTGTCGACGCTCGTTGATGTTGTCTTCTTGGCTGGGCTTAGGCGGTACGGCCGTCATGTTCGAGTCAGTTGTGCCAACCAACCGCTACCAGCGGTTCATACACCGGACCGGCACGCCGGTCACGGTCTAGATCCGCCCGACTGGAGCTCCGGATACCAACCCGTGCCTTGCCGGGCATGGGGCGAAACCCGGCTAGTGGTGGGCTCAAATGCCTGCCCGGTTGAGGCGTTCGATGAGGCTTGGTTTGCGTGTGTGCGTTTGACGTAACGCCATGCTGCGCTGGGTGAACGTGTGAGGGCGGCCGTCGCGTTCGGCAAGCGCGTGGAGGTCGGTGAGTAGTGTGATGGCGGCGTCGTACTCTGCAGGTTTGCGGGTGGCGATCATTGCGTCGACGCGCGACCACGCGGCGTCTTCAGTGCGGGCAAGCTCGTCCAGTTGTTGTTCGCGGGTGAGGGCACGTGCCTTCTCGTGGCGCGCTTCCTGATCGGCTCGTGGGGCGGTTGCCTGGCGTTCTCGGTCGGTCTGTCGCCGTGCTGCGCGGTCGAGGAGATCTGCCACGGTTCGGCGGGGTGGGTCGGGGATGTTCGTGGTGTGTTCGTCGCGGAATCGGCGAAGCATTTCCATCCGCACGGTCACAGCGTGATCGTCGACGACCCGCAGGAGGAGCCGGTTCTTCTCAGCATGAGGCAGGTTTGTTACCCAGGCGGCGAGCTGGCCGGGATCGTCAGCGATCTCGTCGAGTGGTGGGCTTGTCTGGGCTGCGATCGCGAGCAGGTCGTTGTCGAGGCGGAGGAAGTCGGCAAGTGCCTGCTGCGCTGCGGTAAGCGTGGTCAGTCCGGGTGGCACGGGTGGCTCGAGTTCGTGGTCCTGGTCGCGGTCGGAGGCGTCCTCGTCTCGTTCCCAGGCGCCGTAGCCGGCCAGCCAGGCGAGATACAGCGGCCGGAGGTCGCCGGCGGCGAGTTCGGTGCGGGCGCCGACGATGGTTGACAGCTTTCCCTGGGGTTCGTACTCCCAGTCACCGGAGTCGTCCTCGCTGGTCATGTCGAGTACGAGGAACTTGCCCGTAGTCCAGACTGTCACTTGATCGCCGACACCGTGGTCCTCGGCGACGTCGATGTCGAGCAGCTCACGCGGCAGGCGGAGCATGATCCGGTGGGTTCCCCAGTTGGTCAGATACAGGTGCGCGTCGTAGTAGCGCTCCATCATCCGGTTTGGATCGCCCCGAAAGTTGCCCCAGTGATACTCGTTGACAAAGCTGGTGGCGTGATCGCCGCGCGGGTGGACAGTGAACGCACTTCGGCTTGCTGGCGATCGTCTAAAGGCCGGTCGAGGGCCAGGAACTCGTAGTACTGGTACTCGCTCATCGCCCATCCTGCTGATCGGCACGGGCATATGGCTCCGCCCGGAAACCCGAGTCGTCCCCCCTGTGGATGAACAGGTGTCCCTTGAGCGTGACGTCATCAACCGCGGTGGCCCAGCCGCGCCCGCTGATCTGGTCACCGTCGTCCTCGCCGTCCCAGCTGAACTCGACGCCG
>DASUII010000027.1:0-4596 GCA_036279835.1 Pseudonocardiaceae bacterium
CACCGGATTCGGGTGATCCGGTCCGGTTATCTCCCGCTCGCAGAGCTGTCCGGGTTCCTCGGTGGCGCGGCTGTGGTGGCATACCCGTCGCTGGGGGAGGGGTTCGGGTTGCCGGTGCTGGAGGCGATGGCGGCTGGGGCCGCCGTGCTGACCACCCGGCGTCTCTCCTTGCCCGAGGTCGGCGGGGATGCAGTGGCCTACTGCGGCATCGACGCCAACGACATCGCCGCTGGTCTTGTCGAACTGCTCGATGATCCAGCTCGCCGGGCGGAGCTCTCGGCTGCCGCGCAGCGGCGAGCCAAGGACTTCTCCTGGGCAGTGAGCGCGACGCTGCACCGGGAGGCGTACAGCCACGCCGCGGTGGCGCGCCGGCGATCCCGCTAGGCCCGCTGCGCCCGACGAGGTGCAGAATCGAATGCCGTGCCTCCCCACAACGTCTATGGCGACGAACTGGCGGTCGTCACGGTGACCTACTCACCCGGCGAGACCCTGGACACGTTCCTGGATTCGGTGGGCAAGGCCACCAGCCGGCCGCTGCGGGTGCTGCTGGTCGACAACGGCTCCACCGATGGAGCTCCGGAACGCGCGATCCACCGTGATGGTGTGCAGCTGCTGTGCATCGGGGAGAACGTCGGGTACGGCACTGCCGCCAACCGTGGGGTCGCCGAGTGGGGACCCGAAGTGGGTTGGGTGGTCGTGGCCAATCCGGACATCGAGTGGCACCCGGGCAGCCTCGACGAGCTGCTCGAGGCCGCGCAGCGGTGGCCCAGAGCGGGGGCGCTGGGGCCGCTGATCCGGCAGCCGGACGCGACGGTGTATCCGTCGGCGCGGCTGCTGCCTGCACTGGGCCGCGGCATCGGGCACGCGGTACTCGGGCCGATCTGGTCGGGCAACCCCTGGACCACGGCTTACCGGCAGGCCGACACCGCCCTGGGTGAGCGGACCGCTCAGTGGTTGTCCGGGTCGTGCCTGCTGCTACGCCGGATCGCATTCGAGTCCGTCGGCGGGTTCGACTCCCGCTACTTCATGTACTTCGAGGACGTCGACCTCGGCGACCGGCTGGGTCGCGCCGGGTGGCTCAACGTCTACGTTCCCAGCGCGGAAGTCACCCACCTCGGGGGGCACTCCACCAGTCGCGTCTCCGAGGCAATGCTCGCCGAGCACCATCGCAGCACCTACCGCTATCTCGCTGACCGCCACCCCGGCCCGCTGTATGCCCCGCTGCGGCTGGCGTTGCGAGCTGGTTTGGCCGGCCGGTTACAGCTGGTGGGACGCGCTGGCCGACGCCGGTAGCGTCGTTTCGCCCGCCAAGCCTGCTCGGTCTAGGATCGTCTTCGCTCGGGAGGCGCCGGATGGACTCCGCTTCGCGGCTGCCGTCCCCGTGAGGTGCAGCACCTCGTCGCCGGGCAGCTGCGGCTCGTCGACCACCCGTAGCCGCCACTGAACGGCGGGGGCGGTCGGGACGCCTGCGGGCCTCGATGATCGCCCAGCCGCCCTCCGTGCGTTCCTCGGTGGCGGCGAGGGCCTCCTGCATCCAGCGATGAAAACGCGCCCGGTTCTCGCAGGTGTTGGGGAAGGCCGTCAGGTACCGCCACACGTCCAGGTCCTGGCCCGCAGCGAACAGGCCGAACGCGCGGCCGCCCGAAGGGGCTCAGCTACTTTGCGCTTCGGCGTCACTTCAAGCTCCCGGGCCATGTAGCAGTGCGAGGCGAAACAGGCTATCGGCCGGGTCACCTTCACGACCGCCACGGGGCACTCCTACACCAGCTGGCCCCGCGACTACCGAGCCGATCCCGAGCCACCACTTGACCCATCACCCGATCTCTCCGGCAGCAGAGTTCGCGCTGGGCACAAGCCGCCCGATCCCGATCTCCCTCCCTTCTGACGCTGGACCCGCTGTGGGCACCATGCTGCGCCGTGGCAAGGTCTCAGGCGTCCCGCTGCGCCATGCCGCAGCATGCAGACCGGCCGCCGCCGTTGCCGGTGGTGATCCTCAGGGGAGATGGTGCCGTGGTGTCGTGTCCTGGCGTCGCGCCGGTTGAGCCGTTGCCGGGTGTCGAGGCCGTGGTGCTGGTCGGGGGCCTGGGTACCCGGATGCGGCCGCTGACCCTGTCCGCACCTAAGCCCATGCTGCCGACCGCGGGTGTGCCGTTTCTCACCCACCTGCTGGGTCGGATCCGGGCCGCGGGAGTGCGGCACGTGGTGCTGGGCACCTCGTATCGCGCCGACGTGTTCGCGACCCACTTCGGGAATGGGTCCACCCTGGGTCTGGAGTTGGACTACGTCGTCGAGGATGAGCCGTTGGGCACCGGCGGCGGCATCCGCAATGTCGCATCCAAGCTGACCGAGCCCGACGTGTTGGTGTTCAACGGTGACGTGTTGTCCGGTCTGGATCCGGCGGAGGTGGTGCGAACTCATCGCAGTGCGAGGGCGGACGTCACGCTGCACCTCGTGCGAGTTCCCGATCCGCGAGCATTCGGATGCGTGCCGACCAGCGCGGCCGGCCAGGTGCTCGGATTCCTGGAGAAGAGCGACGACCCGCCGACTGACCTGATCAACGCCGGCTGCTATGTGTTTCGCCGGGAGGTGATCGACTCGATCTCGGCCGGGCGTGCGGTGTCGGTGGAGCGCGAGACCTTTCCCGGATTGCTCGCGGCAGGTGCCCGAGTCCATGCCCACGTGGATGCTTCCTACTGGCTGGACCTGGGGACGCCCGCCGCTTTCGTACAGGGCTCGGCCGACCTGGTGCGAGGCATGGTTGCCTCGCCTGCGTTGCCCGGACCGGTGGGGGAGGCCATGCTGTTGTCCGGCGCTACCGTGCATCCCGACGCGCGAGTCGCGGATGGTTCGGTGGTGGGCGTGGACGTCGTGGTGCAGCGCGGAGCGCAGGTGCTCGGCTCGGTGCTAATGGACCGTGCTCAGGTCGGTCCCGGCGCGCACGTGCAGCGCAGCGTGCTGGGCATCGGCGCGCAGGTAGGTGCGGGGGCCGTACTGTACGACGCGGTGATCGGCGACGGTGCGGTAGTCGGGGCCCGCTGCGAGCTACGCAATGGTGTCCGGGTCTGGCCGGGGGTCCTGCTGCCCGACGGCGGCGTGCGCTTCTCCGCCGATGTCTGAGACCTGCGCTGCGACGTGCTCGCGATCCTGGGCCCCGCAACACCCGTTGGATCTCCGGGCGGTACTGGCTCCGTTGCACCGGGGCCGTGGTGATCCCACGATGCGGATGGATGCCGACGGCACCGTGTGGCGCGCGGCCACCACCCCGGTCGGGGCTGCCACCCTGGCACTTCGCCGCGAGCCCGGTGGCACGGTGCACGCCACCGGGTGGGGACCGGGCGCGGCCTGGGCGCTGGACGGGTTGCCCGCGTTGCTTGGAGCCGATGACGACGACAGTGCCTTCGCGTCGCACCATCCGCTGATCGCGCAGACCCGGCACCGGGCACCCGGCCTTCGCCTCGGCGCCACCCGTCGGGTGTGGGATGTGCTGGTTCCTGCCGTCCTGGAACAGAAGGTGACCGGCGTCGAGGCTCGACGCTCCTGGCGAGAGCTGTGCTGGCGCTTCGGAGAACCGGCGCCGGGCCCCGCCGAGCTGTGGCTGCCACCCGGCCCGGCTGCGGTGCGCGCGATCCCGGACTGGGAGTGGCACAGCGCCGGGGTCGACCGCTCGCGGCGCCGTGCCCTGCTGGCGGCGGCCGCAGTGGCGCACCGGCTGGAGGGCGCGGTCACATTGGCTGGGAAGGCTGGCCGTGATCTGCTGTGCAAGGTCCCGGGGATCGGGATCTGGACGGCCGCCGAGGTGGCCCAGCGGGCCTGGGCGGATGCCGATGCGGTGAGCGTCGGCGACTTCCACATCCCGTCCGTCGTTGGTTACGCACTGCTGGGCAGACCGCTAAATGATGCCGGCATGCTCGAGGTACTCGCACCGTACGCACCACAGCGGCAACGGGCGGTGCGCTACATCGAGGCGTCAGGGTTCCGCCGTCCCCGCTTCGGCCCCCGGTTCAGCGCCCGGGATTACCGCGCCATGTGAGCCGCGCCATGTGCGTAAAGGGTTATCCGGTCGCAAGCAATTCGGCCAGGCTGGGCAGATGGGGATGCCGGCGGCCCGCTGCGGCAGCGTCGTACGCCTCGTGCTACTCGCAGTGCTCTGGGGATCCAGCTTCGTGTGGATCAAGGTTGGGCTCCGCGGCTTCACGCCGATGCAACTGGTGTTCCTGCGGTTGCTGCTCGCGGCTGGCCTGCTGCTGGTGATCTGCCGGACCCGCGGGCTGCGGATGCCGCACGATCCGGTTGTATGGGTTCACTTCGCGGTGGCCGCGACCGTCGGCAATGTGGTGCCGTTCTTCCTCTTCGGCGTCGGCGAGCGCAGCGTCGACTCGAATTTGGCCGCAATCCTCAACGCGACGACTCCGCTGTGGACGATCGTGGTGGCGCTGCTGGCGCGCACCCAGCGCGCCGGCTGATCACCGACGATGGCCCGACGGTGGCCTCCACCGTCACGTACCTGATCCCGGCGGTCGCCGTCCTGTTCGGCATTGCCGTACTGGGCGAGTCGCTGAGCCTGCGGGCGCTCGTCGGCATGGCGGTGGTGCTCGT
>DASUII010000028.1:0-60456 GCA_036279835.1 Pseudonocardiaceae bacterium
CGACGGTGAGGCGGGGGAGCAGTATCTGCACCAGCGGCCCGATCGCCAGGGCGTACAGGACGGTGGCGACCCCGAGGGTGCCGCCGAGCGCCCAGCCGCTCGCAACGACCGCGATCTCGATGACGGTGCGAACCTGCCGCACCGACCCACCGGTGCGGCGGACCAGACCGGTCATCAGACCGTCGCGGGGGCCAGGTCCCAGGCGGGCACCGATGTAGGCGGCGGTCGCCACCGCGTTGAGCGCGATCCCCGCAGCCGCCAATAGCCCGCGCACCGGCAGGGAATCCATGACGGGCAGCAACGCCAGTGCGGTGTCCACCGAGATCCCGATGACGACAACGTTGCTGACCGTGCCAAACCCGGGCTTTTCCCGCAGCGGGATCCACAACAGCAGCACGATCGCTCCGACGACGATCGAGACAGTGCCGATCGAGTAATGCAGGCGGCCGGCCAATCCCTGGTGCAGTACGTCCCATGGCAGGTTGCCGAGGCGAGAACGGATCAGCAGCGCCATGGAGAAGCCGTAGAGCACCAAACCTGCGGCAAGCTGGCCGAGCCGTCGACCGAGTCGGGATGGCCGGGCGGATGACGGCACCGAGATCGCTTGTTGCATCCAGCCAGTATGGGTCATGATTGGACTGTGAACTACAGTCCAATCGGCGGTCATTGGCATGACTGAAGGTACCGCCGCCACGCTGGCTGCGCTGGTAGGTGAGTTGGCGGGCGAGCGTCCACCGCGCTATGCCGCGCTGGCGGCGCGAATCCGGTTGCTTATCGCGGACGGCCGGCTGGCCGTCGGGGTGCGGCTGCCGGCCGAGCGGGAGCTCGCCACTGCACTGAAGCTGAGCCGGACCACGGTCACCGCCGCCTACCGGCGGCTTCGGGAGGACGGCTGGGCCAGTGCCCGCCTCGGCGCGGGGACCTGGACGTCGCTGCCCGCGGGACCCGCATACGGCGCCTGGGCGCCGGCTGAACCCACCGCCGGGGTTCTCGATCTCGCGCACGCCGCGCCGGCGGCCCCGCCTGAGATCGTCTCCGCGTTCACCGCGGCACTGGCCGATCTCCCCCGGTTGCTACCCGGCCACGGCTACCATCCTGCCGGTTTGCCGGAGCTGCGGGCGCGGATCGCTCAGCGGTACACCGCGCGTGGGCTGGAGACCTCGCCCGAGCAGATCCTCATCACAGCCGGTGCGCTCAATGGCATCACGGTCGCGCTGGACCTGCTCATCGGTCCAGGCGACCGGATCCTCGTCGAGCACCCCAGCTACCCGAACGCGTTGGATGCCATCCGGGCCAGCGGGGCCGGCGCGGTGCCGGTGGCTATCGATGCGGCGGATCCCGCCGCTGTCGCCGCCGATGTCACCCGGGTCGCTCGCCAGACCAGCCCCCGGCTGGCCTACCTCATGCCGGACTTCCAGAATCCCACCGGTCTGCTACTCGACGCGGAGCAGCGGAGGCGCCTCGCGGCCGGCCTGCACGGGTCGGGCACCGTAGCCCTGGTCGATGAGACCCTGGTCGAACTCGGCTTGGACAGCGCGCCCGCAGCGCCCTTCGCGGCGTTCGCCCGGACTGATCTGGCGGTCACTGTCGGCTCGCTGAGCAAGACTTTCTGGGGAGGCCTACGGGTCGGATGGTTGCGCGCCGAAGCCGCCCTCATCCAACGGCTGACGGCTGCGTCGGTGCGTGCTCAACTGTCGGGGCCGGTGCTCGAGCAGCTCGCCGCATGTCACTTGCTCGACGCCGCCGAGGGCACGTTGCGCGCGCATCGCGACCGGTTGCGGGCCCAGCGCGACGCGCTCGTCTGCGCCCTTGGCGCTGCGCTGCCCAGCTGGGAGGTGCCAGTGCCGCCGGGCGGGCTGGTGCTGTGGTGCGGCCTCCCAGCGCCGATCTCCAATGCCCTGGTCGACGCCGCGCAGCGGCGCGGACTGCGGTTGGCGGCCGGCCCTCGGTTCGGCGCCGGTCACGCCTTCGCCGACCGGCTGCGGCTGCCCTACACCCAGCCGATCGACGTCCTGCACCGCGCGGTTGCGATCCTCGCGGAGGTGGCGGACAGCCTGCCTGCGACCGACCCGGGCTCCGCCCCGTCGCGTCTCGTGGTGTGAGCCGGTAAGCGCGCCCGTCAGTTCGCCGCTGCGTCTCGGTGCAACCAGCGAGCCACCTCTGGGTCGCCCAGCTCAGCGATGCGCTGGTGATATCGGCGAAGGTCGTCGCCGCTTAGCCGGGCGCGCCACTGCCCGCTCGTCCCGCGGTGAAAGAACTCCGTGTTATCGCGCCAGAGATTCTCGCCCCCGTTGGGGACGAGGTGGTCGGCCCGGCTGCGCATCTCGCTGAATCGGGCGGCCGCCACGAGCTGTGGCCACCGCGGTTCAGGCACGTCGATGCCCAGCCGCCGGGCCAGCTGCCGCATCTGCCCTTCGAGGTCTGCCTGGAGATCGTCGTAGTGCAGTAGCACGAGATTGGGGGCGCCCGCTGTGGCCAGCCAGAAGGTCCGGATGTGGTGTACCAATCCCGCTAGGTTGGCCGACAACTCGCTGACCGGTGCCGGATTGTCTACCCACTGCCAGAACCGCTCGATTTCGGTCAGCGGTGGCTCCTGCGGTCCGTCGAGCTGCAGTTCGTCGAGGTCGGCGAGGCCGACCGCCTTGCGGCGGGCGGCGAAGAAGGCGTCCATGTCGAGGTTGGCCAGGTGGTTGGACCAGGAGAAGCCGGCATCGCGGGGGTCGCGGCCAACGCAGACGTAGGTCACCCGGTCGTCGAACGGCAGACCGTCGAGGGGCGTGTGGGTTTTGATGAACCGCCGGTGCGGTTGCGCCGCGAGCGCCGCGACAAGATCGTCGCGGTCGGTCGTCAGCATGTCGAGCCATGGTGAGATCTCAGCAAGCGGCGCAGCGAAGTCCGGGGTTTGGAAGATCAGCAGGGCGCAGATCATCTGCGTCCAGGTCGTGCCGCATTTCGCCGGAGTGCTGATCACGATGTCGCCGTCGCGGAACTGGAAGCCCTCCCACCGGGCACTGTCCGCCACGACCGACCGGTACCGCACCACCGCATCAGGCATACCACCAACGCTAGGGGGCGACGCTGGATGCCACCAGGGGCACGGACCGATCGAAAGCGCGTGGTCAGGCTTCACGAGTGGCTGTTCTAGCCAGGGCGACGGCCAGGCCGATCAGCAGGTAGCAGGCCGCGCGGAGGCTGGTTGAGGCCAAACCGTCCAGCGGTAAGGGATCGCGCAACACATCGGTGATCGTGAACCACCCGGTGGTCAGCAGTAATGGTTGGAGCCAGTCCAGAGCGGGGATGGCGGAGAGCACCCCGAACACGATCAGGCAGCCCAACACCGCCGCGAGTACCACCAGCGGGTGTTCGGTGGCCGAGGACACCGCCAGGGCGATTGCGCCGACCGCGGCGAGCTGACCCACCGTCCAAGCCGCAGCCAACGACACCCGCAGCAGTGCGGACGCTGGTCCGATCTCGGTCCCGGACAGCGTGAGCATGCCGTGCGCGGTCCCGGACGGGCCGACCAACACCAACCCGGTGACGATGCCCAGCACGGCGACGGCGGCGACCGCGGCCACCGCGACGGCCAGCACGCCGACCGCCTTGACCAGTACCAGCCGGGTCCGGCTGACCGGGGCCAGGAGCAGTCCGCGCAGCGTTCCGTGCGCAGACTCCCCGGCCAGCGCATCGGCGGCGGCCATCGTCACAGCCAGCGGCAACAGCAGCGCCAAGGAGATCGACAGCGCCGCCACCGGCAGCACCAGCCCGTTACCGGCGATCTGAGTGAGCAGGGTCGATCCGCCCGGAGAGTCGGTTGCCACGATGCCGATCCCCATCAACACCGGAATCAGCGCGAGTATCCCCAGCACGATCTGGGTGCGCGGCCGGCGCAGCACCCAGCGCAGCTCGCTTCGCAGCACCCGCCCCAGCGGCGCGCGTACCGGGCCGGTCAGCGCGGTCCGGTACGCATCCGCGGTAGTCACTGGCTGTGACCTTCGGTCAGCTGGGCGAACAGCTGGTCCAACCCGGTCCGCCACCGCTGCACCTCGTGCACCGCCACCCCCGCGCCGACCAGCAACGCGACCACGGTCGGCGGGTCGGTTCCAGCGAGCTCGACCCGCACCCCGGCTGGGTGGATCGCGGCACCGATCCCGGCCGCGCGCAACGCCTGAACCGCCATCGCGGAATCGGGGGTGCGCACGTCCAGCGCGGGTGCCTCGCCGTCGAGCAGGGCGGCCAGCGGACCCGCGGCGATCAGTGACCCGTGGTCGAGCACCGCGACATGCGTGCAGGTCGCCTCGACCTCGGCGAGCAGGTGCGAGGACACCAGCACGGTGGCGCCGCCGGCGTGCAGCTCGGCGATGATCGTCCGGACGTCCCGGGTTCCGGCGGGATCCAGGCCGTTGGTCGGTTCGTCGAGGATCACCAGACGTCGAGGCACCAGCAGCGCCGCAGCCAGGCCCAGACGCTGTTTCATGCCCAGCGAATAGGCGCGGTAGCGCCGCCCCGCGGCGCTGGACAGGCCGACTCGGCTCAGGACGCCCTGCACCGCATCCGGGATCGCTCGGCTGGACAGCAGTGGCTCGGCTGCCGCGCACCGCCGCAGGTTCTCCCGGCCGGACAGGAACGGGTGAAACCCAGGACCTTCCACCAGCGCTCCGACATGCGGCAGCACCATGCCGGCGGCGGCCGGCATGGGGGCTCCAAGCAGCTCCACCGTGCCCGCGGTGGGTCGGGACAGCGCTAGGAGCATGCGGATCATCGTGGTCTTACCCGAACCGTTCGGGCCCAGCACACCCAGCACGGCACCGACCGGCACGTCGAGGTCCACGCCGGACACCGCCACAGTGGAGCCGAACACCTTGCGCAGGCCACGGACCCGAATCGCCGGCGTTTGCGACCCAGCCTGCGCAGTGGTCGCAGTCGGAGTGACCGAGCCGGCCGTCACCAGGTCAGTCCCTCGCCAACGCTTCGCGGAGACGGTGCGAGCTCATCAGACCTGTTGTCGGCTGCCCGGCGCGCTGGGTTTGCAGGAGGATGGCCTCGACGTCGTCGACCGTGCTGCGCAGTTCGGCGCGGATGGCGGGATCGTCGGAGGCAGCGGCATCGCGCGGGCTCAGGTCACCGATCACGCCAGGCGCGTCCAGCCAGCTTGCTTCGGCGTCGCGGCCGATGCGATCGATGGCGTCGTCCGCGTCGGTTGCAGCCGTCGCCTCGAGAAAATAGCTTTCCAGGATGACGGCGCGGCCTTCGCGGCCGTCGGGTTCCTCGCTGACGCGCTTGGCATACCGGGCACGTTCGGTGGCTTCCGGGGCGACGTCTCGCAGCTGGGTCTCGAGTTCGGCCAGCCGTGCGGGAGAGTTCGCGGCGACGGTGAAGTCGTCGCCGGTCCGGTGAATCACGCCGAGGTTCAGCACCCGTCCGTCAGGCAGCTGCCGGTGCCAGGCGACGACGTCCTCGTCGGTCCGGGTCAGCCGCTCGATGAGGAGGTCGAAGGTCTGCTGCGAGTGGGGCACCCGGTAGGTGACGTGGCACTCGTGGATGTCGTCGCCGTCACTGTTGCGGAACTGGACGGGGGGCTCGGGAGCGAAGAAGTCCGCGATCTGTTCCATCGATGGGCGTGCGGCGAGCAGCCCAGCCAGCTCGCGACGGCGTTGCCGGGAAACACTAACGGGCACCGCGAGCAACCGAGGGCCGGTGTCGTCGTGCAGCACCCGGCCGCAGAACAACGCCAGCCGATGCGCGGACTGCGAGAACAACCTGTCGACCAGTTCGATCGGGTCGCCGTCCGGCAGCGGGCGAAGCGTGACGCTGACGTCGGGGGTGACGTCGGTCGCCTCGTAGAGCGTGACCGGGATCTGCTGCCAGTCCTCGATGAGCTGGCGTTCGTCTGGGCGCAGCCAGTGACCTCGGGCGGCGAGGAACTTCTGCACCAGGCCGCCGTGGAACAACGCAAGATCGAGCATGAACATCGCGTACCGTTGCGCGTCCTCGGTGCGCTCGATCAGTGGGGTGATCACCTTCAGGCCGGGAGCGCGCTCGGCGTAGGTGCCCAGCAGCGCGTAGATGAGCTGGGCCCGGGCGCTCAGCGGAGGTACCGCATCGAGCCGGCAGCAGACCTTGAACTTGCGGCCCGACCCGCACGGGCAGGCCGTGTTGCGCGCGACGTCGGGGGGCGTCGCGGCGATGGCCTCGCTCAACCCTGCTCGTAGCGGGCTGGGAATGTCGGAGCGCCGCAGGTACCGGTCCGCTGTGACGTAATCTCCGCGCGCCGCGGCGTACTGGGCGGCGTCGTGCAACGCCGGCTCCAGGCCGGGGCGCAGCGTCAGCGCTTCGGCGAGCACGTCGCAGGCAGTCGTGGAGTCCCCGGCACCTTCGGCAGCGCGAGCGGCGATGAGCGCGACCGCGGCCTTCTCCTCCCTGCTTCGCGCCTGCGACCGCAGCGCCGCAAGCTGCTTTTCGACCACACCGCGCTGGATCACCTCGCTGCGAGCGGTGTGGCACTCGATCTGGGCGGAAAGAAAGCCCAGTGCGCTATCGGTCGCCAACGTCAGTGCATCGAGCATGAACCGGACGCCGGCCGCGTCCAGCGGATCCTCGCCGGTGAGCATTCCCACCAGGGTCTCAACGTCGATGAGCACATCATTTTCGGCCATCTGTGCAGGCTAGTCGCCCGGCGCAACGGCAGGTAAAGGCGCGCTGGTCGTTGGCGCCCTGCAACGAATACCAACCCGGCCGGGCAGCGCCGTTAATCGCTACCGACGCCGGGTCGGCGCCAGGGCCAGCCGCGGTCCGTCCCTGATCGGCGCCGCGAATCGACCCAGTGATCGCGAACTCGGAAGAACCAGCCGCGCTGAGCGCGGCTGGTTCTTCCCAAATCGTGAACTTGCTCTGAGGAGTGGTCAGGGCACGCCCTTCCCGGCGACGCCGAGCACCGCCACCATCGTCCGCGTGCGCCGCCATACCGAGCAGTCCCCGGCCCGCGCCGAGCCACCGGAAGTGAGCCCAGCAGTGGTGGTCGCGGCCGCCTTGGTGCGCGCGGGTCGGGTGCTCGCGCAGCAGCGGGCCTACCCACCGCAACTCGCGGGTCGCTGGGAGCTGCCGGGTGGCCGGGTTGAGCCGGACGAGAGCCCCCGAGATGCGCTGATCCGGGAGTGTCGCGAGGAGCTCGCCGTCGAGGTCGTGCCGGGCGAACAGCTCGGTCCGGACGTGCCCCTACCCGGCGGATACGTCCTGCGGGTGCACGTTGCGCGGTTGGCTCAGCTGATGGCGACGCCAGTCCCGGTAGAGCATGAGGCACTGCGGTGGGTGGAAGTCAGCGAGCTCGCGACGCTTGATTGGTTGGACGCCGATCGCGCCATTCTGCCCGATCTCGAAGTGCTGTTAAGGGCCGATAGAAGTGGTGCGGCGGGCGGCGCGGGTGCCCCCAAGAAACCCTCCGAGTAACATTGAGCTTCCCGGCATCCAATCGAGGAGTTCCTGCGTGCCCACAGTCGCCCCTGCCCGCCTGCGCACCGACCTGCGCAATGTCGCCATCGTGGCGCACGTCGATCATGGCAAGACGACGCTCGTCGACGCCATGCTGCGCCAGTCCGGCGCTGTCACCGGGCGCATCGAGGTGGACCGGGTGCTGGACTCGGGGGATCTGGAGCGGGAGAAGGGCAT
This sequence comes from Pseudonocardiaceae bacterium, assembly GCA_036279835.1. Classification (GTDB taxonomy): domain Bacteria; phylum Actinomycetota; class Actinomycetes; order Mycobacteriales; family Pseudonocardiaceae. The sequence continues at coordinate 7,663 of DASUII010000028.1, forward strand.
CACGATCCTGGCCAAGAACACCGCGGTCACCCGGTCCACACCCGATGGTCCGGTCACCATCAACGTGGTCGACACTCCCGGGCACGCTGATTTCGGCGGCGAGGTGGAGCGCGGGCTGTCCATGGTCGACGGGGTGCTGCTGCTCGTCGACGCCAGCGAGGGCCCGTTGCCGCAGACCCGCTTCGTGCTGCGCAAGGCGCTGGCCGCGCATTTGCCGGTAGTGCTCGTGGTGAACAAGGTGGACCGCCCGGATGCCCGGATCGTGACGGTGGTCGAGGAGACCCACGACCTGCTGCTGGATCTCGCCTCGGACTTAGAAGGCCTCGAAGCCGATACCGCGGCAGCGGTGCTGGACTTACCGGTGATCTACGCCAGCGCCCGGGCCGGCCGCGCCAGTTTGACCCGCCCACGCGACGGCGAGCTGCCCGACGCCGAAGACCTCACGCCGTTGTTCGACGTCATCCTCACCCACGTGCCGCCGCCCGCCGGAGACGTAGAGGCGCCGTTGCAGGCGCACGTCACCAACCTCGACGCGTCGACGTTCCTGGGCCGGATCGCGCTGTGCCGGGTCCGGGCCGGCCGGCTGCACAAGGGCCAGACCGTGGCGTGGTGCCGGGAAGACGGAACGATCCGGTCAGTCAAGATCACTGAACTGTTGCGCACGGTAGGCCTCGAACGGGTCCCGGCGGCCAGCGCGAAAGCCGGTGACCTGATCGCCATCGCGGGAATCGCGGAGATCACCATCGGCGACACCCTCGCCGACATCGACGATCCGCGCCCGCTGCCCCGGATCACCGTCGACGAGCCGGTGATCGCGATGACGATCGGGATCAACACCAGCCCGCTGGCCGGCCGCGGTGGGGGTCGCAAGCTCACCGCTCGCCTGGTCCGCAACCGGCTGGACGCCGAGCTGGTCGGCAACGTGAGCATCCGCGTCTCGCCCACCGAATCACCGGACACCTGGGAGGTGCAGGGCCGTGGGGAGCTCGCGCTGGCCATCCTGGTGGAAACCATGCGCCGGGAGGGTTTCGAGCTCACCGTCGGCAAGCCGCAGGTGGTCACCCGCATTATGGACGGCACCCTGCACGAACCGTTCGAACACCTCACCGTCGACGTGCCCGAGGAGTACGTCGGTGCCGTGACGCAGCTGCTGGCCGGTCGCAAGGGCCGGACCGAACAACTGGGTGCCACCTCCGGAGACGGCTGGGTGCGGCTGGAGTTCACGGTGCCGTCCCGTGGACTGATCGGTTTTCGCACCGAGTTCCTCACCATCACCCGCGGTACCGGTGTGGTCCACCACGTCTTCGACGGCTACCGGCCGTGGGTGGGTGAGTTGCGTACCCGTCGCTCCGGGTCGCTGGTCGCCGACCGCTCCGGCGCGGTCACCGGGTACGCGTTGACGCAGCTGGGTGACCGGGGCGCCTTCTTCGTGGAGCCCGGTGCCGCCGTCTACGCCGGCATGGTGGTCGGCGAGAACCCCCGCGCCGAGGACCTGGATCTCAACATTTGCCGGGAGCGCAAGCTCACCAACGTTCGTTCCTCCAGCGGGGAGGAACTCGAGCGGCTGGCTCGACCGCGGACGCTCGGGTTGGAGGAGGCGCTGGAGTTCTGCGCCTCCGACGAGTGCGTCGAGGTAGCTCCGGACGTGGTGCGGGTGCGCAAGGTGATATTGGACGCTACCCAGCGGGGCCGGCAGCGGGCCCGGGATCGGGTGGGGCGGGGTTCTTCGACGTCGGTCCAATAAGATCACGCTCGGGCATTGCGCCTGCCGAGGCGGTCTGGCAACAAAGACCCCGGAGACACCGGGGGAGATCGCTTTGCGGCAGCATGTCGCCTCGTGGGTACGTTCGGCGGTGCACGCAGGGTGGTGACGGCGCTCATGGCCGCAGCTGCTCTCGTTGCGTGTACCCCGCGCTCAGCCGACCTGGTCACCCCCCGCCGGCCCGCCACGACCTCGTCAGCGGCGTCGCCTGCCGGGCGTGAGGTGGTGTTCGGGATTGACCGGCTGATCGGCGGCTTCAATCCGCATACGCTGGCTGACCTGACGCCGATCTCCGAGGCGGTCGCCGGCCTGCTGCTGCCGTCGGCGTTTCACCAAACGCCGGCCGGGCAATGGGTGCTCGACCACACGCTGCTCGAATCCGCTGAAGTCACCCGCACCGAACCGTTCACCGTCACCTACCGGATCCGGCGCAATGCGCAGTGGTCTGACATCACCCCCATCGCCGCCGAAGACTTCAGCTACCTCGCTGAGCAGATGCGCAGCCAACCCGGCGTGGTCGACTCGGCCGGCTACCAGCTGATCGATCAGGTGGTATCGCGGGACGGCGGCGAGACCGTCGAGGTGGTCTTCAGCCGGCCCTACGCCGGCTGGCGCACCCTGTTTCAGAACCTGCTACCAGCGCATCTGCTCAAGGATGCGCCCGGCGGTTGGAGTAAGGCGCTCGACGCCGGGGTGCCAGTGTCGGGCGGTCCGTTCACGATGTCCTCAGTGGACCGGTCTCGTGGCGAGATGGTGCTGGAGCGCAACGACCGGTACTGGGCCACCCCGGCTCAGGTCGACCGGATCCGGTTTCGCCAGGGCAGTCAAGCGGCGCTGGTGGACGCCCTCCACACCGGTGGCGCGCAGGCTGCGTTGTTCAGCCGTCCCGATGCGATCACCGAGGCGTTGCTGCGCACCGCCGGCTTGGGGTTGACCGCGGTTGTCGTACCGCAGCCCACGCTGGTGTCGGTGCTGCTACGACCGGCCAGCTCGGTGTTGAGCGACCAGCGGGTGCGCACCGCGGTGGCCGCGGCGCTGGACCGTCCCGCACTGATCGCTACGGGAGTTGCCAGCGGTCCGTCAGCGGCACTGCGAGCCGATTCCGAGGTGCTTGCCCCGTCTACGCCCGCGTACCACGCCACCGCACCGGCCACCGGCGTCCCGATGTGGCCGGATCCGGCCACCACGCGCCGGTTGCTCACCGACGCCGGGTATACCCGCGGTCAGACGATGTGGGAACGCGCCGGGCAGCCACTGCGGCTGGTGGTGGCGGCGCCGGCGAACCGGGAGCCGTACGGGACGATCGCCGCCCGGGTGGTCGATCAGCTTCAGACCGCCGGGATCGACGCGGAGCTGCGTGAGGTCGACGCCGACGAGCTGTTCACTACCTTGCTCGGCCCGAGCGTGAGTCCTGCTCGTGACGGTGCTGCTGAGGTGACCGCTCCGGCGGGCGCCGGCTCAGCGAGGTCCAATCCAGCGGCTGCCACCAAGGAGATCACGCCGGGTGTGGACATCGTGGTGGCACCCCAGCCCGCAGCCGGCCACCCCGCCAGCGAACTGGCGTCCTGGTACGGATGCCCGCTGGTGGTACCAGCGAAGCTGGCGCCGGCGCCACCTAACCCGGCGAACCTGTGCGACCTGACCCTGCAGCCGGTGATCGAGCGGGCGCTGACCCAAGATGACCCGGCGGGTCCGGTACCCGCTACCGTCGAGGCAGCGCTGTGGGATCTGGTCGTGACGATCCCGCTCTACCAACCGGCCTCGCTGCTCATCACCGGCAGTCAGCTGCTCAACGTCGCCCCGGGCACGCCGCGGGAAGGCCCGCTCGACGGCGCTGCCCGCTGGGAGCTCCGCCGGTGACACCAGGAGGTCTCCAGTGAACGGAAAGTCGCGACTGCTGATCAGCCTGCCAGCGGGGATCGCCTGCCTTGTGCTCGCGGTCACCGGTTGCGTGGCGGCCAGCGGAACCGACCGTCCCGACGGCGTCAGTGGGCCGGCCAACGCCCGGGCGCGGGGGGACAACGGGGATGGATCTTATCGTGCGCCGAAGGTACCGCCCGGGCCGGCGGTATTCGTCGCGCACGGAGCGCCGTTTTCTGCGTATAACAACACGACGGTGCAGTCGGACAACAACCCGGACAATGACGTCGTACTCAGCCAGGTCCTGGTAGACCCGTTCATCATCGACGGAAACGGTAGATTCCTGGTCAACTCCGATGTGCTGGTGTCAGCCGAGCTGACGGCGAAGGACCCTCAGGTCGTCACATACAAGATCAAACCGAATATTAGATGGTCCGATGGCCAGCCGTGGGACTGTCGAGATTTTTATCTGGCTTGGCTGGCGGGCAGCGGCACAACGCCTTACTTCGCGCCGGCGTCCACGCGTGGATTGGACCGTGTCAACGCGGAGTGCCGGGACAACAACACGTTCGTCGAGACCTACCGATCACCGTACGCCGACTGGCGTCGGAACTACCTTCACCACGCCATCCTCCCGGCCCACATCCTTGAGCGGGAGACCGGGATAGCCGATATCACCGCACTGAACTCCACGTCGTCACCAGCCGTCTTGAAGAAGGCCGGTGACTTCTGGAACAGCAGATGGGCTGGTTTCGACGCCAAGACGATGCCCGCATCGGGTCCTTATCAGTTCGACGGCTCGACGACGAGTACGCAGACCGTGCTGGTCCGCAACCAGGCCTGGGCCGGCCGGCCGGCAGGTCCGGCGATGATCGTGCTCAGCTCCGTCGCGGACGGCGCCGCCGCGGTGCAGGGCCTGGCGAACCACCAGTTCACCGTCGTGCAACCACCGGCCGACCCGCTGCTGGCTGATCGGCTGCGGGCGCTGTCGGGCCAAGGTGTGATATTCCAGGCGCGCGGTGGTCCTACGATAGAGCATCTGGACCTCAACCTACTCAGCCCGCTGTTTCGGGATCCGGTCGTCCGCAGCGCTTTCGCGCAGTGTATCGATCGCAATAAACTGGTCGACGAACTGGCTCGGGGGATACGCCCGGAAACCCAGCCGCTAGGGAGCCTCGCGTTTCTGCCAGACGATGTGAAATACGAGGATCTCTACTCTGACAAGATGGTTGCCGACGCTCAGAAAGCGCAGGTAACGCTGGAGCGGGCGGGCTGGATACTAGGTCCCGATGGCGTCTACTCCAAGGCTGGCCAGCGGCTTTCCTTCGCCATCAGTCACGACGGTTCCCCGGCCCACTCACAAGAGGTGGAGCTGATCCGGACGCAATGTCGGCAGGCTGGCATGGAGATCGCTGACGGCGCCGCTCCGGGCGGCGGGGGAGACGCTGCGGCACACGGCCGGTTCGACGTCGCCCTGACGACGAGCTCGCGTACGTCCCCAGTGTGGTCGCTGGCCGATCGCTATGCGACTAATGGCGCATTGAACCACCAGCACTACAGCAACCCTGAGGTCGACGCTGCGCTGGATATAGCGGAGACAGAATATGCCGAGCCCACCCAGATGGATGCCTTGGCGAAAGCCGATCGGCTGCTCGCCGACGACCTGGTGTCGCTTCCATTATTCCAGCTTCCCATCATGTGGGCCTACACCAACAACATCGACAGCGTCTACCGCCACGCGTCCGATGGCGTCACCTGGAACGCCAACGAATGGACCGTCCGATAGCTGTTCTAACTACGCAGTACCACTGCGACGATTCCAGCGAGGTGCTCCAGGCGAGCGACCTCGGCGGCGCGGAACATCGGTCCGCCCGGACGACCGATCAGCAGAGCCTGGTCGGCCCTGCCCAGCGGGGTCGCTGCCAACTCGGTGCCCAGTTCCCGCCAGGGCCTCGGCACCCACGGGTCTTCCGGATCCAGGATCGTCGCGCGGCGCAATGGCCACCACGGCAGCTCTCCAGCAACGGTCTCCGGCGCGGCAAAGGAGGCAGCGACCCGGTGTGACTGTCCGTGTATGACGCTGAGCACCATGGCCCAACCCGATCGGACGATCTTAGGCACTCCATCGGTGAAGATCTGCAAGCCGTGCGTGGGGTCGGCGGCGACCTGCTCCACCAACTCCAGCTCGCGGTGAGTGTCCAGGACACCCGCCCACGGGCGGACGGCGTCGACCTCGACACCCTCGACGGACTCCGCCGCGGTGATCAACACGTCGGGTAACCGGCCGGAGGGAAGCTCCACGACCAGGTCATCGATGGCGATACCGGATCGGCGCTCGACGACGTCGAGGCTGAGGATGTCAACGCCGACCTCGCCCAGCGCGGTGGCCACCGCGCCGAGCGCCCCGGGCCGGTCCGGCAGCTGGACCCGGATCAGAAAGGACATCCGCCGCCGCGCCAGTTCATTCGGGCCTCTATCATCCGGCGTTCCTCCATCACGTCCCATCAAGTCACGCCAAGCGCGACAGCCCGTGCGCTCGCCGGTCGCCGAGTGTGAAGAGCGAGCCGCAAGTTACGCCCCCCAGCCCGCAACCGGGTCACTCGGCCCCGCAAAGCCCGAGGCTAGACTCGTCGGGTCAGTCAGCAACCCAGCACCACTTCAGGAGTGTTCCGTGCCCACCATCTCCCGTGCCGAGGTCGCGCACCTCGCTCGGCTCGCCCGGCTGGCCGTCACCGAGGAGGAGTTGGACCTGTTCGCCAGCCAGCTCGAGGTGATCCTGACGTCGGTGGCCCGGGTCGGTGAGGTGGCGGCCGTGGACATCCCACCCACCTCGCACGCCGTCGGGTTGACTGATGTGTTCCGCGCGGACGTCCCGCGTCCGGGGCTGACGCAGCAGCAGGCGCTCTCGGGCGCCTACGCCACTGAGGACGGTCGGTTCCGGGTGCCCCGCATCCTGGACGAATCATGACCCGATTGACTCGGTGGTCCGCCGCAGAGCTCGCTGCCCGGATCCACGCCCAGGACATCACCGCGGTTGAGGTGACCCGAGCGCACCTGGACCGGATCACTGCGGTGGACCCTGCCCTGCATGCGTTCCTGCACCTCGACGCGTCGGCCGCGCTCGCCGCCGCAGCGGCGGTGGACGACGGGTTGCGGCGCGGGGAGGCGCCGGCGTCACCGCTGGCGGGCGTGCCGCTGGCGATCAAGGACGTGTTCACCACCATTGACATGCCGACCACCTGCGGCTCGCGGATGCTTCAGGGCTGGCGCCCGCCGTACGACGCCACCGTCACCCGCAAGCTCCGCGCGGCAGGCGTGGTGATCGTGGGTAAGACCAACATGGACGAGTTCGCGATGGGTTCCTCCACGGAGAACTCCGCCTACGGGCCCACCCGCAACCCCTGGGACCTCGACCGCGTCCCGGGCGGGTCCGGGGGTGGTTCGGCAGCGGCGGTGGCCGCCTTCGAGGTGCCGTTGGCGGTTGGTACCGACACCGGCGGCTCGATTCGCCAGCCCAGCGCGGTGACCGGAACGGTAGGGGTCAAACCGACCTACGGTGGCGTGTCGCGCTACGGCCTGGTGGCGTTCTCCTCCAGCCTGGACCAGGGCGGCCCGGTGGCTCGGACGGTGCTCGACGCCGCGCTGCTGCACGAGGTGATCGGCGGGTACGACCCGCAGGACTCCACCTCGATCGACGCACCGGTGCCGCCGGTGGTGCAGGCGGCCCGCGCGGGTGCCACCGGTGACCTGATCGGAATCCGGGTGGGAGTGGTCAGCCAGTTCCGCGGAGACGGCTACCAGCCCGGGGTACTGCGGGCCTTCGAGGTGGCCGTGAGCCGGTTGCGCGAGCTGGGGGCTCAGATCGTCGAGGTGTCCTGCCCGTCGTTCGACCATGCGCTCCCTGCTTATTACCTGATCGCGCCCAGCGAGTGCTCCTCGAACCTGGCCCGCTTCGACGGCATGCGCTACGGCCTGCGGGTCGGCGACGACGGCAACCGCAGTGCCGAGGAGGTCATGTCGCTGACCCGGGAAGCCGGTTTCGGACCCGAGGTCAAGCGTCGCATCATGCTCGGCACCTACGCCCTGTCCGCCGGGTACTACGACGCCTATTACGGACAGGCTCAGAAGGTCCGCACGCTGATCATCCGGGACTTCGCCGCAGCGTTCGAGCAAGTCGACGTGCTGGTTTCGCCGACCACCCCGACCACCGCGTTCCGGATCGGTGAGCGGGTGGACGACCCGTTGGCGATGTACCTGTCGGACCTGTGCACGATCCCGGCGAATCTGGCGGGCAACGCCGCGCTGTCCGTTCCGGCCGGGCTGTCCGATGACGACGGTCTGCCGGTGGGTCTACAGGTGATGGCGCCCGCGTTGGCCGACGATCGGGCCTACCGGGTGGCCGCGGCCTACGAGGTGGCCCGCGATGGCGCCGATGGCGGCCCGCTGGCGCAGCGAGTACCTGATCTGGAGGTGGTCGGGCGATGACCGCTGCGCTGATGGACTACGACGAGGTGCTGGAACGTTTCGAACCGGTGCTCGGGCTTGAGGTGCACGTCGAGCTGTCCACCGCGACGAAGATGTTCTGCGGCTGCCCCAACGTGTTCGGGGCGCCGCCCAACACCCAGGTCTGCCCGACCTGCCTGGGGCTGCCGGGAGCGTTACCGGTGCTCAACGGCGTCGCGGTGGAGTCGGCCATGCGGATCGGGCTGGCGTTGAACTGCTCGATCGCCCCGTGGTGCCGGTTCGCCCGGAAGAACTACTTCTACCCGGACATGCCGAAGAACTTCCAGACCTCCCAGTACGACGAGCCGATCGCGGTGAACGGCTCGCTAGCGGTGCAGCTGTCCGACGGCTCGCTGTTCACCGTCGCCATCGAGCGCGCCCACATGGAGGAGGACACCGGCAAGTCGCTGCACGTCGGTGGTTCCGACGGTCGTATTCACGGCGCGAGCCACTCCCTGCTGGACTACAACCGCGCCGGCGTCCCGTTGATCGAGGTCGTCACCAAGCCGATCGAGGGCGCCGGGGTTCGCGCGCCGGAGATCGCCCGGGCTTACGTCACCGCGCTGCGCGATCTGCTTCGGGCGCTGGGCGTGTCCGATGTGCGGATGGATCAAGGGTCGATGCGCTGCGACGCCAACGTCTCGCTGATGCCACGTGGCTCGTCGACCTTCGGCACCCGAACCGAGACCAAGAACGTCAACTCGCTGCGGTCGGTGGAACGCGCGGTGCGCTACGAGATGTGCCGGCAGGCCGCGGTGCTAGTCTCCGGTGGCCAGATCGTGCAGGAGACTCGGCACTTCGACGAGGCGGGTGGCACCACGTCGGCCGGTCGGCGCAAGGAGACCTCGGAGGACTACCGGTATTTCCCGGAGCCCGATCTGGTGCCGATCGCCCCCAGCGACGACTGGGTGGCGCGGCTGCGGGCCACCCTTCCCGAGCTGCCCTGGCAGCGTCGGGCTCGGGCTAAGTCGGAGTGGGGCCTGTCCGACCTCGAGCTGCGTGACCTGGTCAACGCCGGCGCACTGGATCTCATCGCGGCCACCGTCGACGCGGGGGCGCCGGCCGCCGAGGCTCGGTCGTGGTGGGTGTCGTATCTGTCCCAACAGGCCAACTCCCGCGGTGTGGAGCTCGCCGACCTGCCCATTACCCCGGCGCAGGTGGCCCGGGTCATCGCGCTGGTCGCCGAGGGTGCGCTGACCAACAACCTGGCCCGCCAAGTCGTCGACGGGGTGCTGGCGAAGGAGGGCGAGCCCGACGAGGTCGTCGCTGCGCATGGTCTGGCCGTAGTGTCCGACGACGCCGCGCTGACCGCCGCTGTCGAGCAGGCGTTGGCCGCCGCGCCCGACATCGCGGACAAGATCCGCAACGGCAAGCTAGCCGCAGCGGGCGCGATCGTCGGTGCCGTGATGAAAGCCACCGGTGGCCAAGCCAACGCCCAAAGGGTGCGCGAGCTGGTTTTGGCGCGATGCGCCTCGTGAGTGTGTAACAGTGTTCCAGCACTGATTGCCACTCACGAGTTATCCACAACCTCCACGCTGTCCACAGCGCAGACGTGAGGTAGGGGACGCAGCGGTGTCGCGGCGGCAGTGTGTCCCGACATGGCAAGGCGTCCTGCTGATCGTCCGCGACTCGTTCCGCGCCAGGTGCGCGAACTGCCGGCCTGGGAGCATCTTGTACTGGAACAGCACGGCGCCATCGAGACCCAACAGCTCGCGGCGCTTGGGGTCACTGCTGATGCGATCACGGCCAACGTCGACGGCGGGCGATGGCGAGCCCTGCTACCGCGGGTCTACACGACGACTACCGGCCTTCCCCCAAGACCCACAAGGCTGCATGCAGCGTTGCTCTACGCCGGCCCGTCGGCCATCCTGAGCCACCGCACCGCTGCTGAGGAGTGGGACATGCTCCCAGTAGGAGACGGTCCGGTGCACGTGACGGTGCCCTACGGGTGTTCGGCGGTATCCCAACCGCCCGAGGTGGTGGTGCACCGGTCTAGGGCATTCGCGTATATCTCGGTGGCCAGCGTTCCACCTCGAACCAGCCGAGCCGATACCGCACTCGATCTTGCCGTGGCCGAGCCGACCGCTCGTGAGGCGATGCGTCGGCTGGTGGGTGTCACTACCACGTGTGGCATTTCCCTAGTCGAGCTCGAACGGCAGTTGGCCGAACGGCCCCCGTATCGCTACCGGCGAGCGCTCGCGTCGGCGCTGGATCGGATGGCTGGCGGTGTGGCGTCGGTGCTTGAGGATCTGTACGCGCTCGATGTTGAGGCGGCACACGCGATTCCCGCTGCGGCGCGGCAGGTGCCTTTCGTGGTGGATGGGTACACCCTGTGGGAAGACGCAGTGTACGACCACGTCGGCGTGCCGCTGACGGTGCGGCTGGACGGGCGGGCTTACCATTCGCACCCCATGGTGGCCTTCCGTGACCGCCGGCGCGATAACGCAGCCGAATTAGCCGGGCGGTCACGGCTGGTGTTCGGCTGGCGAGATATCAAGGACGATGCCTGCGGTGCCGCACAGGAGGTGCTGACCGTGCTGAGACGGCATCGGTGGCACGGGCCTAGCCGGCCGTGCCACCGATGCTCGTGAGTGGCATTGAGTGCTATAACACTGTTTGCCACTCACGAGCTTCTCAGTCCTGCCCGCCGCCGGGACCGACCAAGTCGGGTAGGACGAACACTCGCTCGTCGCTGGAGATAGGTTTGCCACCTGTTTTGTTGACCGTGCCCAGCCAGATCTTCCGCCCGTCCGGGCTCAACGCGGCCGCGGAAATCCGCCCGTAGCGCTCCAGCGGGATCTGCAGGGATGGCCCGACGAACGTGCCGGCCGGCCCGATCCCGAGCACGAACATCGGCGCCCCGCTGGCGAACGCGACCTGGATGCGGCCCAGCATGACGGCGCACCCTGCGGCCCCGATGCCGCCGGGCCACGTCCAGGCGGCCCGACCCAGCGGGCGTCCCGGTAGTACCCGATGCAACAGATCGTGGTCGGGTTCGTGGTCGGTGATCCACAGCTCGTTCGTCAGTGGGTCGACGCACAGCCCACCTGGCGCGTGTAGCCCGCTCACCACCACCTTGGAACCGCCCGGATTACCCGGCGCCGGGTGGCCGAAGGTGTCGATACGCAACACCTTGCCGGCGAGCGACTGCGGATCCTCGGCGGCAGCGGGGTTGCCGGCGTTGCCGGTGGCGACGAGGAGCATCCCGTGAGAGTCGACCGCGAGCGCGCCGGCGTTTCCGGTCGGCCCCCGGGGAATGCCCGCCAGAACCGGTTTGGGGATGTCGCCGGGGGCGATCCGGACCACCCGGTTGTCGATGGGGGTCGTGATGTAGGCATAGATCAGCTCATCTTCGGAATAGCTGGGGGACAGCGCGAGCCCGGTGAGGCCGCCATCTCCGGCCGGGTCGACTGCCAGCGCGGCGACCTCCTGGTTCGGTCGGTGGCGCTGAACCTGCAGGATTCGGCCGGTGGTGCGTTCCGCGGCCAGACCCACCGGCGCGGAGCCCGGCAGTACGACCAGCGCGGAGATCGGTTCCAGACAGGTCGCGACGACCTGCGGGTCCGGGTCAGTGCAGCCTTGTGGTGGACCCGGCGGTGGACCGCTGTTCGGGCTCGGGCTGGATGGGCCGGGAGTCTGCGGGATCTCGAGCCTCGGTCCAGCTTCTGATCCGACCTCCAGTTTGGGATGAAATGGCCCGGAAGCCCGGTCCGGAAAGGTCGGGGTCACCGAGCACCCGGCCAACAGCGTCGCGCCCGCGAGCAGGACCGAGATCGGGCGGCGGCCTGCGCGCGAGCGACGGTCGTTCATCAGCCCGGTTCGGCTCGGCGCAGGGGGTCGCACGGTCGGCCAGGGTAGGTGCACACCCGTGTGCCGCTGGTGAGCGGCCACCAAAGAGTGTGCTACTGCTCGGACGTCGGTCGCTCGCCGACTTCGATGAGCGACTCAGGCAGCCGCCCGCGGCTCAGCGCCACCAGTACGGGAAGGTCGCCCGCCCGCACCGTCGGCAGTGGCACATCATCCCCGGCGCGCAACACGACGGAGACCCGGGACCGGTTATCTATCCGCAGGCCCGCAAGGTCGGACCAGGCAATTCGCCGTGAGCCCCATACTCGGTACGCCACCATGGTTTCTGGGCCGACCACTGTCCGGGTGCGTACCAGCCAGACCGCAAGCGCCAGTGGCCCGAGGTACAACACTTGCAGGCCTGGTGCGCCGAAGGCGACCGGAGTCATGCACACGATCAACCCGAATACACCAATCAGGGTGGTCAGCGGCAGCCGGAAAGTCACCGTGGCGGGCTCGGTCACGAACGCCATACTGTCAGGCAATCATAGGCGTACAGTAGGCGCATGCCACGGGTTCAGATCTATTTGCCAGACGATCTTCACCAGGCGGTCAAAGAGCTGGAGCTGCCGATCTCGGAGCTTAGCCAGCACGCCGTGCGAGTCGAGCTTCGCCGGCGGGAGTTGGCCGCCGCCGCGGACCGGTATCTGGCTGAGCTCGCCGTGGAACTCGGTGGGCCGCCCACGGCTGATGAGCTGGCGGCCGCGGATGCCTGGATCGACGCCGCCACCGTTCCTCCGGCGCGACGGCCCAGATGACCACGCAGATGACGACGGCGCAGATGAAGGTGGACCAGATGAAGAGACGACACAGGTGAACCTGGTCCTCGACTCGGGCGCCGTCACCGCGCTGGGCCGTCGGGACCGGCAGACGGCCGCGCGCATCGCCGCGCTGCGTCAGCGCGGTCTGTGGCCACCGATCGTGTCCACCGCGGTGCTGGTCGACTCGCTGACCGGCAACCGGGTGCGCGATGCATCGGCGAACCGGACGGTCGGACTGTCCCTGGTTCAGGCGGTGGATGAACCGCTGGCCTGTCGGGCGGCGCAGTTTCGTGGCCGGGCGCGTGCGGGTTCCGCCGCAGATGCCATCGTGGTGGCCACCGCGGAGCTGCTCGAAGCGCTGGTGATGACGGTCAATCCGATTGACCTTGCCCGACTATCCCGACACGCCAACGGCGTCTCCCTGCTGCCCACCTGAAGCTCTGTTCTGAGTTGGGGCCAGGGGTCGCATCGGCCTCGCCCGACTCTCAGCATCCGGGAGGGCCTCCCATGAGGTTGACGGTGCCCGGGCGAGCCCGTTACCGTCGGCGACGTGCTGACTTTCACCGTCCTTGTACGTCAGAGGCGCGTCGTCTGAAGAATCCCAGACGTCGACGCGCCAACCCTCGCTTCAGCCCCGACCCGGGCGGCGAGGGTTTTTTGATGCATTGAATGACGTTGATGACAAGGCCGAGCGAACGATGAACTAAGGCAGGACCATGACGACTGTGACCCCCAAAGACATGCCCATCGCCACGCAACTGCCCAAACCGGCCCCACCCGTAGGCGCGCCCGTCCGGATCACGGGGGCACAGGCCCTGGTGCGTTCCCTCGAAGCCCTCGGGTGCGAGGCGGTGTTCGGAATCCCAGGCGGCACGATCCTGCCGGCGTATGACCCGCTGCTGGACTCCACGAAGGTCCGCCACGTGCTGGTCCGCCATGAGCAGGGAGCGGGGCACGCCGCTACCGGGTACGCGCAGGCCACCGGGCGGGTCGGGGTGTGCATGGCGACCTCGGGTCCGGGTGCAACGAACCTCGTCACGCCGCTGGCCGACGCCCATATGGACTCGGTGCCGGTGGTGGCGATCACCGGCCAGCAGACCCGGGCGCTGATCGGTACGGACGCCTTCCAGGAGGCGGACATCACCGGCATCACGATGCCCGTCACCAAGCACAACATGCTGGTCAAGGATCCCGCGGAGATCCCGAGGGCGATCGCGGAGGCCTTCCACCTGGCCTCCACCGGCCGTCCGGGCCCGGTGCTGGTGGACATTCCCAAGGACGTGTTGCAGGAGATGACGTCCTTCGTGTGGCCACCGGAGCTGCACCTTCCCGGGTACCGGCCGACCACCCGGCCGCATGGCAAGCAGATCCGGGAGGCCGCCCGGCTGATCGCTACCGCCCGCCGCCCGGTGCTCTACGTCGGCGGCGGCGTGATCAAGGCGCGGGCCAGCACGGTGCTGCGGGAGTTGGCCGAGCTCATCGGAGCACCCGTGGTGACCACGCTGATGGCCCGCGGCGCCTTCCCCGACTCACATCCGCAGCACGTCGGGATGCCCGGCATGCACGGCACGGTCGCCGCGGTCGCCGCAATGCAGCGGTCCGACCTGCTGGTGACGCTGGGCGCCCGGTTCGATGACCGGGTCACCGGGCAGCTGTCCTCCTTCGCGCCGGACGCCGCGGTAGTGCATGCCGACATCGACCCCGCGGAGATCTCCAAGAATCGGCGGGCCGACGTGCCCATCGTCGGGGACTGCGCGGAGGTGATCAGTGAGCTGATCATCGCGGTGGCGGCCGAGTTCGAGTCCGGTCGGCCGGATCTGGCGCCGTGGTGGCAGCAGCTGAACAACTGGCAGCAGACGTTCCCGTTGGGTTATGACCGACCGACCGACGGGATGCTTGCGCCGCAGTTCGTGATCGAGCGGATCGGCGCACTGGTCGGCCCAGACGCGATTTACACCGCGGGGGTGGGCCAGCATCAGATGTGGGCTGCACAGTTCATCAAGTACGAGAAGCCGGGCAGCTGGATCAACTCCGGCGGTCTGGGCACGATGGGTTTCGCGGTGCCGGCAGCGATGGGCGCCAAGCTCGGGAGACCTGATGTCGCGGTCTGGGCCATCGACGGGGACGGCAGTTTCCAGATGACCAATCAGGAGCTGGCGACCTGCGCCATCGAGAATATCCCGATCAAAGTCGCAGTGATCAACAACGGCAGTCTCGGGATGGTCCGGCAGTGGCAGACCTTGTTCTACTCCGAGCGCTACTCGCAGACTGACTTGGGGACCCACTCCCGTATCCCGGATTTCGTCAAGCTCGGCGAGGCATTGGGTTGCGTGGGCCTGCGCTGCGAGGCCGAAGCGGACGTGGACAAGGTCATTGCCCAGGCGATGGAGATCGACGACCAACCGGTCGTGATCGATTTCGTCGTCGGCAAGGACGCGCAGGTGTGGCCGATGGTCGCGGCCGGCACCGGAAACAGTCACATCATGTCAGCGCGAAATATTCGCCCGCTGTTCGACGAGGACGGGTCATGACCGAACACACCATGTCGGTGCTGGTGGAGAACAAACCGGGCGTGCTCGCCCGGGTGGCCGGGTTGTTCAGCCGTCGCGGCTTCAATATCCACTCATTGGCGGTCGGACCCACCGAAAATCCTGATATATCCCGGATGACCATCGTGGTCGCAGTCGATGAACTGCCTCTGGAGCAGGTCACCAAGCAACTCAACAAGCTGATCAACGTCATCAAGATCGTCGAACTCGAGCCGGCGATGGCGGTGCAGCGGGAGCTGTTGCTGGTGAAAGTCCGGGCTGATACCACGGTGCGCTCCCAGGTGCTAGAGACCGTCACGCTGTTTCGGGCCAAAGTGGTCGACGTCTCTCCGGAGTCGCTGACCATCGAGGCTACTGGCACCGCAGACAAGATCGAGGCGCTATTGCGGATGCTGGAGCCGTACGGCATCCGCGAAATGGCCCAATCCGGCATGGTAGCCATGGCCCGCGGCCCCCGCTCCATCACCGCGCGCTAAACCCCCTGTTTGTCGCGTTCTGGATGCAGAACGCTGCTATTGGGCCCCAGATAAGCGCGTTCTGCATCCAGAACGCGAACACAGCCAGATCAGGAGCGAGCGATGAGTGTTGAGGTTTTCTATGACGGGGATGCTGACTTGGCGATCGTTGCGGGGCGCAAGGTCGCGGTGATCGGGTACGGCAGCCAGGGGCATGCACATGCGTTGAGCTTGCGCGATTCGGGGGTCGACGTGCGGGTCGGCCTGCCCGAGGAGTCGAAGTCGCGATCGAAGGCGGCGGACGAGGGCTTGGCCGTGATGACGCCGGCGCAGGCGTCGGCTGAGGCCGACGTGATCATGATTCTCGCGCCGGACACCAAGCAGCGTGCTATCTACGCACAAGACATCGCGCCGAACCTGAAGTCGGGTGACGCGTTGCTGTTCGGTCACGGCTTCAACATCCGTTATGACCTGATCCGCCCGCCGTCGGATGTGGACGTGGCGATGGTGGCACCCAAGGGCCCCGGGCACCTGGTGCGCCGGCAGTTCGTCGACGGCAAGGGGGTGCCCTGCCTGATCGCGGTCGAGCAGGACCCCACCGGTGGTGCGCAGGCGCTGGCGCTGTCGTATGCCAAGGCGATCGGCGGTACCCGTGCCGGTGTGATCAAGACCACCTTCACCGAGGAGACCGAGACCGACCTCTTTGGTGAGCAGGCAGTGCTCTGTGGCGGGATCACCGCACTGGTTCAGGCCGGATTCGAGGTGCTCACCGAGGCCGGGTACGCCCCTGAGGTGGCTTACTTCGAATGCCTGCACGAGGTCAAGCTCATCGTCGATCTGATGTACGAGGGCGGGATCTCCCGGATGCGCTACTCGATCTCCGATACCGCCGAGTACGGGGACCTCACCCGCGGACCGCGGATCATCACACCCGAGGTCAAGGACGAGATGCGCCGGATTCTCACCGAGATTCAGGACGGTCGCTTCGCCCAGGAGTGGGTGACCGAGGACGACAACGGGCGGCCGAACTTCACCAAACTGCGCGCCGAGGGGGAACAGCACCCTATCGAGCAGGTCGGCGCCCGGCTGCGCGGTCTGATGTCCTGGATCGACCGGCCGCTCACCGACACGGCCTAGACTTGGTGATCGTGACCCGACCAATTGTGCTGATCGCTGAAAAACTTGCCCCCTCGGTGCTGGAGGTCTTCGGAGACGAGTTCGACGTCCGGCATGTCGACGGCACCGACCGCAAGGCCCTGTTCAAGGCGCTAGCCGAGGCCGAGGCGCTGCTGGTGCGCTCGGCTACCCGGGTGGACGCCGAGGCGCTCGGCCACGGCTGTCGGCTCAAGGTCGTCGCCAGAGCCGGCGTGGGGCTGGACAACGTCGACGTACCGGCGGCCACCGAGCGCGGGGTGATGGTGGTCAACGCGCCTACGTCGAACATCGTCTCGGCGGCCGAGCACGCCATCGCGCTGCTGCTGGCGGTAGCCCGGCGCATCCCGGCGGCCGACGCCAGCCTGCGTAGTGGCCAATGGAAGCGCAGCTCGTTCGGCGGCGTGGAGCTGTCCGGCAAGACCATCGGTGTGGTGGGCCTGGGCAAGATCGGCCAGCTGGTCGCGCAGCGGCTGGCAGGCTTCGCCACCGAGCTGATCGCCTACGACCCCTATGTGTCCCCCGCACGGGCCGCCCAGCTGGGTATCGAGCTGGTCGACCTGGATGAGCTGCTGTCGCGGGCCGACGCGATCTCGATCCACCTGCCCAAGACCCCCGAGACGCTCGGGTTGATCGGCGCCGACCAGCTCGCCAAGACCAAACCAGGCGTGCTGATCGTCAACGCCGCGCGCGGTGGGCTGGTCGACGAGCAGGCGTTGGCCGATGCGGTGCGCGCTGGTCAGGTCGGGGGTGCGGGAATCGACGTCTTCGCGACCGAACCGTGCACGGCGAGCCCGTTGTTCGAGCTGCCCCAGGTGGTCGTCACCCCGCACCTGGGTGCCTCGACCGCTGAGGCGCAGGACCGGGCCGGTACCGACGTCGCGCGCAGTGTGCTGCGAGCGCTGCGTGGCGAGTTCGTTCCCGACGCGGTGAACGTGATCAGTGGCGGGGTGGTGGGCGAAGAGGTCCGGCCGTGGCTGCCGCTGACCCAGAAACTGGGCACCGTGCTGGCCGCACTGGCCGGTGGCTCGCCCGCGTCGGTGACCGTCGATGTGCGCGGTGAGCTCGCCGCCGAGGAGGTCTCCGTGCTGCGGCTCGCCGCGTTGCGCGGGGTTTTCGCCGGTGTCGTCGATGAGCAGGTCACCTTCGTCAACGCGCCGCGGCTGGCGCAGGACCGTGGGGTGACCGTCGCCGTAGTCACCGCCCCGGAGAGTCCGAGCCACCGTAGTGTGGTGTGCGTCCGGGGAATCTTCGCCGATGGCCTGGTGCACTCGGTCTCGGGAACGCTATCCGGTCCGGCGCAGGTGCAGAAGCTGGTCGAGATCGATGGCCGGCATTTCGACTTGCGCGCCGAGGGACAGGCCATCTTCATGGAATACCCGGACCGCCCCGGCGTGATGGGCACCGTCGGCAGCCTGCTGGGCGACGTGGGCGTCAACATCGAGGCGGCCCAGATCAGCCAGACGACCGAGGGCACCGATGCGATCATGATGCTACGGGTGGACCGGGCGGTCACCGGTCAAGTGCTGGCCGCGATCGGATCATCGGTGGGCGCCCGCACCGTTCGCTCAGTCACCTTCGGCTGACCTCACGCAGGACTACCCGTCTGGGGTCACCCATTTGAGTTAACCGCTGTGCGGTGCGGTAGGTAGCTGCGGGTAATCTGCCCGCTGCGAAGGGTCCCATGGCAGGGGCCCGGGCACGGGAGGTGTCTCATGCGGCTTGCGGTGATCCCTGGCGACGGGATCGGTCCAGAGGTGATCGGCGAGGCGCTCAAGGTGCTCGGCGAGGTCGCCCCCGATGCCGAGACCACGCCCTACGACCTCGGCGCGGCGCGCTGGCACTCCAGTGGGGAACTGCTGCCTGAGTCGGTGCTCAACGAGTTACGCCAGCACGACGCCATCCTGCTCGGCGCGGTGGGGGATCCTTCCGTACCCAGCGGGATCCTTGAGCGCGGGTTGTTGCTGCGGCTGCGTTTCGAGCTGGACCACCACGTGAACCTGCGACCCGCCAGGCTGTATCCCGGGGTGCGCAGTCCTCTCGCCGACCCTGGCAGCATCGACATGGTAGTGGTCCGGGAGGGCACCGAGGGCCCCTACGTGGGCAACGGTGGGTTGCTGCGCAAGGACACCCCCCACGAGATCGCCACCGAGGTCAGCTTGAACACCGCCTTCGGGGTGGAGCGCGTCGTGCGCGATGCGTTCGCGCGGGCCGCGGCGCGCCCGCGTAGGCATCTGACGCTGGTACACAAGACCAACGTGCTGTGCCACGCCGGATCGCTGTGGTCCCGAATCGTGGAGGAAGTGTCGCTGCAGCATCCCGAGGTGACGGTGGCCTACCAGCACGTCGACGCTGCCACCATCCACCTGGTCACCGACCCCGGCCGGTTCGACGTGATCGTCACCGACAACCTGTTCGGCGATATCCTCACCGATCTCGCGGCGGCCGTCACCGGTGGGATCGGGCTGGCCGCCAGCGGCAACCTCGACGTGGCTCGCCGCAACCCCAGCATGTTCGAGCCAGTGCACGGCTCCGCCCCGGACATCGCCGGCCAGGGCATCGCGGACCCGACGGCTGCCGTGCTGTCGATCGGTCTGATGCTCGCCCATCTGGGACTGGACGAGCCGTCTCGCCGTGTGGAGGCCGCCGTGGCCTTCGACTTGGCCACTCGGGATCACACCCATCCGGGTGGTACCCATGCGATCGGTGACCGGCTGGCCGCCCTGGTCTCCTCAAGCCAGCGGGTCGAGCGCGCCACCCTGTAGCGAGCCTGTCACCCGACGTGACAAGCCTTCCTAGTCCCGAACTCCACAGGAGCGCTGTCTGAGGCGGCACCAGCAGCTCTGCTGTGGAGTTCGGGAGGCTGAGAGCTCAAGGGTCGCCCCGGGCATTGCTCCCGCAGCTTGTTGGGGCGGTCACATGACGTCGAACTCGCCGTCCTTGGCGCCGAGCACGAACGCCTCCCACTCCGACGGTGTGAAGATCAGAGTCTGGTCGTCCACGGGATGCTCGGAACTGCGCATCGCCACGTAGCCGTCCTGTACGAAGGCGATCTCCAGATGTGGCCCCGCTAGCTCCTCCGCGCCCGCTGCGCGCTGCCACACGGCGTTCGACAGGTCGATCGTGCCGCGGATGTGCTTCTTATCGTCGTGGATATCACCCATGGGATCACCGTATCGAGCCGTGCAGTGCGCTAACGCGCTGGCTGCCCCAGCCCATCAAGCCCGTGAGGCTCCCGTGATCGTCGAAAGTGAGCGGTGCGCGTGCATCTTTGCGCTGTCAGAGCTCACTTTCGCTGATCACAAGCAAGACTATGACCGCGGACTCGGTCTTACGACTACAGGTAGTGGACCATCGCTGCTGTCTGACGTGTGGGTTCCACTCGGCTACGAGGTGTGCAAGACTGCGCTCATGGCACACCACAGTGTGATCATTATTGCTGAGCGCGTCGGGTAACCAGCACCATCACCCGACGCGCAGACCCTTCGCACCCGCGAGGGGTCTTTTTTGTGCCCGCATACCTCTTGGAGTCTCGACGATGTCCCGCACCAGCCCAGCCGGCACCCCGCTCGGTGACAAGTTCCACCTCTACGACACCACGCTGCGCGACGGTGCTCAGCGCGAGGGGATCTCCTACTCGGTGGCCGACAAGCTCGCCGTCGCCCGGCTGCTGGACGCGCTGGGTGTCGGTTTCATCGAGGGTGGCTGGCCCGGGGCGATGCCGAAGGACACCGAGTTCTTCGCCCGCGCCGCGGCCGGTGAGCTGGAGCTGGCCCACGCCGCGTTGGTGGCCTTTGGCTCCACCCGCCGCGCTGGGCTGCGCGCCGCGCAGGACCCGCAGGTGCAGGCACTGCTGGCCTCGGGGGCTCCGGTGGTCACACTCGTCGCCAAGTCCGATCGGCGGCATGTGGAGCGGGCGCTACGGGTGGATGTGGCGCAAGCCTGTGCGATGGTCGCGGACACCGTCTCGCTGCTGGTCGGCGAGGGGCGGCGGGTGTTTCTCGATGCCGAGCACTTCTTCGACGGCTACGCCTTCGACGCTGACTGCGCGTTGCGGGTGCTCGAGGCCGGCGTCACCGCGGGCGCCGACGTGGTGGTGCTCTGCGACACCAACGGCGGGCAGCTGCCGCTGCAGCTCGCCGAGACCGTCGCCGAGGTGGTGGCACGCACCGGTTTCCGGGTGGGAATCCACTGCCAGGATGACACCGCCTGCGCGGTGGCCAACTCGGTCGCGGCGGTGCAGGCCGGGGCTTCCCATGTGCAGTGCACCGCCAACGGTTATGGCGAGCGGACCGGCAACGCCGACCTGTTCGCCGTCGCCGGCAATCTTGTCACCAAGCTGGGTATGCCGGTCCTTCCCAAGCATGGGATGGCCGAGCTGACCCGCACCGCGCATGCGCTGGCTGAGATCGCCAACCTCGCGCCCGACACCCACCAGGCCTACGTCGGGAGGTCGGCCTTCGCTCACAAGGCGGGGCTGCACGCGAGTGCGATCAAAGTGGATCCAGAGTTGTACAACCACCTAGACCCCACGGTGGTGGGCAACTCGCAGCGTGTGCTGGTAACCGAGATGGCCGGCCGGGCCAGTATCGAGCTCAAGGCAGCCGAGCTCGGGCTGGACCTGGCCGGCCGCTCGGTGGAGATCGGCGCGATCACTGCGCGGGTCAAGGAGCTCGAGTCGCAAGGCTGGTCCTTCGAGGCTGCTGACGCCTCGTTCGAACTGCTGCTGCGCCAGCAGGTCGATGAGGTGCCGCCCGCGCCGCCGTGCCAGCTGGAGTCCTACCGGGTGATCGTGGATCACGGCACAGGTGGGGAGGTCGTCGCGCAGGCGACGGTGAAGGTGGCAGTGGCGGGGCAGCGGGTGATCGCCACCGCGGAGGGCAACGGACCGGTCAACGCGCTGGATGCCGCATTGCGGCAAGCGTTGGGTGCCCATCTACCGTGGCTGGAGAGCGTGGAGCTGTCTGACTACAAGGTCCGGATCCTGCCCGGTACCCACGGCACTGACGCAGTGACCCGGGTGCTGGTGGACACGACCGACGGGACGGGATCCTGGACCACGGTGGGCGTGCACGGCAACGTGGTAGAAGCCTCCTGGCTCGCGTTGCTAGACGCGATGATCTACGCGGCGCTACGTCACCACGGTGTCGCCAGCACCGCCTGATCCACCACCCACAGGGCAAGGTCGGTGGTGCCGAGTTCACGTACGAGACCGACGTGCGAGCGCACCAAAAACGTGGGTGGCGTCGAGTTCACGGACAAGATCGATGTGTACTCGCGGCATGCAGACAGGTTATGGAGGGTGGGATTGGTTACGCGATGCCGTGTGGCGGTTGCAGAGAGCGACCGCCCCGACCACACGAATCGTTACGTGTTTTCACCGGGTCAGCAGAGTCCCAGCGGCGTCGCGAGGACCTAACGTGCACCGAGTGACTCTCGCGCCTGAGTTGAGACCTGTCGCGTCGATTCCCCGCGAGGTTGTCGCCGTCTGCTTTGACGTGGACGCGACCCTGGTCGACTACGAGGCCTCGACCCGCGCTGGGCTGCGGGAGCTGCTCGGGACTGACGACGCCTGGCCGGAATGGTGTGCGCTGACCGAGGCACACTACGTGCGCTACCTGGCCGGGCAGGTCGACTTCGACATGATGCGCCGACATCGCACCAAAGACTTCTTTGCCTGCCGGGGTGAGCACCTCTGCGACGGCGAGGTAGTCCGGCGTGAGGAGCGCCGGGCGGCGGCGGTGCGGCGAGCCTGGGAGCTCTTCGATGACGCCCTGCCGTGCCTGCGGGCGCTGCGGGCGCTCGGCATGCGGTTGGCCGCGGTCACCAACGCAGCGGGCGACCACCAGCGTGCGAAGCTCGGGGCACTGGGTCTGGAGTCCACTTTCGATGCGGTGCTGATCTCCGGCGAGCTCGGGGTGGCCAAGCCACACCGGGCGATCTTCCGCAGGGCGTGTTCTGCCCTCGGAGTGCGTCCCGCCCAGGCCGTCCACGTCGGTGACCGACTCGACACCGATGCCGAGGGCGCGCGGGACGCTGGGCTGCACGGAGTGTGGCTGGACCGCTCTGGCTGCGGCGCGCTTCCCCACGACGCTGGAATCTCGGTGATCGGGCGATTAGCCGAGCTTCCCGCGCTGCTCACCCGGCATGCGGGCGGCCAGCTGGTAGCCCAAACGACAGCCCAATGGAAACCGGCACTCGTGGTCGACTAAGATCCGTGCCCGGTGCTGGTTCGGGTCCGTGGGGCCCCGGAGACGGACACCTGGTGGGGTATGGTGTAATCGGCAGCACGACTGATTCTGGTTCAGTTAGTCTAGGTTCGAGTCCTGGTACCCCAGCGAATGTCATCATCGCGTTCTCGCGGCCCCGTCGTCTAGCGGCCTAGGACGCCGCCCTCTCAAGGCGGTAGCGCGGGTTCAAATCCCGTCGGGGCTACACCGGTGGTATCCGCTAAGGCGGCCCCTGATCTGGGAGTTCATTTCAGGGGCCGCTCTTTTGCTATCCGGCTGCGCCCGGTTGCTAGCTGGCCGTCGCGTCTGCGTCGAATACGTGCCAACTCCGTGCCGCCGTGAGGTGTGAGATGGGTCCCGGGTTGGCTGCATGGTCCCGGCCGTACCGGGGGACAACCCTGCGTGCGCCGCTCGCCCGGAGGATTCATCGGCCGAGTTCGCCGATCGTCCACCCCGGGTGGTAACCATCCGCTCATATGTGGTTACATTCGGTTCACCGATGGTGGTTACTGTCTGTTCGTCGGAGGTGGCACCGGGTCGTCGGGGTGATCCGGTGCCCAACCGTTGACCGCAGTCCGCGTCGCCGGTCGGGCGTGGCGGGCTGCTGGGCATGGTGAGGGGCGCCTGGTTAGGCACAAGGTGGGTGCGTGTTGAAGGTCAGTGACCCGAACGGCGCGCCGGCGGCGGCGAAAGTCACCCGACGAATGAGAATGCTTCCCGGGTGGGAGGGTATCATCACCCGGGTAATCGCTGGTGTGTATGAGATTGGTGCCCGCTGATGCCCGACATTCAGAAAATCGGGCTCGATCTGAGTCCCAGTGAACAACCACTGAGCTACCCAGGAAAGTTGGTCACGGCGAACTGCCTATTATTCGGGTCGTGGCTCTACGTGCTTCATTCCATCCCAGGGATTCCCCCCGCGGACTGGAGCGTCCAGCATGACGGGGGGCCACTGTCACTGACGAACGCTGACCGCCTTGGGGCGGCTCTGTCAGCGGCACGGGCAGCCCCGATGGCCAGCCGGTCTCCGGTCGTGGCAGTCGGCTCGAATGCCGCACCCGGGCAACTATCGTACAAATACCGCGGCCACTCACACCACAACATCATTCCGATAACTCACGTCGTCACATCGAAACTGGCTGTGGCACACTCCGCGCACATCAGCAAAGCCGGCTACGTCCCGTTCATTCCAGTTTTGGCCGAGGGTACGCGACGAACTAGACTCAGCGTATTGTGGCTCGATGACGAGCAGCTGCGGCGAATGGACGATACTGAGCCGAACTACACGAGGGTGACAGTCGAGTCACCCGCTGTCAGCGCCCAACTGGACTCAGGGCTGTCCTCCGAGTCGTACAATCTATACCGGGGTCGGTGGGGAGCGCTATGCTCCGAGCCCGGTGTATCGCCGATGATGGCTACCTCCCAAGCAGGCGTCTACTCCTTTCTCTCCACACACCAATGGTTCCGCTTGATTGTTCCAGAATCGCGCGACGGACCGCAGAGTGTGGCAGCGGCTCTCGCCCATGACGAAGCGCGCCAGCGGCACATCCGGCACGAGCTGGCATCGCGCGGCTTGGTGGCCACGGACGGACTGTCGGGGATCGCCCGTTCTGCGGCGACGTAGAGCCTGTGCACGTCCGCGCTGCCACCATGGCACCGCGACCCGCGGAACCCTCCGGGCGCTGCAATTTGTCTGGGATTAGGTTGGGGTGGTGGCTGAGATGTCGGGGGAAGGCCCGTTGCGGGTCGTTGTAGTGGGGGCGAGCCTCGCGGGGTTGTTCGCCGCTGCCGCCGCAGCGTGCAGGGACAACTCGGTAACGGTGCTTGAGCGCGATGTCCTACCTGGCGAGCCGGAGCCCCGGGCTGGGGTGCCACAGGGGGAGCAGCCACATGTGTTCCTCTTTCGTGGCCTTCTCGCCCTGGAGGAGCTGCTGCCCGGCTCGCGGCAGGAGCTGCTCAGTGCCGGTGCCGTGCCCGTTGATACCGGTGGGCTGCCGTGGCTTGCCGAGCATGGGTGGCTGCCTGTCGACCAACGCGGGTTCGAAGTGTTGTCGCTGACTCGTCCGCTGTTCGAGCATGTGTTCCGGCGCAGGGTGGCGGGGCTGCCCGGGGTGGAGATTCGCACCGGTTCGAGGGTGATCAGTCTCCGGCGTCGTGATCGGCACTGGGAGGTGGGTCTGGCGGACGGCTCCACTGTGCTGACCGATCTCGTGGTCGACGCGTCCGGGCGCAGCTCGCGGCTACCGGTGTGGTTGGCGGAGGCTGGTGTGGGGCAGGCACCGGTTTCTCAGGTCGATTCAGGGGTGGGTTACGCCACTCGGATGTACGCCGACGCCCCATCCGGCTTCGGTGCGGTGGGTGTTGTCCTCCAGCAGACGCCGGCGACGTTGGTCGGCGGTATCGCGCTGCCGGTTGAGGGTGAACGTTGGCTGGTGACCGCCGTCGGCTGCGGTGAGCACCGGCCTCCGCGCGATGCCGCGGGGTTCGAGTCGTTCCTCCAGCGGTTACCCGACCCGGCGCTGGCGGAGCTGGTGCGCCACGCCGAGCCGGTCGGCGACGTTGCCGTGCACCGCCAAACCGGCAACCGCCGCCATCGCTACGAGCGGGTGCCGGATTGGCCCGAGGGCCTGCTCGTCGTCGGCGATGCGTTATGCGCATTCAACCCGATCTACGGGCAAGGCATCACGGTTGCGGCTTGTGAGGCCCTGCTCTTGCGCCAGGCGCTTGCCGCCGGTCTCGGCCCGGGTTATACCCGTCGACTACTCCGAAAGTTCACTACCGTCGTGTCGCTGCCCTGGGCCATGTCCACGAGCGAGGATCTACGCTATCCCACCAGCATCGGTCGTCAGTCCCTTCCACAGGCGCTGCTCGGCCAGTGGACTCAGCAGCTCAGCCGCCTCGCCGCTCATGGGAATCTGCACGCATACGCTGTCATGGCCCGGGTTTACCACCTGATGGGCTCTCCCGTGCTGTTGTTCCACCCTGCTCTCGGTGCCGCGGCACTGCGGGCCCGGCTCACTGGCTACGGACCCGCGACCGCACGCCCCGCCGCCCTTGATGCGCTGACCCCCTCGGCCTGATCACACCACCGAAGCAACCCGGTAAGAGTGATCAGGCTGCGTCGGTCCTCAGCCCCCGCAGGGTACTTTGTTGCTTGGCCGCGGCATCGCCCTGTTTTTCTATCTCGGCGCGCTCGTAACGCTGAATCATCTCTGCCCAGAGCTCGGCGACTGTTCTCGCCTCGCCGAGGCTATCGATCTTCGCAGACCAGTTCACAAAGCAGCGCCCACTATCGTCGGTAGCTTGATGAGGTAGTTTCACGCTGTCGTCATGGTCATGGTGGAAGGGTCTAAAGATGATGTAGACTCGCCAACCTGTCCATGGCTGGAACTCGATCGAGAAGCCATAGTCGGCGAGCCCGTCCTGCGTCCGGTAAGTCATGACGGTCATGATTCTCCTTTCATGATTCGCGCGGGGGCCACCCAGATCATGTTCGCAGACGTTACCGATGGAGTCGCTCACGCCCAGTGGAGATATTTTCTCCCCCTACCGAAGCACCTGTGACCTGGTAAAATAGAGATTTCTTGACGTAAAAGCTCACGAGCAGCGTTCGGATCTCTTCCGGTGCAGGGGAGAGTTCCAGCCATTACCTAAGGATCATGGTGTACAAAGTTCCGCAGGAGGGCACGATGAACCATGGCGCGCAGATCGGTTGGTAAGGCATACCGCGAGCAACAGCGGGAACGTCTGGTTCGGCTCGGGCTGCACGGCCGCCAGCTCATCGAAAAGCTTGTGACGGACTTGCTGCGCTGTGGCTGTCGGCCCCGAGAGGCCTGGCGATTGGCCCACGAACTCACCCAGGAGGAGATCGCGACAAGATTCGACCGAATCCGGGGCGATCTGGATATCCGCATGCGGGGCAGCCGTATCTGTGAGTATGAAAAGTGGCCTACGGGAGGTGTCCGACCGTCGGTGCGGACGCTGAAGATCCTGGCGGCCATCTACGAAACCACGTGGGACCAGCTGGTCGACGTAGACGATCTGGAAGCAATGCCGGCTTGCGACCGGCAGGCATTTCTGGACATCAGCGACTTGCGCCACGGTGAGTCGTTGGAGCTACCGGTACAGCGGCAGAGCAGTCGCCGTCCGAGCGCACAAGGCGGCGACGGCCCACGGGCTCAACAAATGATCGTCGCGGTTGACCCGGCGACTGTCGGTGAACGGCTGACCGGACCAGCACCGGGGCGTCCGGGGGGCGGGCTGCCCGGCGAGGTTACGTACTTCACCGGGCGGGACAGACCGATGGCGGAGCTGCGCGCTCAGATTTCCGAGCAGGCTCCGCACGGCACCGTGGTGAGCATCTACGCAATCGACGGCATGGCGGGAGTGGGAAAGACGGCGTTCGCCCGGCATGCCGCCCAGGAGTTCGCGTCGTGCTACCCGGACGGAGGCATCTGGGTCGACCTGTTTGGTCATACCCCTGGCATGCAGCCGCGCGAAGCATATGGCGCGTTGGAGCAGATGCTGCTCCAACTGGGTGTTCCGCCAGAGGCGATCGAAGCCGATCTTGCCGACCGTCAAGATCAGTGGCGCCACCATATCCACCTGCGGCGCATGCTGATCGTGCTGGACAACGCACGTACTAGCGACCAGGTGCTGCCGCTGCTCCCCGAAGCACCTGGCTGCCTTGTGCTGATCACCAGCAGGCGCAAACTGACCGGTCTGACCGACGCGTACCCGCTCTCGCTGGACGTCTTGGGGTGGGGTGAGGCGGAACAACTGTTCATCAAGCTGGTCGGCCCGCAACGGTGCAAGGACCGCGAGGCTGTCGGGGAGATCCTGGCCGCGTGCGGTCGGCTGCCATTGGCGATCAGACTCATCGCCGGGTGGTTACGTCACCACACGGGCGAGCTCCTCGCCGACGTTGCAGCGGACTTTGCCGACCAGACCGCGGCGCTGGATACATTGATTGCTGAGCACGTTTCGGTGCGGGCAGCGTTCGAATGGTCCTACCAGCTCATGACTTCTGAGCAGCGTCGGGCTTTCCGCCTGTTGGGCTGGCATCCCGGACCCGAGATCACACCGGTGGTGATCGCTCCGGTGGCCGACGTATCACCCGGCCGGGGCAGGCAGCTCTTGCGCGAGCTTGTCGACCACAACCTGCTGGAGCAGCTGTCAGTCGCGGGCGTTGCCGGGGGTCCGCGGTACCGAATGCACGACCTGGTGCGTCTTTACGCCGGGGAACGTGCCGACGCTGAGGAGCTCCCAGCCGAGCGGGCGGCGGCGGTAGATCGGCTGGCCAGCAGGTACCTGGCGATCATCCATGAGGCCGACCGGTTGCTTCGGCCCTATGTCTCCGGCGACCCTGGTAAATGCGCCGACCAGGATGTGGTGCTGGCGTTCGCTGACGCCTCGCAGGCGCGCACCTGGCTGATTGTTGAGCGGCATAACCTGCTCGGGTGTGTCCGAGCGATGAGCTCGACCGCGCAAGGCGCAGACCTGGCGACCGTATTGGCTGGACATTTCCGCGACTTCGGTTTTTGGTCCGACGTCCGTTATCTGCACGGCCGAGCCTTAACCGTCTGCCGACACCTTGGTGATCGGCACGGTGAGGTCGACGCATTGTGGGGGCTGGGTTATGTTGAGCGGCTGGTGGGTGAGTACGGCCAGGCACGCAATTACCACACTCAAGCGTTGACCCTGGCCCGGCAGCTCGATTACCGGCGTGCTGAAGCCGACGCGCTGGGCGGGCTGGGCCAAACTGAGCGACTGGTGGGGGACTATGTCCAAGCCCGCAATTACCACGCTGAGGCGTTAGCCCTGGCCCGGCAGCTCGATTACCCATTCGGTGAGGCGGACGCGCTGCGGGGGCTGGGTCAAATTGAGCGGCTCGTCGGGGAGTACGTCCAGGCCCGTGAGTACTACACCCAGGCCTTGGCCTTGGCCCGGCAGCTCGGTTTCCAGCGTACTGAAGCCGACGCGTTGCGCGGGCTGGGTCAAGTTGAGCAGCTGGTAGGGGAGTACGGCCGGGCTCGTGACTACCACACCCAGGCGTTAGCGCTGGCTCGCCACCTCGGTTACCAATTCGGTGAGGTCCTGGCCCTGCGGGAGCTGGGTCAAGTTGAGCGGCTGGTCGGGGCGTACGTCCAGGCCCGCGAGTGCCACACCCAGGCGTTGGCCCTGGCTCGGCACCTCGGTGACCGGCGTGATGAAGCCGAAGCGCTGCGCGGCCTGGGCCAGGTGGAGCAGCTGGTCGGGGAATACGGCCAGGCCCGCGAGTACCACGCCCAGGCGTTAGCCCTGAGCCGCAGTGTCGGTGATCGGCGTGCTGAGGTCGAGGCGCTGCGCGGCCTGGGCCAGGTTGAGCAGCTGGTCGGGGAGTACGGCCAGGCCCGCGAGCACTACACCGAGGCGTTGTCCCTGGCACGGCATCTGGGTTACCGATTTGGTGAGGTCCTGGCGTTGCGGGGGCTGGGCGAGGTCGAGCGGCTGGTCGGGGAGTACGGGCAGGCCCGCGAACACTACACCGAGGCGTTGGCCCTGGCACGGGACCTGGGTTACCGGTTCGGTGAAGTTTTGGCGTTGCGGGGGCTGGGCGATGTGGAGCGGCTGGTCGGGAAGTACGGCCAGGCCCGCGAGTACCACACCAAGGCCTTGACCCTGTCCCGACGCCTTGGTGATCGATTCGGTGAGGTTTTGGCGCTCTGGGAGCTGGGCCAGGTTCAGCGGGTCGTCGGCGAGCACGTTCAGGCCCGCGACTACTACACCCAGGCCTTGACCCTGGCAAGGCACCTCGGCTACCGGCGCGCTGAAGCACAGGCGCTGCGGGGTCTGGGTGAGGTTGAGCGGTTTGTTGGGGAGTATGGCCTGGCCCGGCAGTACCACACTCAGGCCGTGACCCTGGCCCGATGTCTCGGTGACCGGCCCGGTGAAGTCTTGGCGCTGCGGAGTCTGGGCGAGGTCGAGCGGTCCGTCGGGGAGTACGGCCAAGCCCGCGGGCACCACTCCGAGGCGTTGGCGCTGGCCCGGCAATTCGGTTACCGATTCGGTGAGGTCTTGGCGCTTCGGGGCCTGGGTTACGTCGAGCGGCTGGTCGGCGAGTATGTCCAGGCCCGTGAATACCACTCCCAGGCGTTGGTCCTGGCCCGGCAACTTGGCTACCGGTTCGGGGAGATTACGGCGCTGCGCGGTCTGGGTGAGGTGGAGCGATCGGTGGGGGAGCATGGCCAGGCCCGTGAGTACTACCACCAGGTCTTAACCCTGGCCCGGCGACTAGCTGACCGGCGCGGTGAAGCTGAGGCGCTGTGGGGACTCGGTCATATCGCCTCCGATACCGCAGACCGCGGCCAAGCCTGCGAACTCTGGCGCACCGCGCTTGAGATCTTTGAAGAGCTCGGCGTCGCGTTCGCCGAGACTGTCCGCGCGGCGTTGGACCAGCTGGGCTGTTGAGCCGCCAGCAGGCTGCGGCGCACGCCTTACAGCCGGTTGTGCAGCGCCTCGGCGGCGGCCAGCAGGTCCGCGGCCCAGCGGACGCCGGGGCGCCGACCGATCCGCTCCACCGGGCCGGACACCGAGACCGCCGCGACCACGGCGCCAGCCGCGTCGCGCACTGGAGCCGACACACTGGCCACCCCGGACTCGCGCTCGGCCACGCTCTGCGCCCAGCCCCGCCGGCGGACCTCCAGCAGCGTTCGCTCACTGAAGACGGCTTCGCCGAGTACGGCCCGTTGGGTGGCCGGATCAGCCCATGCGGCCAACACCTTCGCGCCCGATCCGGCACCCATCGGCAGCCGGGCCCCCACCGGGACGGTGTCGCGCAGCCCACTCGGTGGCTCGGCGGCCGCCACGCAGACTCGGACCATCCCGTCGCGCCGGTAGAGCTGCACGCTTTCGCCGGTGACGTCGCGCAGCCGGGGCAACACCATCGCCGCGGCGTCGAGCAACGGGTCAAGCGCACCCTCGCCCAGCTCGCGCAAAGCGGGCCCGGGACGCCATTTCCCGTCAGCGTCGCGACGGAGCATCCGGTGTACTTCCAGGCCCACCGCCAGCCGGTGCGCGGTGGCCCGGGGCAAGCCGGTACGGGCACACAGCTCGGCCAGCCCGCATGGACTGCCGGCGACCGTGCGCAACACCATTACGGCCTTGTCTAGCACGCCGATTCCGCTATGCTGTTCCACATCTCGATACTAACTTCTCGCTATATGGGATGTCCAGCATGTGGGAGAACCGAACAGAGGAATTGCTATGGGACGCACGCTCGCAGCGAAGGTCTGGGATGACCACGTTGTCCATCGAGGCGATGGCGACCCTACTACCGCAACACCCGACCTTCTCTATATCGATCTGCACCTGATCCACGAGGTAACCAGCCCACAAGCCTTCGACGGCCTGCGGTTGGGTGGCCGGCCGGTCCGCCGGCCCGATCTCACGATCGCCACCGAAGATCATAACGTTCCTACCACCGACATCGAGCTGCCGATCGCCGACGAGGTATCCCGCACCCAGCTGGAGACGCTGCGCCGCAACTGCGCGGAGTTCGGCGTGCGGCTGCACTCGATGGGCGACGTCGAGCAGGGCATCGTGCACGTCGTGGGGCCTCAGCTGGGGCTGACTCAACCGGGGATGACGGTGGTCTGCGGTGACTCGCACACCTCCACGCACGGTGCGTTCGGCGCGCTGGCGTTCGGCATCGGCACCTCGGAGGTGGAGCACGTGCTGGCCACCCAGACCCTGCCGTTGCGCCCGTTCAAGACCATGGCGGTGACCGTGCGCAGCCGCGATGGGGGGCTGCCCGCCGGCGTCACCAGTAAGGACGTCATCCTGGCGGTGATCGCTCGGATCGGTACCGGGGGAGGCCAGGGGTATGTGCTGGAGTACCGCGGCAACGTGATCGAGCAGCTGTCCATGGAAGCTCGCATGACGATCTGCAACATGTCGATCGAGGCGGGCGCCCGGGCCGGCATGATCGCGCCGGACGCCACCACCTTCGACTACCTGACCGGCCGCCCCCATGCGCCGGCGGGTCCGCAGTGGGACGCGGCGATGCAGTACTGGAAAGAGCTGCATACCGATGACGACGCCACCTTCGACGCCGAGGTAGAGGTCGACGCCGACGCGCTGACGCCGTTCGTGACCTGGGGCACCAACCCCGGACAGGGCTTGCCACTGTCCGAGCGGGTACCCGATCCCGAGCAGATCACCGATGCAGGCGAGCGGCTCGCGGTGCGCAAGGCGCTGTCCTACATGGACTTACAACCCGGTACACCGCTGCGCGACATCGCGGTGGACACGGTGTTCCTCGGCTCCTGCACCAACGGGCGGATCGAGGACCTGCGGGCCGCGGCGGCGGTACTCGCCGGGCACCAGGTGCGCGACGGGGTGCGGATGCTGGTGGTTCCCGGCTCGATGCGGGTACGCGCTCAGGCCGAGGCCGAAGGCCTGCATGAGGTGTTCACCACGGCCGGTGCCCAATGGCGCTCGGCGGGCTGCTCGATGTGCCTCGGGATGAACCCCGACCAGCTCGCCGTCGGTGAACGCTGCGCATCGACGTCCAACCGCAACTTCGAAGGCCGCCAAGGCAAGGGCGGCCGCACCCACCTGGTCTCCCCGCTGGTTGCGGCCGCCACCGCAATCCGCGGCACCCTCTCATCCCCCGCCGACTTGGGGTCGTGAGTGGCAAACAGTGTTATGGCACTCAACGCCACTCACGAGTAAGGAGCGACAATGGAGCGATTTACCTGCCACGTGGGGATTGGCGTGCCGTTGCGTCGGTCTGATGTGGACACCGATCAGATCATCCCGGCGGTGTATCTCAAACGGGTCAGCCGCACTGGTTTCCAGGATGGCCTGTTCGCGGCTTGGCGCGCTGACGAGGACTTCGTCCTCAATCACGAGGCCTACCGCAACGGCAGCGTGCTGGTCGCCGGGCCGGACTTCGGCACTGGGTCGTCGCGGGAGCACGCGGTCTGGGCGTTGCTGGACTACGGGTTCCGGGTGGTGATCTCGCCGCGGTTCGGTGACATCTTCCGGGGCAACGCCGGCAAGCAAGGTCTACTAGCGGCTCAGTGCGAGCGGGCCGATGTCGAAACGCTGTGGAAGCTGCTGGAAACAGATCCGGGCACCGAAGTCACCGTCGATCTCTCGGAGCAGACCGTGCAGGCCAAGGACCTCACGGTGGCCTTCACTATCGATCGCTACACCCGCTGGCGCCTGCTAGAGGGCTTAGACGACATCGCGCTGAGTCTGCGCCACGCCCAGGAGATCGACTCATTCGAGGTCCACCGCCCGTCCTGGCTCCCCACCACGACAGTGGGTTAGGTCGCTGATCAGCGAGCAGCGCCCCGTGTTCTGAGGAACGCTGGGGTTGGTCACAGCTCGGATTCTTGGTGCGGCACATGGTGTTTGGGCGCGCTCCGCCCTACGGTGGCCAACAATGGCCGTGGTACCCGGCCGGGGTCCGTGCGTGGGAGGAGCGGAAATGAACAAAGCTCAGCTGATCGACGCCCTCGCGGAGCGCCTTGGTGATAAGAAGGTCGCGGCCGCCGCGGTGGCCGGTCTGGTCGATGTCGTGGTCCGGGCGGTCAACGCCGGGGACAAGGTCACCATCACCGGTTTCGGCGTGTTCGAGAAGCGAGCCCGGGCGGCGCGAACCGCGCGCAATCCCCGTACCGGCGAGGCAGTGATCATCCAGCAGACCGACGTGCCCGCGTTTCGTCCAGGCACCCTGTTTCGCGAAGTGGTCAGTAGAACTCGAGCCTTGCCGCAGGAGGGCACAGCCATCACGGCTGCCTCTGCCAACACAGCGCAACCGGAAACGACCCCAGCCGCGCCGACCAGCGTGCCGACGACCACCGCTGCCCGCCGCCCGGCCAGCAGGGTCACCGCGGCCGCGCATTTGACCGCTGTGCACCTGCCCACGACCAAGTCGCCCAAGACTAAGAAGGCGGCGAAGGCCGCAAAGGGTGAGCCCAAGACCAGCTCGAAGATCGCCACGAAGGCTAAAGGCAGCGCAAAGAACCCTGCCAAAGGCAGCGAGAAGAAGGCCGGAAAGAAGTCCCTTGCCAAGAAATCCGCTACCAAGAAATGAGCCGTCAGCCCACTGCGTCGTCGTAGTGGTCGGCGGCCTGCAGGATCAACGGTGCGGATGATCCACCGCTGAAGTACAAGCCCCAGTAACTGCCCTTTGAGCTTCGGACGTCGAGCCGCTGGAGCCGCGCCTGTTTGGCCAGCGTGCCGACCAGGTCCGGAATTACCCCGCCTTGGCTGCACACTGCGGCGGTACCCCCGGAGCCGGCCGCGATCTCGGTCAGCTTGCTCAGCGCGGCCGCTGGATCGGCCAGAAAGCCGTCCTCGGACAGCAGCGGCTCATCGATGATCGGCACTCCGAGATCCGCGGCGAGACCTTCCACAGTCTGGCGGCATCGCACCGGTGGGGCAGAGTAAATTCGCTGCGCCCCGAACAGCGGTAGCAATGATCGCAGGACTTCGGCTTGCTGATGGCCCGCGGCGGTCAGAGGGCGCAGGTGATCGTCGCCCTGCCAGCCCTCGCTCTTGCCCGCCTTGGCATGGCGTACCAGCAGCACCGTGTGGGTGATGGCAGTCGGGCCGTCGAGGCCGGCGAGCAGCGTTCGATCGTGCGGGTGGCTCAGCGCATCGATAGCCTTCGCTAGGGACAGCCAGCGCAGCTCGTCGACCTCATCGTTGGGCCGAAAGCTGCCGCCGGTGGGACGTGCCGCCCAGTAGTGCACCACCTTCTCGCCTTCGGGCACCAGATAACGCGTGGTGCCCAACCTCGGGCCGAGCGTGACACTGTGGCCGATTTCTTCGGTCACCTCGCGGACCGCGGTGACCGGCAGCAGCTCACCGGAGTGCACCTTGCCCTTGGGTAGCGACCAGTCGTCATAGCGCGGCCGGTGTACCACCGCTACCTCGACGTCGCCCGAGGGCGAGTGCCGCCACACCGCGGCGCCGGCGGCGATGAGGGCAGGCACAGCTCAGCCATTCCTGCGGTGCCGAAGGATTTCCTGCACCTGATGGTCGCGGACGGTGGATTCAGCGCTCGGCGATGGGCTCCATGAGCCGCCCGCTTCCAGCACCCAGCATCGCGTCGCCGGGTCCAGGGCGGAGCTGAGCATCGCGTCCAGCTCGGCAGTCACGGCAGGGTCGGCCACCCGCACCAGCACCTCCACCCGGCGGTCAAGGTTGCGGTGCATCATGTCGGCGCTGCCGATCCAGTGCTCGCCCGCACCGCGGAAATGAAAAACGCGCGAGTGTTCCAGGAAGCGGCCCAGGATCGAGCGCACGCCGATGTTCTTCGACAGGCCGGGGCGTCCAGGGATGAGTCCGCAGATGCCGCGGACCACGACGTCGACGCAGACGCCCGCCAGCGCCGTCCGGTACAGCGCGTCGATCACCTGCTCATCGACCAGGGAGTTGACCTTGATCCGGATCCCCGCCGGGCGCCCCGCCCGGTGGTGGGCGATCTCGCCCAGGATCCGTTCCACGATGCCGCGCCGGATTCCGTAGGGCGCCACCAGCAAGGTGCGGTAGGAAGTCTGGCGCGCGTAGCCGGTCAACGAGTTGAACAGGTCGGTAAGGTCGGCTCCGACTGCTGGCTTGGCGGTGAACAACCCGATGTCCTCATAGAGCCGGGCAGTCTTCGGGTTGTAGTTGCCGGTGCCGATATGGCAGTACCTGCGGATCGTCGAGCTCTCCTGGCGCACCACCAGCGACGTCTTACAGTGCGTCTTGAGGCCCATCAGCCCGTAGACCACGTGCACCCCGGCGCGTTCTAGCGCCCTGGCCCATCGGATGTTGGCCTGCTCGTCGAATCGTGCCTTGAGCTCCACCAGCGCGACGACCTGCTTGCCGGCCTCGGCGGCGTCGATCAGAGCGTCGACGATAGGGGAGTCACCGGACGTTCGGTAGAGCGTCTGCTTGATCGCCAGTACCTGCGGATCCACGGCGGCCTGCTCGATGAACCGCTGCACACTGGTGGAGAACGAGTCGTAGGGATGGTGCACCAGCACGTCACCGTCGCGCAGGGTGGCGAACACATCTTTGGGGCTCTCACCCTCGCCGAAGGCCGGGTGCGTCACAGGGACGAACGGCTCGTCCTTGAGCTCCGGGACGGGCAGCGCGTGCAGCTGCCAGAGGCAGGACAGATCCAGCAGGCCGGGCACCTCGACCACGTCGTGCGGATCGACCTCGAGCTCGCGCAGCAACAGCTCCAGCACGTGCTCGCTCATCCGCTCGGCCACCTCCAGGCGCACCGGTGGACCGAAGCGGCGTCGCGCTAGCTCCCGTTCCATCGCCTGCAGCAGGTCCTCGTCCCGGTCCTCTTCGACCTCGAAGTCGGCATTGCGGGTGACCCGGAAGATGTGCCAGTCGACCACTTCCATGCCGGCGAACAATTCCCCGAGATGAGCTCCGATCAGCTCCTCCAGCGGCAGGAATGTCGCACGCGCCGATCCGCGGTCGTTCTCCACCCGGACCAGCCGGGGCACGTTGTTGGGCACCTTGACCCGGGCGAAGCGCTCGAGGCGACTGTCCGGGTCCCGAACCATCACGGCCAGGTTTACCGACAGGTTGGAGATGTAGGGAAATGGGTGGGCCGGGTCCACCGCCAACGGGGTCAGCACTGGGAAGATGTGGTCGGAGAAGTACCCCGATAGGCGCAGCCGCTGCTGGTCGTCAAGGTCAGACCAGGTCACGAAGGTGATGTCGTGCTTCTCCAGCTCGGGGCGTACGGAGTCGAGACAGATGCGGGCTTGGCGCTCGGTGAGTTCCCGGCTGCGCATCGCGATCTGCGCCAGCTGCTCGCGCGGGGTCAGGCCGTCCGCGCTGCGCACCGCCAGCCCGGCCTCCTCACGGCGCTTGAGCCCGGCGACCCGGACCATGTAGAACTCGTCCAGATTCGATCCGAAGATCGCCAGGAACTTGGCCCGCTCCAGCAGCGGCTGGCTAGTGTCCTCAGCCAGCGCCAGCACCCGCGCGTTGAAGTCCAGCCAGGACAGTTCCCGGTTGAGGTAGCGGTCCTCGGGCAGGTCGGTGACAGCGGGTACCGGGGTTGCCGCTGGCGGAGCGGGGAGCACCGTCGCTACGACACCGTCAGCAATCGGTATGGCACGGTCTGTGGTCGTGAGGCCGGTGTCCTCGCCGTGCGTGCTCACTCGACCATTGTTCCGTATCCGCAGTCGGCGGTGGGTATCAGTTGCGATAAATCGACTAGTTAGATTCGGTCCAGCACAGCGCTGGTGAACCGGCCCAGTCCCAAGCCGCACGCGATAGTCAGATCGGCGGCGGTGTCGACGTCGCACCGCAGCCCCGGCCACAATCCGGTGAGCTCCCGTGCACCGGTGGCCCGATGCGCTGCCGCCGAGGCAGGTCCGAAGCGGGGGCCCAGAAGCTGTCCCGCTGGCGCCACTAGCAGGGTTGTGCCGGTCTCGGTCCGATCGGTGCAGAACGCTCGGCCGCCGGTGGCCACGGCGGCGCGGATCGCGCGGTCCAGCTCCTCCGGGCGCAATGCAGGAAGGTCGGCCGGCAAGGCTCCTACCGTTGCGGTCAGGTCTGCTGAGCGGAGCGCAGCCTCCCCGTAACGCAAAGCCGAGTTGAGGCCAGCGGCCGGCTCGTCGGGAATCGTCTGCACCCCGTCGTCGGCCAGCGCCGCGCATACCGTCTGGTCAGAGCAGATCGCGATCACCTGGCGAACCACCGCCGCTGCAGCCGCGGCGGTGACGGTATCCCGGGCGAGTGCGAGCACCAATCGGGCGTGCGCCTCCGCGGCGCCGGCCCCTCCGCCGGCGGCACCCCGCAGCCGAGTCTTGGCCCAGGCGAGGGGCTTTACCGGGACGAGCAAATCCACGTGCATGCCCCATCGTCCCGCTGGACCTTCGATCCGGCGGCAGGGAAGACTTCGGCTCACGGTGCCAGCAGTCCCATCAGGCGATCAGGCGATCAGGCGATCAGCGGGAGGAGGATGACCGGACATCATGACCTTCCCGGTGCAGCGGATCGCGGTGATGGGCGCGGGCTCATGGGGCACCACGTTCGCCAAGGTGCTCGCCGACGCCGGTCGCGACGTCGTCCTGTGGGCTCGCCGGGTCGAGGTAGCCGACGCTGTC
Source organism: Pseudonocardiaceae bacterium (assembly GCA_036279835.1). Classification (GTDB taxonomy): domain Bacteria; phylum Actinomycetota; class Actinomycetes; order Mycobacteriales; family Pseudonocardiaceae. Next base: position 45,903 of record DASUII010000028.1, read on the forward strand.
ACCCGCCGCCACGCCAACCCGGAGTACCTACCCGGGGTGACGCTGCCGGCCTCATTGCAGGCCACCGTGCGCGCGGAGGCGGCGCTCGACGGGGTGGACGCAGTGGTCTTCGCGGTACCCAGCCAGACGCTGCGTGACAACCTGCGCCAGTGGCACCGGTCGATCCCACCGAGGGCCACCCTGGTGAGTCTCGCCAAGGGCGTCGAGCTCGGCAGCCTCAAGCGGATGAGCGAGGTCGTGATCGATGTCACCGCTGCCGGGCCCGACCACGTGGTGGTGGTGTCCGGCCCCAACCTCGCGCGGGAGATCGCTGCCGAGCAGCCCACCGCGAGCGTGGTCGCCTGCATTGACCACGACCGTGCTGTCGCGGTGCAGCAAGCTTGTGGAACCCGTTATTTTCGGCCTTACACCAACACCGACGTCATCGGTTGCGAACTCGGCGGCGCGTGCAAGAACGTCATTGCGCTGGCCTGCGGGATGGCTGCTGGATTGGGATGTGGGGACAATACTCTGGCGACGCTGATCACCCGAGGTCTGGCCGAGATGGGACGGCTAGGTGCCGCGCTGGGCGCAGATCCGGTGACCTTCGCGGGCCTGGCCGGACTCGGCGACCTAGTGGCCACCTGCGCCTCACCGTTATCCCGCAACCGGTCTTTCGGCTACCGGCTCGGCATCGGCGATACCCTTGAGCAGGCCCAGCAGGCCACCCACGGTCAGGTGGCCGAGGGTGTGAAGTCCTGTCTGTCCATCCAGGGGTTGGCCGCGCGCTGCGGCGTCGAGGTGCCCATCGCCGACGGAGTACGTCGAGTCTGCTATGACGGCCAGTCACCGCGGGAAATGGCTGGCGAACTGCTTGGTCGCGCCCACAAACCGGAATGATCCCGCTCGCTGCAGGCCCCGGTCATCGCGGGGATAGTTCGGTTACCTCATGCCATCCATCCTGCGGCACCTCGGCTTTGACGATCTCCGGCGCCTTGACGATCAGGTCGGGAATCCACGCCATCGCAGCTCGGAAGTAATCCGAGTTGAGGTGTGCCTCGTCGGCCTCCTTGGACTCGAACCCTTCGACGACGATGAACTGATGGGGATCGTCGACGTTGCGAGACCACTCGCAAAAGATGTTGCCCGCCGCGTGCCGGGTGGCTTGGGTAAAGTCGTCGATCAGCGAGAGCCACTGGTGGCTGCGCTCGGGGCGGATCGTGAACTGACCACAACGAAGATCATCTGGTTGGCTCCTTCGGCGTCGAGCGCCTGCCGGGTACTGGCGCGGGCATCCGAAGCGTGTCACGACCTGGTGCGCCGCGACGACGTGAGACCGTCGGTCCCGCGCCATTGTTGTCCGGAACATTGCTCACCGCCGGGTAGCGTTTGAGCTATGTCGCGTCCGCTGGGTTTGCCTGTGGTGCGGTCTTCCGCGTTCGCCTTCGACACCGCACACGACTACGCCGAGATTCTGGGTGGGCGCGTCCCCGGGTACTCCTACTCTCGGGTCGACAACCCGACCGCGGTCGGGTTCGCCGCAGCTGTGGCTGCGCTAGAGGCACCAGGTGTAGCCGACGTCGGTGCGGAGCCGTTCGCGTCCGGGATGGCCGCCATCTCCGCCACCCTGCTCGGCCATCTCGAAGTGGGCGACGAGGTGATCGCCCCGGCGGGCTGCTATGGCGGCACCTGGTCGCTGCTCACCAGATGGCTACCCCGATGGGGGATACACCCGGTACTGATCGACGTCACCGACACCGCCGCCGTCTGCACTGCGGTCACCACACGAACTCGAATGATCTACGCGGAGACCATCGCCAACCCCACCTTGGCGGTGCCCGATCTGCCTGCCCTGGCGCAGATCGCACATCAGGCCGGTGGCCGGCTGGTGGTGGACTCCACCTTCGCCACCCCCGTGATCTGCCGCCCGCTGGAATACGGCGCCGACCTGGTGCTGCACTCGGCGACGAAGTTCTTCGGCGGGCACGCCGACGCTACCGGTGGGGTGGCGATCGGCCGGCCAGAGCACCTCGGACCGGTCCGGGAAGCCCGGATCGACCTCGGCGGGTGCCTTGCCCCGGACGAGGCATTCCTGCTGCACCGGGGGCTTGAGACGGTCGCGCTGCGGGTCGCCCGGCAGAGCGCGACCGCGGCCGTGCTGGCCGACAAGCTCGAGGGCCACCCGGCGGTGGCACGGCTGCGCTATCCGGGCCTGGCGTCGCACCCGCAGCACGGCACCGCCCGCGCGCTGTTCCGTGACGGCCTGTTCGGCAGTCTGATCACCATGGATATCCGTGCTGGACGGAGTGGTGGGATGGCCTTCTGCGACGCGCTACGCACCGTTGCGATCGCCTCCTCGCTGGGTAGCGTGCACTCCAAGGTCAGCCATGCGGCGTCGACTACCCACCGTCAACTCGACGACAGCGCGCTCGCGGCGGCCGGAATAGCGCCCGGCCAGGTGCGGCTGTCCGTCGGGGTGCAGGATCCCGAGGAGCTGCTCGCCGATCTGCGCCACGCACTCGACGCAGTCCTTGACGAGGACGCGGATCTGATGGTTTGATCATCAACTGTGAGCGGCACTTTCGTCCTCGTCCGGCGGTCCCCGGTGGATCTGCGCCGGGTGGCGAGTGCGCTGTGTCCCGCGCGGTGAGCGTGTCCCGCTGACCGCGTTTCCCTGACAGCCTGCCTTTTCCGGGCGGTGCTGCTGCGCGGTCGGACTCATCGATCTCGCGGAGGAATTTCCCTATGTACGCCGTGCCCGAGCTCACCGTCCCGGCTGCCGACATCGCTCGTTGGGGCGGCCCAGCCAGCCTCGCCATGGGACTGGCCGCGCACCCGGAGCGGTGGTGGCGCCTGCTGAACTATCGCACCGACACCCGCTGGTACCGGCTGCTCGAACGAACGGAGCAGCATGAGGTGTGGTTGCTGTCCTGGCTACCTGGCCAGGGCACCGATCTGCATGATCACGGCCCGGCGGCGGGCGCCTTCGCGATCGCGGCGGGCACGCTGACCGAACGGGTGGTCGCCGGCAAGCCAGGTCGGCCGCCGGTGGAGGTCACTCGGACGCTGAACACCGGGCGCTGCCGCGCCTTCGGCCCGCACTACGTTCACCACGTCACCAACACCGGCACGGTCCCCGCCGTGAGCGTGCACGTCTACACGCCCGGTTTGTCGATCATGAACCGCTACCGGCTGGAGCCGTCGGGATTGTGCCACCTCGCCGTGGAGCAGGCCGGGGTGGATTGGTGAGCCGGCCGCCCGGAGCGCTCAGCGTCGACCAGATGCTGATCCACGCCCGTTCGCGGCTGCAGCGCCTCAGCCCGACGCAGGCCTATGACGCCGTTGCCGTCGGGGCGCTGCTGGTGGACATCCGCCCGGGCTGGCAACGTGCTGTCGAGGGGGAGGTGCCCGGCGCACTGCTGATTGAGCGCAACCACCTGGAATGGCGCTTCGATCCTGAATGCGAGGCCCGGCTGCCCCAGGCCACCGGTTACGACGTGCAGGTGATCGTGCTGTGCTCGGAGGGCTACACCTCCAGCCTTGCCGCAGCCGCCCTCCAAACCCTCGGCCTACACAACGCCACCGACGTAATCGGCGGCTTCCGCGCCTGGACCGCCCAAGGCCTACCCCACCGATATGGGGACATATCGGGGCTATGACGGCGTTGATAGGCCCGATACGTCCCCATATCGGGGCGCAGGCGGCGGGCGGTGCGCGATGTGCGGTGGGACGGGGGTGTTGGGGGGTAGCTGGGGGCAGGGGACGGGGGTGCCCCATCGGGCTACCAGGGGGAGCACGCCGGCCCAGGCTCGGGCCGCTGTCACGTCTGCGGTGTCGTCGGCCGGTGGGCCGGTTCGGACCTTCACCGAGGCTTCTGCCAGGGACAGCGCCAGCACCGTGGTGGCAGCGAGTTCCTTACGAGTAGGAGTGCGGCTGTGTTCCCAGGAGCCGGGAGCGAGGTGGTCGACCAGCGTCTGTAGCCCGTGCCGCATCTCCTCGGTGTCGGTGACTGCCCGCGCCGTGCCGTGTATCACCGCGCTGGTGTAGTTCATCGAATGGTGAAAGGCCGAGCGGGCGTAGACGACTGCGTCGACCCGGGTGACCGTGACGCAGATTGCGGCTTGACGTGAAGCGGCCAGCAAGCTCGCGGCTCCGCTCGACCCGTGTAAGTAGAGAGTGTCGCCGTCGCGCCCGAAGCCGGTGGGCAGCACCACAGGGGAGTTGTCGAGTAGCAGCCCGAGATGGCAGACCAGTACCGAGTCCAGCAGGGCGTAGAGCTCGGCTCGATCGTGGCGAGCGCGCTCGCGAAGCCGGCGCGGGGTGCTGCGTGCGGTGGGGGACAGCGTCATGCTGACCACGGTGCCCGACGAAGTGGCATCCTGAAATGGCCACTCGTATCCCATTGTGAAGGGCCATTCGTGCTGCCTGACGACTTACCGCTGGCAGTGGATCGCCAGGACTCCCGGCCGTTGGCGATTCAGCTGGCCGACGGGTTGCGGGCCGCCGCTGCAAGCGGAGCGCTCCGAAACGGGGATCGGTTGCCGTCCACCCGAGCACTCGCCACCACGCTGGCCGTTTCCCGAACGGTCACCGCAGCGGCCTACGAAGTGCTGCAGGCCGAGGGTTGGATCGGTGGACGGCGGGGCGCTGGCACCTACGTCGTCGCAGCGCCTGGCGTATCGGCGCCGACGCACCCGGAGGCGCCCCGCGTCCAGAACCATGAGCCGGCACGGGGAATCGACCTGCGTTATGGCACGCCCTGGGCGGCGGGCATGTGCCCGGCGGCATGGCGCCGCGCCTGGCGGGCGGCGGCGGACCCGCCGATGCTCACCCGTCCGGTGCTGGCCGGTCTGCCGGAATTCCGGACTGCGGTGGTCGAGCACCTGGTGCGCCACCGTGGACTAGCGGTGCCACCAGAAGCGGTGCTGGCTACCGGTGGCAGTACCGCGGCCGTCGCGGAGTTGGCGGCTGTGCTGCTGCGGCCCGGCGACGCGGTCGCCGTGGAGGAACCGGGCTACCCGCGTGCAGTGGGGACCCTGCGAGCCGCTGGGCTGGAAGTGCTGCCCGTACCCGTGGACTCCGAAGGACTGGTGGTCAACGCCTTGCCCGACCGGGCCCGCGCGGTGTACTGCACGCCGGCGCACCAGTTCCCGCTGGGCGCCACCCTGTCCGCTCGCCGCCGGCTGGCGTTGGTCGCGTGGGCCCGCGAGCGCGCCGCCTGGGTGCTGGAAGACGACTACGACGGCGAGCTGCGCCACCACGGCCCGCCGCTGCCGCTGCTGGCCAGTGTGGGACCTGACGTGGTGGTGCACCTCGGTACCGCTAGCAAGATCCTCACGCCGACGCTGGGTGTCGGGTGGCTGGCGGCACCTGACGAGGTGGTGGCCGCGGTCTGTGCATACCGGTCGTCGACCGGGATGCGGCCGTCACCGGCCGGCCAACGGGTACTCACCGCGCTCGCGATGTCCGGAGATCTGGCTCGGCACCTGCGCCGGGTACGCCGGGAACTGCTCGCCCGCCGCGACTTGCTGGTCGGCGCGTTGCGCGCCGCAGCGTTGCCGGTTCGGGGTGATCAAGCCGGCGCACACCTGGTGATAGCCCTGCCGAGCATGGGCGCCGAGCGCACCGCGGTGCGTCGTGCCGCTGGCGAAGGTCTGCTGCTCGATGGGCTGGAGCGCTGCCATGACGGCCCGCCAGGTTGCCACGGAGTGACCCTGGGTTACGCCGCGCCGCGCACCCGATCAGCGCTCGCGGTGGCGCTACCTGGACTGACTGCCCTGCTCACAGCGTCGTGACAGCAGCGCCCCAACCGCCGGATCACCGGGAGTAGGGTGCCGCCATGACGGATCGCAAGCTGCGCGTCGCTGTCGTCTTCGGTGGCCGCAGCAGCGAACACGCGATTTCCTGCGTGTCGGCGGGAAGCGTGCTGCGCCACCTCGACCGGACCCGCTTCGAGGTCATCCCGGTCGGTATCGGCGCTGACGGCGCCTGGGTGCTGGGTACCGACGAGCCGGCCGAGCTGACGATCCGGGACCGCTGGCTTCCCACCGTGGACAGTGCGGCTACGGCGCTGGTCTTGCCCGGTGACCCGACCAGGCGGCAACTGGTGCGCATCACCGGCAACCGGGCCGGCGACGTGCTCTCCGGGGTGGACGTGGTTTTCCCGGTCCTGCACGGGGCTTTCGGCGAGGACGGCACGATCCAGGGGCTGCTGGAGCTGGCCGATGTGCCCTACGTCGGCTCCGGGGTGTTGGCCAGTGCGGTGGGAATGGACAAGGAGTTCACCCGCACGCTGTTGCGCGCTCAGGGTCTGCCGGTCACCGACACCGTGGTGTTGCGTGCCGCTGACAGCACTCTTACCGCGCAGCAGCGCCAGCGGCTGGGCTTGCCGGTCTTCGTCAAACCGGCCAGGGCTGGCTCATCGGTGGGTATCACCAAGGTGGCGGACTGGTCCGGGTTGCCCGCGGCGATCGCTACCGCGCGCGCGGTCGATCCGAAGGTGCTCGTCGAGGCCGCGGTGGTCGGCCGCGAGCTGGAGTGCGGGGTGCTGGAGTTTCCCGACGGCCGGATCGAGGCGTCGCTGCCCGCGGAGATCCGGGTGATAGCGCAGGACTCCGCGAGTTGGTACGACTTCAACGCCAAATATCTCGACGACGCGTGCGAGTTCGACATCCCGGCGAAGCTTGACGATGACGTCACGGCTGAGCTGCAGTCGATGGCCGTTGTCGCGTTCCGTGCGCTGGACTGCCAGGGCCTCGCCCGGGTTGACTTCTTCGTCGGCCCCGAGGGTGCGCTGACCGTCAACGAGATCAACACCATGCCGGGTTTCACCCCGATATCGATGTATCCCCGGATGTGGGCGGTGACCGGCCTGGACTATCGGAGTCTGCTGTCGTTATTGATCGACACTGCGGTGGTCCGCGGTACCGGGCTGCGCTGAACCTGCGTCAAACGGGTGAACTCCAGCGACCTACTCATGAACGACTAGTTAAGCACGTAGGGACCGCCCGTGCGGTCCACTGGTGTGCCTCGCGTGGTCGGTGACGTCAGTGTGTGGAGGCATTGCGATTGTTCGTCTCATTCGGCAGGAGCGGCACCGTTGATCAGGAGGGCAGCTTGATCGACGGTCCCGACGGGATGGCGGTGGATCCCGGCCGGGATGCTTATCGTGCCCGCCACGCTCAGTCAGATGATCACACCGTCGACGAACAGTCCGACGGTTCTGCTGACGTGGTGGAGGCAGCTGCTAACGCCGCGGTCGTTGAGACGTCCGACGAATGGTCAGCCGACGAATGGGATGGGCCGGAGGACTTCCGGTTCGTCGTCCGCCCGTACACCTGGACAGGGGGGCGTACCCGACCGGTCCAGGACCTTGCCCTTGAGACGCTGGTCTTCACCAGCGACGAGGGTCGAGACGTGACAGCGATCTGCTCAGCAGAGCACGCCGCGATCGCTGAGCTATGTGCTGAGGTCCGCTCGGTCGCCGAGGTCGCAGCCCTGCTGGCACTGCCGCTCGGAGTAGCCCGAGTGCTGCTCGCTGACATGATCGATACCGGTTTGGTGAATGTGCACCGCAACACCCTGGGCTTGGACAGCGCGCCGGATTTGTCGCTGCTGGAGCGGGTGTTGGCCGGGTTGCACCGGCTGTAGCCGGATCAGTGCGCGACGTCGACCTCGCGCTGCGGCAGGGTGGTCGCGATCACTGCGGCGAGCTGCTGGAGTGGTCCGCTGCCGCTGGTCGGTGGCAGGGCGACTACGACGTAGACCGGACGGTCCACCGCCACCCAGGTGCTGGTGCCACGCCCGACGAGTTCGAGGAGCTGCACTCCGGAGACGTCCAACAACCGCGAGGTAGCGGTGAGTTCGACGGGCCGGTCCAGCCCGCAGCGCAGCACCACCGGTGGCTCACCCCAGCTGGCCGCGCCTGCGGGGGCCGGAGCAGCGAGGCTCCTCCGTTGTAGGGCGCCCGCATCGCCGCCGTCCAGTGTCTCGGGCAGCGCCGCCAGCAGCCGCGTGCAGTCCGTGGACTTGGCCGACGGCGCCGGAACGACCGCCAGCCCCAGCGGACCCAGCGGCTGCTCGCGCACTATCGCGGCAGCGACGAGCACTCCGACCACCAGTGCCACCGCCAGGGCCAGTGCTATTCCCAGCGGCCAGCGGGGAATGCCGGCCTGCCGCGCGGAACTAGCTGAGAACACGCCAGATCGCCGTCAGGACAGGTGCACGATGGGGCAGGTCAACGTGCGGGTGATGCCGTCCACCGTCTGCACCTTGGCCAGCACCAGCTGACCCAGCTGGTCGACGTCGGCGGCCTCCGCCCGCACGATCACGTCATACGGGCCGGTGACGTCCTCTGCGCTGGCGACGCCTGGCAGGCTCGACACCGCCGCAGCCACCGCGGCGGCCTTGCCGACCTTGGTCTGGATGAGGATGTATGCCTGAACCACGGCGGGTCCTTCGTCTCGTCGGCTCGATCGGGTATGAACGAACCTACCGCCTGCTCCCTACCTGCTGGATCGGAGGCGTGACCGTGTGTGCTGCCGGTGGCGTCACACCTGATCCACCGCTGTCGGACCCACGCACGGTAGCCGACCTGGGCGAATTCGGATTGATCGCCCGGATCACCGCCGGTCGGGAACTGTTGCCTGGCACCCTGCTGGGCCCGGGCGACGACGCCGCGGTGCTGGCGGCTGCCGATGGCCGGGTGGTGGTGACCACCGACGTGCTCGTCGAGGGGGTGCACTTCCGGCTGGACTGGTCCACGCCGCACCAGGTCGGGCGCAAAGCGGTAGCGGCCAACCTTGCCGACGTGGCAGCGATGGGTGCGGTGCCCACCGCGCTGGTCGTCGGGCTGGCCGTTCCCGGGCGCACGCCGATATCCACGGTGGATGGCTTAGCGGCCGGAATGTGGGCGGAGGCCGGGCAGGCCGGCGCCGCCATCGTCGGCGGCGACGTGGTCAGCTCAGAGCAACTCGTGGTGTCGGTGACGGCCCTGGGTGACCTGCAGGGTCGTGCGCCGGTCACCAGATCCGGTGCCCGAGCCGGAGACGTGCTCGGGCTGTGCGGCCCGTTGGGCTGGTCCGCCGCGGGTCTTGCCGTCCTTCGCCGGGGCTTACCATCTCCATTGGCCCGATCTCCATTGGCCAGTTCTCCGCAGGCCGTGGTCGCTGCGCACCGGGTGCCGGAGCCTCCCTATGGTGCCGGCCCGCAAGCCGCTTCGGCCGGTGCCACGGCGATGATCGACATCTCGGATGGCTTACTCGCCGATGCCGGGCACGTCGCCGAGGCCTCCGGCGTCGGCATCGATATCGATTCGGCGGCGCTGCCGGTAGCCAGCCTGCTGGTCGAGGTGGCCTCAGCCCTGGACGCCGACGCGCGGCACTGGGTACTCACCGGGGGAGAGGACCACGCGCTGCTGGCGACCTTTCCCGCGGGGGTGGCAATGCCCGTCGGGTGGACGGAGGTCGGAGTGGTGCGCGAAGGGCGCGGCGTGACCGTCGATGGAGATGAAGTGCTGCCAGGAGATGAAGTGCTGCCAGCGGGGTGGCAACACTTCTCGTGAGTGCCAAACAGTGTTATAGCACTTAATGCCACTCACGAGCAGCCCTAGGGAGCTTGAGCGCCGAGCGGTCGCCGCGGGCCGGCAGCGGCTGGTCCTCGAGACCGGGAGCCGGCTGCCTGAGGCGGTCGGGCTCTGCACCTCGTTTGGCTACTCCGAGATCCCACGATTCGGGGTGTACCGCTGCGATCCACGCAGTCGTTGCTTCGGCAAGCTTCTCCCGGTGGCGGCGCAGCACGTCCGCTGACCGGTCGCTAGGGTCGCACACCGTGGCCGCAGCTGTAGACGAGATCGTAGAGCCCGGGTGGGCTAGCGCGCTGGCTCCGGTGGTCGGGCGGATCGCCACCGCTGGTGATTTCCTCCGGGCCGAGATCGCCGCGGGTCGGCGTTACCTGCCCGCTGGAACCAACATCCTGCGCGCCTTCACCCAGCCCTTCGACCAGGTGCGAGTGCTTATCGTCGGCCAGGACCCGTACCCGACCCCAGGCCACGCGGTGGGGCTGTCGTTTTCGGTGGAGCCGGGTGTACGGCCGCTGCCGCGCAGTCTAGTCAACATCTTTCGGGAGTACCGCGACGACCTGGGCCTGCCCAGCCCGTCGAACGGTGATCTCAGTGCATGGGCCGCGCGTGGCGTGCTACTGCTCAACAGAGTGCTCACGGTGGAGCCCGGTCGCCCGGGGTCGCATCGCGGCAAGGGCTGGGAGCAGGTCACCGAGCAGGCCATCCGGGCCCTGGTGGCGCGTCCGGCGCAGCCACTGGTGGCGATCTTGTGGGGCAGGGACGCGGGTACCCTACGTCCGATGCTCACCGATGTGCCGTGTATCGAGAGCGCGCACCCGTCACCGATGTCAGCCGACCGAGGGTTCTTCGGTTCCCGCCCGTTCAGCCGCGTCAACGACCTGCTCGCCGACCTAGGAGCCGACCCGGTTGATTGGAGCTTGCCCTAGGCCGTGGGTTTGGATCGCCATTCGGAGCCAACGACGTGGGCGCTGCGCGTCGCCCTGAGGTGTGAAATGGGTCCTGAGTCGCGGTGTGGCCCGCGTCCTCAGATCGGGGAACAACCTTGCGTGCGCCGAGTTCGACAGGAGGGCTGCGCTGGCGGCGGCGGACAGCCGTGGTGTCGAACTCGGCGACACCACGGCTGTCGCGACTGTATTTCGAAGCGAATCGCGCTCTCAGCGCCAGCTCGACCCGCGATTCGGTACCGAGTGGCAGGTCGAGGAGCGGTCAGCCTCGGGAGACTTTGCCGGCTTTGAGGCACGACGTGCAGACGTTGAGGCGGTGACGATTGCCGGTGCCGATTTTTGCCCGGACGGTCTGAATATTCGGGTCCCACCGGCGATGTGTCCGCCGGTGCGAATGCGAGACCGACATGCCGAAGCCCGGCCCCTTGCCGCAGACGTCGCACACGGCAGCCACGTCACACACTCCCTGGGTTCGTCGCGAGGGTGGTACGCCCGTTTCCCGGGCGGTCGGAGTGAAGAGTAACCCGGCGGTGCACGGCGCCGCGCACCGGGGACGCTGTGGGTCGGTAATCTTCGACGTTGGTAGCTCTTGAAGAGCCACAAACCGGCCTATCAACCGGGTCAGATGAAGGCGGTGAGCAGCCGCGGTGTTGCAGTCGCTGGACGGCGCAGCGGTCCGTCGCTGGGCAGTGACCTGCTGTGACGCGCTCGCTGCGCACCGTGACGAGATCGATGCGCTCAACGTGTTCCCGGTCGCCGACCAGGACACCGGCTCCAACCTGCTGGCCACCATGCGGGCCGGGTTGGATGCGGTGCTCCGGGATCACAACGCGGCGGCCGGGGCTGTGCCGCCGGGCAGTACGGTCGCGGTGCTGGCCCGCGGCGCGTTGATGGGAGCCCGGGGCAACTCTGGAGTGATCCTCTCCCAGGTGCTGCGCGGCCTGGCGGAGCCCCTGATCGGCCTGGAGTTCGATGGCCGAGCCTGGGACGGCGCAGCCCTGCGCAAGGGTCTGTGCCGGGCTGACGAGCTGGCCACGGCCGCGGTGTCTGAACCGGTGCCCGGGACGGTGCTGACCGTGCTGCACGCGGCGGCGCGGGCGGCCGCGGCGGTCCGGTCCGACGAACTCAGCGCCGTGGCGTCGGCGGCCACTGCCGCTGCAGCCGGAGCGCTGGCCGACACCCCCCGCCAGCTCGCCGCACTGGCTGTCGCAGGAGTGGTGGACGCGGGCGGTCGCGGGCTGATCCTGCTATTGGAAGCGCTGCTGGCGGTGGTGAACGAGCGTCCCAGCGTCCGGTCCACCGTCGCCGCTGGAAGCCAGCCTCAGCCGGGGCAGGTGCTGGAGTTGGCGCGGGACGGCGGTTGCGCCGAGTACGAGTACGAAGTGATGTACCTGCTGGACGGTACCGACCAGGCCAACATCGCGACGTTGCGCACCGAGCTGGCCAACCTGGGCGACTGCGTGGCTGTCGTCGGCACAGGCGAGACCGGCGACGGTGCGCAGCTGTGGAACGTGCACGTGCACAGCTCCGACGTCGGCGCCGTGATCGAAGCCGGGGTGCGGGCCGGGCGGCCGCACCGCATCACGGTACTGCGCTTCGCCGATCAAGCCCAGGCCGATCACACCGACCGCAACCGGTTCGTCATCGACCACGCTGTGCTCGCCATGGTCTCCGGATCTGGAGTGGCTGACTTGTTCCGCGGGGAAGGGGTGACCACCACCCAGGCCCATAGCAGCCTTGACGAGTTACGCGCGGCTCTCGCCGGTACCCGCGCCCGGCACGTCACAGTGCTCGCCGAGCCCACTGCCGCGACCAGTGCCGAACTAGCGGCCGTCCAGGTCCGGGCCACCGGCCAGGAGGTGGTGGTCGTACCGACCGCGTCCCCGGTGCAGGCACTGGCTGCGATCGCGGTGCACGACTCCGCGCGGCGCCCGGCCGACGACCTGGTGGCGATGACCGAGGCGGCAGCCGCGACCCGGTGTGGGGAGCTCACCGTGGCCCGGGGGGAGGCGTTGACCTGGGCCGGACGCTGCCAGCCGGGCGATACCCTGGGGATGGTCGGTGACGAGGTCGTCCTGATCGACCGCGATCCACTGGTCGCGGCCCGCGAGCTGATGGAGCGAATGCTGTCGGTGGGCGGGGAGCTGGTCACCATTCTGCTCGGCCAGGACGCTCCGGATGGCGTCGGGGACTGGCTGATCAAGCACCTGCGCAGCGCGCACCCCGAGGTAGAGGTGCTGGTCTACGCCGGTCGCGTGCCGCAGCGTGTGCTGCTGGTGGGGGTGGAGTGAGCGTGGCCGGTGTGGATGACTCGTTGGACCGGCTGATCGGTGCCAAGCCCGCGACGCTGCTGGCCGAGCAGCTGGATATTCGTACTGTCGGTGACCTGCTGCGGCATTACCCGCGCCGGTACGCCGACCAGGGTCAGCTCACCCCGATCGCGAGTCTGACGCCGGGGGAAGACGTCACCGTGGTCGCCGAGATTCGCAGCTGCTCGTCACGCCCGATGCAACAGAAGAAAGGCACCATCCAGCAGGCGGTGATCTTCGACGGCACCCGCACCCTGAACCTCACCTTCTTCAACCAGCATCGTCTGCCCACCGTGCTCAAGCCTGGTCGGCAGGGGCTGTTCGCCGGCCGGGTGACGATGTACGGCAAGCAGCGCGCGCTGCAGCTCACCCACCCGCGGTACCAGCTGCTCGACGGCGACGCGGACAAGCTCGCGGAGTTCTCCCGAGCCCTGATCCCGGTCTATCCCGCCACCAAGGACCTGCCGTCCTGGACGATCCAGCTCTGCGTGCGTCAGGCATTCGACGTCCTCGACGATCCCGAGGATCCGCTACCGGTCGAGCTGCGCGAGCGACACCAGCTGCTGGAACTGGGCGCGGCGTTGCGCGCTGTGCACCGCAGCGACGACCGTGCGCAGATCGCCACCGCCCAGCGCCGGCTGAAGTGGGACGAGGCGATGGCGGTGCAGCTGACCCTCGCGCGGCGGCGTCAGCAGGTGATGCGCCGGCCCGCGCCGGTCTGCCCGCGCCGCGACGGTGGGCTGGCTGCCGCCTTTGACGCCGCGCTGCCGTTCACGTTGACCGCTGGGCAGCGGCAGGTGGGTGAGCTGCTGGCCAGCGAGCTGGCCGGCGAGCACCCGATGAACCGGCTGCTGCAGGGCGAGGTCGGATCCGGTAAGACCGTGGTGGCGCTGCGGGCGATGCTGCAGGTCCTGGATGCGGGACGGCAAGCGGTGCTGCTGGCGCCCACTGAGGTCCTCGCTGCGCAACACGCCCGGTCCCTGCGGGCCATGTTGGGCGACTATGGTCGGGCGGGCGAGCTGGGATCAGCCGAGCAGGCCACCCGGATCACCCTGCTCACCGGATCACTGCCCGCCCGGTCGCGCAAACAGGCACTGCTGGACGCGGCCAGTGGTGCGGCCGGAATCGTGATCGGCACCCACGCCCTGATCCAGGATCGGGTGTCCTTCGCCGATCTGGGCCTGGTGGTGGTCGATGAGCAGCACCGCTTCGGCGTCGAGCAGCGCGACGCGCTGCGCGCCAGGGCGGTCGACGGCACCAGCCCGCACGTGCTGGTGATGACCGCGACGCCGATCCCGCGCACCGTTGCAATGACCGTCTACGGCGATCTGGAGGTCTCCGCCCTGCGCGAGCTGCCGCTTGGCCGGTCGCCGATCTCGACCACCGTGGTGCCGGTCGGGGAGAAGCCCGGCTGGTTGGAACGGGTGTGGCGGCGGATCGCTGAGGAGATCGCCGGCGGCCGGCAGGCCTACGTGGTGTGCCCGCGGATCGGCGACGACGACGCTGCTGGTGAGGACGCTGCCGGTGAGGACGGCGAGGACGGCGGTCGCCCGCCACTGGCGGTGCTCGACCTGGCTCCGCAGCTTGAGGAAGGTCCACTGGCCGGGCTGCGGCTCGGGGTGTTGCACGGCCGCCTGCCAGGCAACGACAAGGACGTCGTGATGCGGTCCTTCACCGCCGGCGACATCGACGTCCTGGTGGCCACCACCGTCGTCGAGGTCGGGGTGGACGTACCCAACGCT
>DASUII010000029.1:0-6243 GCA_036279835.1 Pseudonocardiaceae bacterium
GCGCTGGTATGAACCACTGCTAGTTCCCGGTATCCTCCACACTGCCGAATATGCCGAGGCTGTCATGCGCCGGGTCATCGAATTCTACGAAATCCCTGACGACCTTGACGCTGGGGTATCGGCGCGCATGGAACGCCAACAAATCTTGTACCAGGGCAATCATAAGTTTCACTTCATCGTCACCCAACAGGCACTTCTAACAACCGTCGGAGACAGTAGCGTGATGATCGGGCAGCTAGACCGACTTCTTGCGGTCATGTCAATGCCTCGGCTCACCCTCGGCATCATTCCCACCTTCGCCGAGTACCGAGTTCCTACTAATCAGTTCATCATGTTTGACAACCGTTTGGTGCATGTGGAAACGGTCTCTGCGGAACTGACTATCAACCAGCCCCGAGAGATCACGCTCTACCACAAAGTATTTGAAGAACTCGCCAAACAGGCCGTAGTCGGCAATGCCGCTCGCGCGTTGATCATCGCCGCCTTGGATCACCGACGAAACGAGCTACCACCTCAGACCGAGCCGTGACCATCTAGCGACCAAGTGTCGCTATCGAGGTGGAGGATGGATCATCCTGAGCGCTCGCTCCGTCGAATAATGGGGTTCATGCGACTGGAGAAGCTCGTGAAGGACCAGGGAAGCAGCATCAGCGGCTGCCCAACCGTGTACCTCGGCGAAGACGGCTACCTCGCGGTGCAGGGCGACGAGGTCGACCAGGCCACCTACGGCAACGCCGAGAACCTGCTCGCCGGGGAGCGGATCGTCCGCATCAAGGCGTCCGTGGTCCTCGCGGCAGCAGAGCGGTACCGAGCTCGGCAATGATCCCGCCCACAGACTTCAGCGTTATCACACACCCGTTCCGGCGCAGTGCGTTCAGGTTGGAACCCTGCAGGACTACAGCGGTTCCGGCGAGGACCCGCACCACCTAGCCGCGTTCCTCGCCGGGGAGCCTCGACCGCCCAGCCCGGAACACGAGCAGTGGGCAGGAGCAGTCCGTGCGCATCGGCGGGCCGGGCGAGTCCTACAACGCGTCCACATCGTTACCGAGCCATTGAGCGACTACATACGGTGGGAACTGAGTTGGGGGTATCAGCCGGGTGTCGCAGCCGGGGAGGAAGTGTGCATCATCCCGGTCGCGGACGGGGAGTGGCCAGTGGAAGTGCCGCACCGCGACTTCTGGCTGTTCGACGACACCGAGCTTTACGACATGCACTACACATTGGACGGGACGTGACTGGGAGCGGAACCGGTCACCGACCCGAGCCGGATCGAGCAAGCCAGGTCGTGGCGAGATACTGCGCTTGCGCGTGCGCCCGTGGCAGCGGTACATCACGGGTCACCCGAAACTGGCCGCGCGCGTGAGTACGGACCTGCTCGTGTCCTGATTGGACGCAGCTGGTGACCCCACCCGCTCAAGCAGCACAGATCGCCGAGTTCCAGCCAGCATTCGTCCCTGGGATCGTCCGAACCGCTGCCTACGCCCGGGAGTTGCTGGCACTCCACGGCGGCCCGGTGACATCCGGGACGTCCGCTGCGGATGTTGAGACGCTGATAGCCACCCGGATCAAGCGCCAGCAGATCCTGTACGAACCGCACAAACGCATCGACATCGTGATCGGTGAGACCGCGCTGCACGACCCACCGGGAACGATCGAGACGTTGGCCGGTCAGTTGGACCGGCTGGTAGCCGTCAGTGGACTACCGGCCGTGCACCTCGCCGTGCTTCGGACTGGCACGCCGATGCCGATTCTCCCGCTGGGTAGCTTCGTCGTCCACGATGACCACCGTGCGTTCGTCGAGACAATGACCGGAGAGCAGCAAATAGATGACCCGGGGCAGGTAGCGGTGTACCGGAAGGCCTTCGGGTTGCTCCGCGCCGCATCGCTAGCCGGCCCGGACGTGGTGGCCCTGATTCAGCGCGTCGCGGGTGAGCTCCGTGGCTAGATGCGATCACCGGCCAGCCCGACACACGTCACATCAGGCCAAACCGACTGGCTATTGGAACCTTTTCGCGGCGTGCCTCGGGACCACGCCGGTCACCAGCGTTGGGCGGCGTGTCGTCGGGTGTGAGAGACGCTGCGGTGGTGGGGACGGGTGTCGGCCCGACGAGCCGGGCGGGCGCGGCGGCCGGGGGTCCCTAGCAAACCGAGCGCGGCCAGCAGCACAGCGATCGACACCAGCGCGGCGATCATGGCCTTCGCGTCGTTACCTGCCACGGGGACGGTTGGCGGAACCTGCCTGGCGTTGACGACCTGGTCGATGTGCTGTTCCCGGCCAGTGGGTGGGATATCTGCCGAGGGAGTCGCTGCGGCGGGGAGCACGGCGGCGGGAGGCTGTGGCGCGGGCAGTCGGGAATAGTCGACCAGTCCGGTGTGCTCCAAGTACTCCATCTGCCGGTTGAGCAGGACCGCAGCGTTGGCCGCGAACGACCGGATCAGCTCGTTACGGGTGCCGGCCCGCACGCTGGTGATGGCCGGCAGCACCGCACCGTCGGTGCTTCGCAGCCCTTGGGCGAACATGCGGTCGAAGTCCGGGCCAGAGCGCCCGGATAGCTCCCGCATCCAGCTCTGCTGCTGCGCATCAGGTTGGTCGGGCAACACCACGCCAAGCTTGTCGGCGACCGTGCGAGCCTGATTGCCGAGGTCGCCGTAGTCGACCCAGACGCGCTGGGCGACGGTGCGGACTCCCACGGTGGCGCCCTGTTGCTGGGCCTGCTGCCCGCTCGATCCGCCGCACAGGCCGGCCTGCCGGACCATCACCAACAGGTCTCGATCCGCGGGGCTCAACGGACCCCATTGCGTTTGCGTCCATCGGGAGTCTGCTGTCGTAGCCGGCCCGTTCTCCGCCACGGTTGCTACCCCGTACTGCGAGGTGGCCCAGTACTGGAACACCACAACTGTCAGCGCGGCGATCACGGCCAGGGAGACAACCCATCGGACAAATCGGGGTACCGGGGGGCGCACAGATGAAAACCTCTCAGCTCGGGGGTCAGCCAGGGTGTTAGACGAGGTCGAACTGCTCGGTGTGAATCCGCGGCTCCGGGACGTCCAGCCCGTCGAGCACGGTCAGCACGTCGGTGACCATCGCGGGAGGGCCGCACAGGTAATAGTCGAGCTGGTTGCGCCGGAATGTGCCGGGCAGCAGCGCCGTCAGGAGGTCCTCATCGACAGCTCCGGATGCGCCGGTCCAGCTGGGTGGCGGCTGGCGGAGCAGCTCAATAACCGTGAGGTCCAGCTTCTGCTGAAGTTGGCTGAGCTCGGTGCGAAACAGCAGATCGTCGAGGGTCCGGGCCACTACCACCAGCCGGTGCGGGCGCCGGTCCCGTCGGTGTGCCAGCGTTCGCAGCATGCTCATCATCGGGGTGATGCCGACGCCTCCGGCGATCATCACCAATCCAGTGCAGCGCCGCAGGTCGAGGGTGAAGGCGCCGTGCGGCCCGTCGACCCATACCGGGCTACCCGGTCGCAGCTGGCGCAGCTCGCTGGTGAAATCACCGCTGTGCCGGATCGTGAACTCGGTCCACAATCCCACGTGGGCGCTGGAGGCGATGGTGAACGGATGCTCCTGCGCCCCGATCGAGGGATTCAGGCGTATCCAGGCGAACTGGCCGGGGGCGAACTCCAGGGTCCGATAGCCACGCCGGTGTCCGTCGCGGCGGCGGGGCTCGAGGACCAGCGTGCTCACCGTGCTGGTCTCCGGCCGGAGCTCGCGGACCACATATTCGCGGCGAGGCCCACGCAACGGCAGCCATAGCCACCGGTATCCGAGCACCCCCAGCGCGGCCACCGCGAGGACGGTGAACAAGGCCCGCATCGCGGTGTCTCGAACCAGGTGATTGAGCCACCAGATGTGCAGTGCGCTGAGCACCAGCACCGATCCGGCCAGCGCCACATGCACCCAACGCCACACCTCGTAGCGCTGCCGCAGTCGCCTGCGCAGCACCGTCAGCGCGACCAGTGCACCCAACGCCACGGTGGCGCCGACGGCCACACGGGCCCGGTTAGGTGCATGCAGGACGTCGAACAGCGCCACGTTTGCCGGCTTCGCCGCCACCACCAGGATGATGTGCAAGCCCACCAGCAGGGTGACAGCCAACCCGACGAAGCGGTGGATCCCCAGCACGCCGTCGATCCCTAAAGTGCGGGTCAGCGAGCGCAGCCGAGACGGCAGCACGACCACACAAACCAGCATCGAGGTGGCCAGCAGCCCCATCCCGACGGAAAGCTGGGACAGCAGCGACGAACCGTCTCTAGGACGCGGGCCGTGCAGCACAGGCGCCAGCAGCACAGGCGCCAGGAGCACGGCGAGGAAGGCCGTTGCCCACAGCGTTCGTTCCAACTGGCGTCGCACGGCACGAACCGTATGGAGAAGTAGGTACCTACCCGGCGCAACCTGAGAGTGTTACCCACCCGGGGTCGCCCACACGGCCGTGAGACGCGACGAGCGCCCACCCGTTAGGCCAAATGGCGGTAAGCATTACGTCGAACGCCCCGTGACGCACTCAACCGCGTTCGGTAATACGTTGGACCAGATGGGTAATCTTGCCGCTCATCGATTGCCCCACACCGCACGGCGCGGAAGCCTTGCCGCCGATGCAATCCGATCAGCGGTCAACGGCGTCCCCCACTGGACCTCCTTCTAGCCTGCGGCAACCTGTACTTCTCATGGTGCCCTTGCGACAGACAACGAGCCGGGTGCTGCAGGCGTTACGATCCACGGGATTCGAGACCCGGATCTTGGACACCGTCCCGGAAGTGCTGGATGCGGCCCGCGCGCACTCCCTCGCGGCCATCGTCCTCGACGTCGCTCTGGCTGGCTCCGATCCCCGAAACTTCCTCGACGAGCTGCGCCGGGTGGCTCCGCAGCTGCCGGTGATCGCACTGACGTCGCGCGAGCAACGGGAACAGACGGTGTCACTGCTGCGAGGCACCTTGGACGACTACCTGACCAAGCCGTTTCCGGTGGAGGAGCTGGTCAGCCGGCTGCGGCTGCGGGTCTCCGATCGGATGCCGGTGGACCGGACCGTGCTGCGCGCGGGGATGGTCACCGTCGATACCACCCTCGGACTGGTCAGCGTCGCCGGCCGGCTCGTGACCCTGTCGCCGACGGAATACGCGCTGCTTATCGCGTTGGCCAGCCGGGCAGGTCAGCCGGTGTCGCAGGACCGGCTCACCACCGAGGTCTGGGGCCAGCCGAAGTCGTCCAACATCGTGGAAGTCTACGTGGGATACCTGCGTCGCAAGCTGGGCGCCGACCGGATCCGCACGGTGCGCGGCGCCGGCTACGTGCTCGACGGGTGAGCTTGCGATAGCGAATTCTCAACCCCAGCATAGCTTCGGCTCAGGCTGGTGGGGGAAGCTGGCGGCCGTGGACGACCAGAGTTGTGCCAGTGTGCTCGTCGTCGACGACGAGCCGAACATCTTGGCGTTGCTGTGCGCCTCGCTGCGGTTGTCTGGCTTCGAGGTGCACGCCGCGGACAGCGGCGCCCGAGCGCTGAGCGCCATCGCGCACACCGTGCCGGACATCGTCGTGCTGGATGTGATGCTGCCGGACTGCGACGGGTTCACCCTGGCCCGCCAGTTGCGGGCGACGCACAGTGAGCTCCCGGTGCTGTTCCTGACCGCCCGGGACGGCGTTGACGACCGGATCGCCGGCCTCACCGCGGGCGGCGACGATTACGTGACCAAACCGTTCAGCCTCGAGGAGTTGGTGCTGCGACTGAAAGCGATCCTGCGGCGCACCCAGCCCAGCCGCAACGGTAACGGTGGCGACGATTCTGCCGGCGCAATGGTGACCTACGCCGATCTTGAGCTGGACGAGGAGGCCCACGAGGTTCGTCGCGCCGGGACGCTCGTGGCGCTCTCGCCGACCGAGTTCAACTTGCTTCGCTACCTCATGGTCAACGCGGGAAAGGTCGTCAGCAAGACCCAGATCTTGGACCGGGTATGGAACTACGACTTCGGCGGTGACAGCCGGATCGTCGAGTCCTATATCAGCTACCTACGCCGCAAGATCGATCGACAGAACCCGCCGCTGATCCACACGATCCGCGGTGTCGGGTACACGCTGCGGCTGCCCCGCGATGCGCTCAATATCGGTGCCTCATGAGGATGCCACCTCGACCGCTCACCCTGCGCGGCCGGTTGATCGCCGCCCTGCTGGTGTTCTCCGCTGTCGGGCTGGCGATGTTCGCCGGAGCGAGCGAGTTACTGCTGCGGCACTCCCTGCTGAACCGGGCCGAC